>DASRTK010000047.1:0-3966 GCA_035655975.1 Rudaea sp.
GAGGGCCGCTTGCGGGCCGAGGCAGCAGGGAATGCTCTCCCTTCTCCCACCGGTAGAAGGTGGCGCGAAGCGGCGGCCTCTCTCGGCCATCCATGGCCTTCGAGGCACTAGGGCTCCTGCCCGTCGGATGAGGGTCGAGTATTGATCGACGTCGATAGGGGACCGACCCTCACCGCCGCCCCTGTCCCGGTGGGAGAGGGACGTGCTCACGCGGCTGTCTCGGCACAGGAAAGTTCTCAGGCGCTCGCCTTCGCCTCGCGCTCGAGCAACGCCTGCTTGCGCGACACTCCCCAGCGATAGCCGCCGAGGGATCCGTCTTCACGGATCACGCGATGACATGGCACGACGATCGCAAGCCGATTGCGGCCGCACGCATTCGCGACTGCACGTACCGAACGCGGCGCGCCGATCTCCGCGGCAATGTCGGAGTAGCTGCGTGTCTCGCCGAGCGGAATGCGCTGCAACGCCTGCCATACGCGCCACTGGAATGCCGTCGCGCGAATGTCGATCGGCGGCAACGGGGCCGCTGATGGCTCATGCGCGATCTGCGCATTGACGCGTGCGATCACCGCGGCGAGCCAGTCGTCGCGGCCGGCATCGACGCGCTCGATCGACGCCTGTGGAAATTCTGCGCGCAGGCCGGCGACCAGCGTGTCGTCGTCGCCGCCGAGCGCAATCGAGCAGATGCCGCGTTCGGTCGCAGCCACCAGCAGGCGGCCAAGTGGAGTTTTCAGCGTTGTATACCGCAGCGCGATGCCGGCGGCGCCGCGCCGGTAGCTCGCCGGCGTCATGCCGAGCAGTTGTCCGGTCTTCTCGTAGACGCGGCTTCCGGAGCCGTAACCGGCATCGTAGATCGCATCGGCGACGCGCGGCGCGGTACGCAACGCGGACTTCAAGTTCTTCAGCTTAAGCGACTGCGCGTACTCGGCCGGGCTGACACCGTAGCGCTTGCGGAATGCGCGCTGCAGGTGGCTCGGGCTCAGTCCAACGGACTGCGCCAGTTCGTTCAGACGCGGCGGCGCGTCGGCCGCATCGGCGATCAGCGCAAGCGCGCGGTCGAGTGGATCAATCTTTAGGTTCTTCGGCATTGCAGTCATGGCAGTTACCTCCTGACGCGCAGATTAGTGCGCGGGCGGTATAGCCGCTATCCGTTTATTGCCGTTCGCATGCGACGGTGGGCCAAGGCCCACCCTACATGGCTCGGAGGGTGGGCCTTGGCCCACCAAAATTTTCGCACGCCAAGGTCAGTGATTCAGCGGCGCTGCGTCGTTGCGCAGCACGACGAATTCGCCTTCGATGACACGCTGATCCATCGCGCCAGCCGGGTGCGGAACGCTGCCAGCGCCGGAACTTGCGCGGCTGACTGCGCGCACGATTGCAACGATGCTGCCGATGAACGCAAATGCCACGAGCGCAAAGAAACCGAACACCAGCACGCCGACCAGCAACACCGCGCCGATCGCACCGAGAAAGACTCGTGTCAGCGGATGTCGGGGACGATTGAACCAGCGCCAGTAGAACATGGCGTCTTTTCTCCGTATGGCAGAATGCCCCAAGGGTGGGGGTGTGTCGCGCGTGAAACAAGTGCGGGAAGGGCTAGATACTCCGATGAGTGTTAGAAAAACGTTATGCCAACTCGACGCGATTCCCGACGGTGGAGCGACAGCCGTCGATGCCGAATTCGAGGACGGCGTATCTTCGGTGATCCTGCTGCGCCAGGGTGCCAACGTGTTCGCCTATTACAACGAATGTCCGCATACCGGCAGCCGCCTGGACTGGGCGCCGGGGCGGTTTCTTCTCGAGCCCGGCCAGATCATTTGCGCGGCGCACGGCGCCTGTTTCTATGTCGAATCGGGGCGCTGCTTCGCCGGTCCCGCGCGAGGCAATTCTCTTGCGCCGATTCCGATCGAGATCGTCGATGGCGAGGTGCGTCTGACTTGAAACCGCGAAGGCGGGCCGTCGTTTCGGCTTGGCCAGTTTCCGTGATCGGTGGCGCAGCAACCCGTTTAGGCCTTCGCAAGCAGCCCCCCCTTCCGGCTGCCGCCACCTTCCCCGCAGGCTGGGGAAGGATTCCAGAGTGATGCCTTGCGCCTTTCCTTCCCCTGCGAGGCGGGGGAAGGATTCCAGAGTGATGCCTTGCGACTTTCCTTCCCCTGCGAAGCGGGGGAAGGTGCCGAAGGCGGATGGGGGCAATCCTGGCAGAGACTCGCAAACTGCTCCTAATCAAACGTTTCAGTCCCCTAGTACCTGCCCTTGATCGATATCGAATTGACGACCTTCTCGACGCCTGCCGCCTCATGCGCGGTTTCCTCGATGAAGCTGCGTTGCACATTCGTATCGACAATGCCGTACAAATAGACCGTGTGATTAATGGTTTGCACCCGGATGTCCCAGCTCGCGATTGCCGCGTTCGCGCGCAATGCCGCTTCGATTCGGGCTGTTATCGCCGCATCGTCCGCGCAGTTGGCCGGGGTGCACTTCTGGCTCGCGCAGCCGGCGAGTGACAGAAGTGTCAGCAGAGCGAGAGCGGCTGCCAGCAGACGTGTGCGTGCAAACATGGGCGAATCCTTCTGTTCCTGACACGGTTGTTGCGCGCTTGCGCACAGGCTCCATCCTGTCCCTTGCCTTCCGGATCAAGACGTTCGAGCGCGGATTATTGTCGCACGCCTATTGCGCGGCGATGAATCCGGGGCGATTGTCCTGCCGGCACGACGCAGCGTCGAGGACGATCATCGTCCTGCGTGGAAATCTCCGAGCGCGCGCCTATACTTCCATCATGCCTCGACGATTTTTCCGCGGCCCGCCTTTGCATGCATCCAGGAGCCCCCGATGAACTCTTCCCTGCCGCCGGGCGTTGCGATCAACGCGCCGATGCACCCACGATTCGACGAGATCCTGACTGCCGAGGCCTTGGCGTTCGTGGCGAAGCTGCACCGTGCATTCGACGCGCGGCGACAGGAACTCCTAAAGGCCCGCGTCGAGCGCCAGTCGCGCATCGACGCCGGCCAGATGCCGGACTTCCTGGCCGAGACCCAGGCGGTCCGCGACGGTGACTGGAAGATCGCGCCGCTGCCCAAGGCGCTGGAATGCCGCCGCGTCGAGATCACCGGGCCGGTCGAACGCAAGATGATCATCAACGCGTTCAACTCCGGCGCCGACTCGTACATGACCGACTTCGAGGATTCGAACAGCCCGAACTGGCTCAACCAGATCCAGGGCCAGGTGAACCTGTTCGACGCGATCCGCGGGACGATCAGCTTCACGAACGAAGCGGGAAAAGTATACAAACTCAACGAGCGCATCGCGACCCTGCAGATCCGCCCGCGCGGCTGGCACCTCGACGAAAAGCACGTCACCGTCGACGGCCAGCGCGTCTCCGGCGGCATCTTCGATTTTGCGCTGGTGTTCTTCCACAACGCGAAGGAGCAGATCGCGCGCGGCGCCGGGCCGTTCTATTACCTGCCCAAGCTCGAGAACCATCGCGAGGCGCGGCTGTGGAACGACATCTTCGTGATGGCGCAGAAAGAACTCGGCATTCCGCAGGGCACGATCAAGGCGACCGTGCTGCTCGAGACGATCCTGGCGACGTTCGAGATGGAAGAAATCCTGTACGAACTGCGCGAGCACTCGGCCGGACTCAACGCCGGCCGTTGGGACTACATCTTCAGCGCGATCAAGAAATTCCGGAACAAGCCCGGCTTCTGCCTGGCCAATCGCGTCGCGATCAACATGGAAGTGCCGTTCATGCGCTCGTACGCGCTCGCGCTGGTCAAGGCCTGCCACAAGCGCGGCGCGCCGGCGATCGGCGGCATGGCCGCGCTGATCCCGATCAAGAACGATGCCGCGGCGAACGAAAAGGCGCTGGCCGGCGTGCGCCACGACAAGAAGCGCGACGCGAACGACGGCTTCGACGGTGGCTGGATCGCGCATCCGGGCCTGGTGCAGATCGCGATGGAAGAGTTCACG
>DASRTK010000048.1:0-2754 GCA_035655975.1 Rudaea sp.
GCGCAGTCTACGTTGTGCCTTGCTGGCCCGTCACATGACCGTCTATTTATTGAACCCCTCTCCCAGCGGGAGAGGGGCAGGGGTGAGGGTCGGGGCCTGCAGCAACGTCGATAAATGACCCGACCCTCATCCGATGGGCAGGAGCCCAAGTGCCTCGTAGGCCATGGATGGCCGAGGGAGGCCGGCGCTGCGCGCCACCTTCTCCCGCTGGGAGAAGGGAAAGCGGTTTGCGCCGACGATGCATTAAACTCGCGCACCGCTGTCCACGAGTTCGTCGATGCCAGCCAACCAAAACCTGCGCGGCATGCTGTCGATGCTGCTCGCCGTCGCCACGTTCTCGCTGATGGATGCGGCGCTGAAGACGCTGACCCCGAACTACCCTTCGATGCAGGTCGCGGCGTTGCGCGGCCTGTCGTCGCTGCCGCTGGTCACGCTGTGGGTGCTCGTCGACGGCGGCCCGCGCCAGTTGCTGCGTGTGCGCTGGCCGCTGCATGTGCTGCGCGGCCTGGTATCGATCGTCATGATTGCGGCGTTCGCCTACGCGCTGCGCACGCTGCCGCTGGCCGAAACGTACTCGTTGTTCTTCGTTGCGCCGCTGATGATCACGGCATTGGCCGCCCTCGTGCTCGGCGAACGCGTCGACTGGCGCGGCTGGACCGCGATCTTTATCGGCTTCTGCGGCACCTTGATCGTGCTGCGGCCGACCGGCGCCGGCGTGCTGACCCTGGCCGGCCTGGCCGTGCTCGTCTCGGCGACCGGGTATTCGATCTCGGCAATTGCCGTGCGCGTGCTCGGCCGCAGCGATTCGACCCAGGCCATGGTGTTCTGGATGCTGCTGATGATGAGCGTGTTCGCGACCGCGCTCGCCTGGCACGACTGGGTGTCTATTCGATCGGAGGACTGGGGCGTGATCGTCGCCCTGGCGGTGACCGGGGCGGTCGGCCAGTACGCAATCACCGATGCGTTCCGGCGCGCGGCCGCCTCGCGCATCGCGCCGCTCGAATACACGGCGCTGATCTGGGGAATCATCCTGGATCGCGTGCTGTGGAACACGTTGCCGGACGCGATCACGCTGACCGGCGCCGGCGTGATCATCGCCAGCGGCATCTACCTGTTGCGGCGCGAGCGCCAGCACAGCGAGGCCGAACACCCGTAGGGTGGGCCTCGGACCACCGCTCTACGTTTACGCTCAACAAAAGACGGTGGGTCAAGGCCCAACAAGACGGTGGGCCAAGGCCCACCCTGCGCGCTATCGGAAATTTCCTACGTGGCGCCGCAGCCATTGCCGATAGTCCGCCGCCGCCGCCGCAGCGACGATGCCGTCACCATCAGCAGGGGCGACGGCAATGCAAAAGACGGATGACAATCACACGCAATGGCAGCCGACCGGCCGGACCACGCGCTGGTACGAATGGCTGCTGATCCTGCTGCTGCTCGGCATGGCCGGCGGCGTGCGCGCCGCATCGGTATACAAATGCACCGGCGCGCAGGGCGACGTCGCCTATCAGTCGCAGCCGTGCCCGGACGGGCAGCGGGCAACGGTCATCGACATCGCACCGGCACCGGCAGTTGCACCTTCGCCGCAATACGCGATCGATCATGATGAAACCGCGCGACCGGCGCGAAGCGCGGCGCGCACCCGTTCCGGCGAGCGGCGTGAAGCGGCGCCGGTCTCGTACGAATGCCGGGCAGCCGACGGGCAGCTGTTCTACCGGCATGGGTCATGTCCACACTCGATACCGGCTGGCAATGCGCACAGCGCTGGCGCTTCAGTGCATGGCAAGGGTGCAGGACGCGGCAGCAGCGCGACAGTCAGTGTCAGCGCCCAGCGCATCGCGCGCGAGGACGCGTGCCACGAAATCCAGCGCGCCGGTTCGGCCGGGCGAGCGGGCCACGAGCACGATGAAGTGGTGTCGGCCTACGAGCACAATCTCGGGCGCGATCCATGCCGCTGACCGGTGTGGGGCGCCCGCGCGACGCCGGCAAGCGGCCCGGGCAATGGACGCGCCGCGTGCGCGAGTGCTGGGACACCGGTGCTGGCATAATCTGGCTCGTGGAATATTCGACGGACACGACAACCATGACGCGACTTGAACTTCGCTCGGCCAGCCTGGCCATACTGGCTGCGGTGCTCGCCGCCTGCTCGAGCGGAACAGCGCCGCCGCCTGCGCAGAACGCACAAGCGACGCAAGCCGCAGTCGATGCGAAAGCCGCGAAGGAGCTGGCGCTCTACGAGCAGATGCGCGCGAGCCAGAGTTGGGATCTGGCGACGTCGCTCGGTGAGGAGATCGTCAAGAAATATCCGGCGAGTGCGGCGGCTGCGACAGTCAAGCAGACGCTCGACGACGTGCGCGCAAAAGGCGTGGCCCAGCGCGACTCGCGCCGCCTCGCACGGCTGTGGGCCTACGCCGCGACACCGGAAGCCGGCGGCACGCAATACACGGCGGCGATCGAAAGCAAGGAGCCCTTGAAGTCGGCCGCCAGCGCGAAGGATGCCGAGCGCATCCGGCTCGTGTTGCGCCAGCATCCGCAGTGGGGGCAGAGCGTCTACCTGCTGCTCGACAACGCGAAGTTCGACTGCAGCAAGGGCTGTGCGACGCTGCCGGTGCGTTTCGACGACGCACCGGCACAACGCATGAAGGCGACGATTCCGCCGACCGGCGAGCCGGCATTGTTCATCGACGACGACAAGGCTTTCATCGCGAAGATGCTGAAGGCGAAGAGCGTTGCGATCGACTCTACGATCAAGGGTGA
>DASRTK010000049.1:0-4780 GCA_035655975.1 Rudaea sp.
GCGCGTGCGATTCGTTCGCAGGTTGCAGCGACGCTCGCCGGAAAACCCTTCGCGCCGGCAACGGTGACGCACAGCCGATTGAGCAGGTCACGCCAGCTGCGCTCGCGCCGTCGACCGGCTGCCTGCCACAAGGGCATGCCATGCTCCCTTGCGAGGGCGAGCTGGGCGGCATCCGGGACATTTGCGTCCATCCTTGCACGCTCGATGAGTTCAACGTGCTGCGCTTCGACCAGCGTGGCCATCAGACGCAGGTAGTCGCCGATCGCGTTGCCGGCGGCGAGTTCGCGCAGCCGCACCGCGCGCGACAGGAAAACCTCCGACGGCTTGGGCAGGCGGACGCGGGGAATCGATCGCTGGGCCAGGGCCTCGATCTGGCCGGGCTGAAGTATGCGTTGCAAGGGGGCGGTTGGCCTGAAGAGGGGATCCAATCTGAGGCGTCATTCCCGCGAAAGCGGGAATCCATTTTGCTTTTGCATCAAGGAAGCAAGATCAACATGGATTCCCGCTTTCGCGGCAATGACGGTAGTATTTCAAGTCGATCAAGTTCTAGTCGCACAAGGCCCTACTGGCCCCGCCGGATAACATCGCGGAACCACGCGCGATGATGCTTCCACGCCCAGCCCGGCGTCACGGTGCCGCGCGTCATTGCCTCAACCGAGCCCTTGACCCAGATGCCGGCGTAAACATGGATGATGATCGCGCAGATCATCGCGAACGCGCAGATCGCGTGCACGGTGGCCGCCAAACGCGCGAGGCCGACCGGGAAATAGGGTGCGAAGTACGGACGCCAGATCGCAAAGCCGGACAGCAACAGACCGAACATGCAGATCACGAGCACGAAGAACAGCAGTTTCTGCCCCCCGTTGTAGCGGCCGACTTCGGGCACGTTCTCCTCGCGATTGTTGACGACGTCGCGCCACTGCTTCAGCCACTGCCAGTCGCGATCGCTCATGCGGTTGTCGCTCCACAGACGCATGATCAGCAGTATGAACGCGACGAACATGACGATGCCGATAAACGGGTGCAGGATGCGTGTCCAGGTTCCGCCGCCGAACAGGTTGCTTAGCCAGAACATCGCCGGATGGAACAGCGCCAATCCGGACAGCGCGAGCAGCACGAAGCAGATCGCGACGACCCAGTGGTTCGTGCGATCGCCTGCGCTGTAGCGGACGATCGTGTCGCGGCGGTCGGTTTCTTCACTCATGCGCCTTCTCCATCTCGCGCTGCGCGGCGGCCTCGTCGCTCGCTCGCGTCTCGTTGCGGCCGACCCGGATGTAATGAAGGAATCCGGCCAGCGCGGTCAACGCCATCACGCCCAGGGCGAGCGGCTTGGCCGCGCCCTTCCACAGCCGCACCATCGGGCTGATACGCGGATTGGCCGGCAGGTCGCAGTAGATTTCGGGTTTGTCGGCGTGGTGCAGCACGTACATCACGTGTGTGCCGCCGACGCCTTCCGGATCGTACAAGCCGGCTTGGTCGAAGCCGCGCGACTTGAGGTCGGCGATGCGCTCCTCGGCGTGGTCTTTCATGTCGTCCTTGGTGCCGAACACGATCGCCCCGGTCGGGCAGGCCTTTACGCACGCAGGTTCCAGGCCGACCGAAACGCGGTCGGAACACAACGTGCACTTGTAGGCCTTCTTGTCGCGCTTGGACAGGCGCGGCACGTTGAATGGGCAGCCAGCGATGCAGTAGCCGCAGCCGATGCAGTTCTCCTCGTGGAAGTCGACGATGCCGTTCGCGTACTGCACGATCGCGCCGGGCGACGGGCAGGCTTTCAGGCAGCCCGGATCGGCGCAATGCATACAGCCGTCCTTGCGGATCAGCCATTCCAGATCGCCTTTCGGGTTCTCGTATTCCGCGAAGCGCATCAGCGTCCACGAGTTCTCGCTCAGGTCGTGCGGGTTCTGGTATGCGCCGATGTTCGTGCCGACCTCGTCGCGCAGGTCGTTCCATTCCATGCAGGCGACCTGACAGGCCTTGCAGCCGATGCACTTGGAGACGTCGATCAGCTTGGCGACTTCGGTCGTCGCTTCAGCTCGCACATTTGGCGAATGAGTCGTCGTGGCCGAGCGGCGGATGATGTCGAGCGATTGCAGCGCCATGTCCGCCTCCTATGCCTTCTCGACCTTGACCAGGAACGACTTGAACTCAGGCGTCTGCGAATTGCCGTCGCCGACGACCGGAGTCAAGGTGTTGGCCAGGAATCCGGCCTTCGCGACGCCGGTGAATCCCCAGTGGATCGGGATGCCGACGGTGTGCAGCGTCTTGCCTTCGACCTGCAGTGCCTTGATGCGCTTGGTCACGACCGCGACCGCGGTGATGTGGCCGCGGTTCGAGCTTACCTTCACCCGATCGCCGGCGCCGACGCCGATTTCCTTCGCCAGCCCTTCGCCGATTTCCACGAACTGCTCGGGCTGCACGATCGCGTTGAGCCGAACGTGCTTGGTCCAGTAGTGGAAATGCTCGGTAAGCCGATAGGTCGTCGCAACGTGGGGGAAGTTCTCGACCTTGCCGAACGCTTCGCGGTCGTCCTTGAAGACACGCGCGGCCGGGTTGCTGATTGCTTGCGGCTGTTTCGGGTTCAACGGATTGTTGGCGAGCGGTGTTTCGAACGGCTCGTAATGTTCCGGGAACGGCCCCTCGGCCATGCCCGCCTTGGCGAAGAAGCGCGCGACGCCTTCGGCATTCATGATGAACGGACCCATGCCGTGGGTCGGATCCTCGTCGGCCTTGAAGTCCGGCACGTCGGCGCCGCCCCAGGCGGTGCCGTTCCATGAGACCAGCTTGCGCGCCGGATTGAACGGCTTGCCGTTCGGATCGCACGATGCGCGGTTGTACAGAATGCGGCGGTTGGCCGGCCACGACCACGCCCAGTTCAAGGTCTGGCCGATGCCGGTCGGATCGGAGTTGTCGCGCCGCGCCATCAGGTTCCCGGTCGGTCCCCACGAGCCGCAGAAGATCCAGCAGCCGCTTGACGTGCTGCCATCGTCGCGCAGCTCGGCGAAACCGGCGAGCTGCTCGCCGCCCTTGCGGATGACCTTGGTCGCATCTTTCGGATCGAGGACGTCCTTGATCGCTTTGCCGGAATATTCCCGCGCCAGTTCCTCGGCGCGCGGACTCTGCGGCTGCGCGTAGGCCCAGGTCAGCTTGACGATCGGATCCGGGAAAGCGCCGCCGTCCTTCTGGTACAGCGCGCGCATGCGCGTGAACAGGCCGGCCATGATCTCCAGATCGCTGCGCGCCTCACCGGGCGGATTGGCGCCTTTCCAGTGCCACTGCAGCCAGCGTCCGGAGTTGGTCAGCGAGCCGTCCTCTTCGGCAAAGCAGGTCGTCGGCAGGCGGAACACTTCGGTCTGGATCTTCGACGAATCGACGTTGTTGTGTTCGCCGAAGTTGCGCCAGAACTCGGAAGTCTCGGTCGCCAGCGGATCCATGATGACGAGGAATTTCAGCTTGGCCAGGCAGCCGTCCATCTTCGCCTTGTTCGGCGCCGCGGCCAGCGGATTGAAGCCTTGGCAGATGAAGCCGTTGACCTTGCCCTGGCCCATCAGCTCGAACGCCTGCAGCATGTCGTATGGCTTGTCGAGCTTGGGCAGGTAATCGTAGCCCCAGTGGTTCTCGGCCGTTGCATTGTCGCCCCACCACGACTTCATGAAGCTGACGAAGAACTTGCCGTAGTTCTGCCAGTAACTCAGCTGGTTGGCACGCAACGGCTTCGACGCGCGCGCGGCGATGTACTTGTCGTAGTCCTGTTCCTTCTCGCCGGGCAGGGTCATGTAGCCGGGCAGGAGGTTCGACATCAGTCCCAGATCGGTCAGGCCCTGGATGTTCGAATGGCCGCGCAGCGCGTTCATGCCGCCGCCGGATATGCCGATGTTGCCGAGCAGAAGTTGCACCATCGCGCCGCAGCGGATCATCTGCGAGCCGACCGAATGCTGGGTCCAGCCCAGCGCATAAAGGATCGTCATCGCCCGCGTCGGCGTCGACGTCGACGCGATCAGTTCGGCAACTTGCAGGAATTTGTCCTTCGGCGTGCCGCAGACGCTCTCGACCATTTCCGGCGTGTAGCGCGAGTAGTGCGTCTTGAGCAGGTTGTAGACGCAGTGCGGATGCGCGAGCGTCGGATCGGTCTTGACGAAGCCGTCTTCGCCGACCTCGTAATCCCAGCTCGACTTGTCGTAGCTGCGCTTTTCGGCGTTGTAGCCGGAGTAGATACCCTCGGTGAACGTGTACTCCTCCTTCACGATGAACGTGAAGTCGGTGTAGTTCTGCACGTACTCCTTCTGAATCTTGTCGTTCGCGAGCAGGTAACTGATAAGCCCGCCGAGGAAGGCGATGTCGGTGCCGGTACGGATCGGCGCATAGACATCGGCGACCGAGGCCGAGCGCGTGAAGCGCGGATCGACGACGATCAGCTTGGCCTTGTTATGGGCCTTGGCTTCGGTAACCCACTTGAACCCGCACGGATGCGCTTCGGCGGCATTGCCGCCCATGATCAGCACTATGTCGGCATTCTTGATGTCGACCCAGTGATTCGTCATCGCTCCTCGGCCAAACGTCGGGGCAAGACCTGCCACCGTCGGGCCGTGTCAGACCCTCGCTTGATTGTCGAAGGCTAAAACGCCGAGGCTGCGCATCACTTTGTGGGTCAGGTATCCCACTTCGTTGCTGCTGGCGGAGGCGGCGAGCATGCCGGTCGAGAGCCACCGGTTCACGGTGAGCCCATCGGCATTTTTCTCGATGAAGTTCGCGTCGCGGTCGGCCTTCATGAGCTTGGCGA
>DASRTK010000050.1:0-3808 GCA_035655975.1 Rudaea sp.
TGACCGGCGCTCTGCACCACGGCGCGGCTCGGGGTTGTCTCGCCGCCCATGAACAGCGCGACACCAACCATGCCCTCGTTGCCGACCACGGCGATCTCCGCCGACGCGCCATCCTCCATGACATAGAGCAGCGAAATGATCGAGGTCGTCGGGAAATAGACGTAACGCAACTGACTGCCCGACTCGTACAACACGCTGCCCAGCGGCATCGGCACGAATTCGAGATGCAGCAACAGGCGCTCCGCTTCGGGCGCCGGCAAAGCGCGCAGCAGATGGTTTTGGAGCGGATCGTTGGAATCGGCCACGGCCGTCTTCGATTTCTTGCGCACCGCCTGCTTTTTTGTCGACACCGCCATGAACTGTCCTCGCGTTAGCTTGGACAATATAAAAGCAAAATAGGTGCACGTATGTTCGCCAGCGTACACAAATGGCGTTGTGTTCGACAGCGTACGGAAGACGCTGCGAGATTGGCACAGACTTCGCGACGCGCCGATGAAAGACTAGCGCCAGGAGCTGGGGGCAGCGCCTCGGCGCCGGTACCGAGCAGGACTCCCGGTCGGGGCGCCCAGAGACTCCCCCTCTGGTCCGACCGGGCCTCTCTCGCCGAACCTTCGCCGCAACACCCATGCTTGTCGCCTCCTTCGCAGGCAACTCCAGAAGCACGCGCCGGCAACGCAGCGGCGCGGACGATCTGCACTGCGGACTGACGGAAGCACCATCGATCAGTTTCGACGCGCAAGGTGAGCGCGCCGACGCGACGCGTGCGGCGGACGCATCTTTTTTCTCGCAGGAACACCTGACTCGGGCCCTGTGTTCGCCTGCGCACAGAGTCCGCAACCGCGCTCATGCATGATGTGAATACGAACTGACTGGCCAATGCACACGTCGCTGCATTCTCGATCGAGTTCGCCTCAGGAGCTGAACATGTCCGCCCAATGGGTAACCAGCGCCACCGGTCTTCCGCACCAGGGCGAGTCCGTCGAATTCATGCTCGATGGCCGCAGCGTAGCAATGGATGGCACGTACGATCGACAAACCTTCAGGTCGCGCTGGACGGGATATGACATACAGCGCGTGCGCACATGGCGGCTGGCCGAAGCGCATAGCGCACATTCAACCGCCGACCGCCTCGCGCATTGCGGTTGAACGTTGTCATGAACGGCGAGTGCGCGTAGCGCGCCTGGGTAGTACGGAACCGGTCGCGACGAAGGTCTGGCCATGTTCGAAAGGTCACGTTTCGCAACGCGTCATGACGCGGGCAGCCGTCGCAAGCTGACCTGCGCCAACTTGCACTTTCTTATGTGCGGTAACGTACAGACGGACGCGTCCCTTCCTCGCCATGCTCCCGCAACGGGCCGAGACGCACTACCCAAGAGTGACACGACGGGGGCTTGACGCGTGGCGACGCCCTACCCGACCGGCCCAAAGTGCCGCACTTTGGGCCGGCGGACCATTGCCCTGGCGAGAAGACGAGGCTTGGATTTCTGGCGCTCGCGACCAGCTTTCCATCAACCGGATTTGTCGCAGCAGACCCGAATGTTCGACACCGCGCCAACCTCCGTGCCCCATTCCATCGCGCGCGACTACGCCGGGCGTGCATCCTCTGCGCGTGCATTTCGGCGCAAATTAACGCGCTCTCGCGTATGCTTGCATGGCCGTTGCGGCACAATCGTGACGGACGCAATGCGACGCTCCCGTTTACCTTCCAACCTCGACCGCTGCCTCTGTCGTCACAGGAGCCGCGGCGTCTCTCCACTTTTACCTGGTGAATTCGAATGAACAACCCTGCCGACGGGCGAGCAACGCCCACGGTCGACGCGTCGCGCTGGAGAAGGACACTCAGCCGCTATCGCACGCCGAATGCCGCTCGCAGCGCATATGAGCTTGCGATCACGGTAGTCCCTTTCGCCGCGGCATGGTTCCTGATGTACTGGGCACTGGCGAACGGGCATGTGTGGCTGTACGCACTATTGCTCGTGCCCGCGGCCGGTCTGCTGATCCGCCTGTTCCTGATCCAGCACGATTGCGGCCATCGCGCGTTCTTTGCCAGCCGCCGCGTCAACGACTGGGTCGGGCGCGCGCTCAGCATCTTCACGGTGACGCCGTACGATCACTGGCGCTACACGCACTCGATTCATCATGCGACGTCCGGGAATCTCAGCAAGCGCGGTGTCGGCGATGTCGATACAATCACGGTTGCCGAATACGAAGCGCGGTCGCGCTGGACACGCCTGCGCTATCGCGCCTACCGCCACCCGATCGTCATGTTCGGTATCGGCCCGTTTTTTCTTTTCGTCCTGCAGAATCGCTTTCCGGCCGGATTCACGCACAGCGGCTGGCGGCCCTGGATCAGCACGATGGCAACGAATGTCGCGGTTGCCGCTGTCGCCTCGACGCTGATCTGGGCAGTCGGTCCGGCTGCGTTTTTCCTGATTCACGCGCCGATCCTGCTGCTGGGCGCCGCCGCCGGCGTGTGGCTGTTCTACGTGCAGCACCAGTACGACCGCACCTACTGGGACTACGCTAGCGCCTGGAACGTGCACGAGGCCGCGCTGCACGGCAGTTCGCATTACGATTTGCCGCCGGTCCTGAAATGGTTCACCGCCAACATCGGCGTGCACCACGTGCATCACCTGTCGAGCCAGATTCCGTACTATCGCCTGCCCCGGGTGCTGCGCGACTACCCCGAACTGCGTGACCTTGGGCGCCTGACGCTGTGGAACAGCTTCAAATGCGTGCGCCTGGTGCTGTGGGACGAGAGCAGCCGGCGAATGATTTCGTTCAAGGAACTGCGTCGACGCGACCGGTTGAATCCTGCCGCTGCCGCCTGACCGGGAAATATCCCCCAGGCGGAGCTCAGCCTTGGAGTTCGATCGGAACGAGTTCGAGCTCGATGCGCCGATTGCCGCGTACCACGGAGATGTGAACCGGAGCGCCGATCCGCTCTTCGGTCAGCAGGCGATGCAGATCATCGAGCGATTCGCAGGCGTTGCCGTCGAGCTGCACGATCAGGTCGCCGGATTCGATGCCGGCGCGCGACGCCGGACTGTCGCGCGTGACTTCGATGACACGCACCGCCGATGCCTGCTCGAGGTTGAAGAAGCGCGCGACGCGGCGTTGCAGGGCCATGTTCTGCGCCGCCACTCCGAGCGACGCGCGGCGCACGCGCCCATGCCGCAGAAGTTGCACGGCAACCCGCTGCGCCGCATCGATCGACGTCGAAAAGCAAATACCCTGCGCGCCGGCGATGATCGCGGTGTTGACGCCGATCGCGCGGCCGTGCGCATCGAGCAGCGGGCCACCGGAATTGCCGGGGTTCAGCGCAGCATCGGTCTGGATCACGTCATCCATGAGCCGGCCCGTCGTCGAACGCAGGCCACGCCCGAGCGCGCTGATGACGCCGGCGGTCACGGTCGAGGCATAGCCGAGCGGATTGCCGATCGCGACGACGAGCTGCCCGACGCGGATGCCGCGGGCCGATCCAAGCTCGATGCTCGGCAGCGGCGAGGCGCTGGCGACTTTGAGCAGCGCCACGTCGGTATGCGGATCGTCGCCGATCAGGTCGGCGTCGATCGCCTGCCCCGCCGCCGTGTGCACGATGACCTGCTTCGCGCGCTGCACGACGTGGGAGTTGGTCAGAATCAGCCCATCCGGCGTGAACAGGAATCCGGAGCCGGCACCGCCGCGCGAGCGCGCGTCATGGCGCACTTCGATCGCGACGACCGCCGCGGCAGCCACCTCGTAGACCGAGGAAACGACGCGCGAATAAGCGTCCAGTGCCGCATCTTCGGCCGGGTTGCCGGGAGCG
>DASRTK010000051.1:0-3669 GCA_035655975.1 Rudaea sp.
GACACGATGCCAAGGATCAACGCGAACAGACCGACGCCGGCCAGGCTTGCCGACAGCACGCCGGCCAGCGCGAGCGAATCGCTCTCGAACCAGATCAGCCCGGCACCGAGCACGACGGGTAGCAGGTAAAGTGCATCGAAACGGCGCACGCGCGCGCCGACCGCACGCTGGAATACGCGCACCGGCGGCACTTCGCGCAGGCGCAGCAGCGGCGGCAGCGCAAACCCGAACAGCACGGCAAGACCGACGGCGAACGCGGCGAAGGTCGGCATCAGCGGTGTCTTCGCGACCGTGCCCGGAAGCAAATCGCGGGCGAACGCAAAAACCAGTTCCTGCAATCCGAGCCCGAGCATCGCGCCGAGCAGGCATGCCGGCAGTGCGAGCAGCACGAGCGTGAAGCCGGTCGCGGCGAGCACTTCGCTCGCGCTTGCGCCGAGACAGCGCAGCAACGCGACCTCGTCGGTCTTGCGACGCGCGTAACGCCCGGCCGCGAGGGCGACGGCGATGCCGGACAGCAGCGCCGCGAGCAGCGCCGCCAGGCGCAGGAACGCCTCGCCGCGCTCGAACGCGCTGCGCAGGTTCTGTTGCGATTGCTGGACCGTGATCAGTTCGGCGCCGTCGGGCTTGTGCGCTTTCAGGAAAGTAGTAAATGTGGAAATTGCCGCATCATCGCCGGCCGTCATCAGGCGATTGCGCGCACGGCTGCCTACGCCGAGCAGGCCGCTGGCGCGCGCGTCCTGCAAGCTCATCAGCAGGCGCGGCGCGAGCGCGAACAGTTCGCCGCCGTCCGGCTCGCGTGCGATCTCGCCGGCGATGCGCAACGTCAGATCGCCGACCGGCAGCGTGTCGCCGGGCTTCAGGTCGAGCGCCGCAAGCAGGCGCTGTTCGGCATAAACCTGGCCGGCCGGTGGAGAATGCGCGTCGCTTTCGGCGCCGCCGGCATCGCGCACGAGCAGCTTGCCGCGCAGCGGATACGCCGCGTCGGCCGCGCGCACGTCGGCCAGCTGGCTCTTGCCGTTGGCGAAGAGGACGCTCGGAAAGTCCGCGGTCATGCTGCTGCGCAAGCCCAACCGCGTCGCCTCGGCAGCGAGTTCCGGCGGCAACGGCGCGCGCGTGCTCAGGCCAAGGTCGCCGCCGATCAGCTCGGTTGCCGACGCCAGGATGCCGCGCTCGACGCGCTGGCCGAGTGTCGCGACGGCGCCAAGCGCGGCGACCGCGAGCAGCAGTGCGACAGCGAGCATCGCGAGCTCGCCATAACGCCATTCGCGGCGCAGCGTGCGCCAGGCAAAGGTCAGCGGCTTCATGCGCGGGCCTGGAGGCGACCGTTGTCCAGGCGCGCCACGGCGCCGCAGCGTTCGGCAAGTTTCGGATCGTGCGTGACGAGCACGAGCGTCGTCGAATTGGCACGGTTCAGTTCGAATAGCAGGTCACCAACGGCCTGTCCGGTGCGCTGGTCGAGATTGCCGGTCGGCTCGTCGGCGAACAGGATCGTCGGCCGGTGCACGAACGCGCGCGCAAGCGCCACGCGCTGCTGTTCTCCGCCGGACAGCTGGTGCGGGTAGTGATGCCGGCGCGCTGCCAGGCCGACATCCACGAGCGCGGCTTCGGCCAGCGCTCGCGCATCGTCGCGTCCGGCAAGTTCCAGCGGCAGCATGACGTTCTCCTCGGCATTCATCGCCGGCAGCAGATGAAACGACTGGAACACGAAGCCGACATGACGGCGTCGCAGGGCGGCGCGCTGTTCCTCGCCGAGCGTGTCGACGCGCAGGCCTGCCAGCGTGATCTCGCCGCGAGTCGGCGTGTCGAGTCCGGCGAGCAACGCCAGCAACGTCGTCTTGCCCGAGCCCGATGCGCCGACGATCGCCAGACTGGCACCTTCGCGCACATCGAGGCTGACGCCATCGAGGATATCGATGCGGCCGTCAGGTCCGAGCACATTCTTGCTAACATCGGTGGCGCTGATCTGTATCTTGACGTCGGTGCTCATGCGCTATCTGATCCTGTGTCTACTGCTCGTTTTCCCCGGTCTTGCATCCGCTGCGCCGGACTCTTCGGCGCCTGGGCGATCGATTCTCGTGCTCGGCGATTCGCTATCGGCCGCGTATCACATCGCGCCCGAATCCGGCTGGGTCACGCTGCTCGACCATCGCCTGCAGCAGCAGACTCCGCAACGTCGATACCGCGTCGTCAACGCCAGCATCAGCGGCGAGACGACTGCCGGCGGCCTCGCCCGTCTGCCAAAACTGCTCGCCGACAACGCACCGGCGCTGGTCCTCGTCGAACTCGGCGCCAATGATGGGCTGCGCGGTCTGGCGGTCGAGGAAATTCGCGCGAACCTGCAACGCATTCTGAAGGCCTGCCGTGATGCCGGCGCCAAACTCGTGCTGATCGGCATCGAACTGCCGGTCAACTATGGCCCGCAATATCGCGACGGGTTGCGCAACATGTATCGGGACATTGCCCGCGAATTCAATGCGCCATTGGTCCCGTTCCTGCTCGAAGGCGTCGCAACCGACCCCAAGCTGATGCAGGACGATGGCCTGCATCCGCTTGCTGTGGCCGAGCCGCGCGTGCTCGAGACGGTCTGGACGGTGCTCGCGCCGGCGCTGGAAGGTTTGCGCTAACGGCGAACAACGTTCTGCCGCGAGTCTGTCAGTCTTCACCTCTCCCCTTGTGGGAGAGGTCGCCGCGCGCAGCGCGGCGGGAGAGGGGTAGGCGCCAAAGGCGCCCGCTAAGCAAGACCACCTTCTTGCGCTGTTGCAGTCCCGTCACCCTCTCCCCAACCCCTCCCCCATCAAGGGGGAGGGGCTAAAGAATGGCGCTTACGCCGGAGCGCGGAATCCGTCCTTCTCGCGCCGCAACCAGGCAAAGCGCGCAACGCGGTCTTCTGCCGCAGCCTCACCGATTGCGCGCGCGCAGCTCGCGCGAATCGCCGGCGCGTCGACGCGCAGGAACGGATTCGTCACGCGCTCGAGTTCGAGAGCCACCGGCACGGTTGGTTCGCTGCGGGCGCGCAACCTTCGCGCCTGTTCGGCGCGCTCCTGCAGATCGGCGTTGCCGGCATCGACGCTCAGCGCAAACGCGCAGTTGGCCAGCGTGTATTCGTGACCGCAGCACAGCAGCGTTTCGCCAGGCAGTAGAGAGAGGCGATCGAGCGATGCGAGCATGACCGGCGGCGTGCCCTCGAACATGCGGCCGCAGCCGACGCTGAACAATGTGTCGCCGGCAAACACGACGCCGGCGCCGAAGAAGGCGATATGGCTGCGCGTGTGGCCAGGAATCTCGATGACTTCGAAGTCCGCGTGCGGCACATCGATGCGCACCCGTTCGCCGTCGCCAACGCGTCGCGTTGCGGTCGCGATGCGCTCGTCGTGCGGCGCGATCACCGGCAGCCCCGTATACGCCGCAAGCAATCCGGCGACGCCGGCGATGTGATCCGGATGATGATGCGTCAGCAGGATCGTCGTCGGCGTCAGCCGCTCGTTCTGCAGTGCCGCCAGCACCGGTGGCGCTTCGCCGGGATCGACAATCAGGCAGCGGTCGGCCCTGGCCAACAACCAGATGTAGTTGTCGGCCAGCGCCGGCACCGGAATCAATCGCTGTGACTGCATGCTGCAATCCTCGCGGTTCGCGGAGAGCAGCTTAACCTCGTCGCGCTGAACTCAGGGC
>DASRTK010000052.1:0-6709 GCA_035655975.1 Rudaea sp.
CTGCAGGTCGGCGGCGGCGCCGGCATCGCGCTCGAACGCCACTGGGTCGGGTTGCCGCAGCGATTGTGGCGGGCGCTGCAGCTCGAACCGGAAGCGTCGATCGGGCCCTTCGGTCTCGGTCGCGTTGCCGCAATCTCGGCCAGCACGGCCACGTTGCCGGTGGCCACGGCTGGCCGCTATCCATTGCGTGAGCTGCTGCTTCCGGGCGACACCGTATTCGAAGCCGAGCTGGACGCGCCGGCGGAATCCGCGCTCGTTGCCAACGGCGTGCTCGGATTCTTTGCGCCGGTGATCATCGAAGAGGCGCGCGCGGACGAGGTTGTTCAGGAAGTGCTGGCGACAACAGCGTTCGTCAACGTTTACCGCTGCGCGACTTGCGCGAAGACGGCTGAAACCGTGCACTGGCGCATCCGCTTCCGCGCGACGCGCGCGGACCTGCTCGACGTCATTGCGCTGGCGCCCGTCAGCCGGTGAACGCGCCGCTCGTGCAGCCACGCCGCATCAGGGCGTCACTGCGTTCGGGCAGATATTGTTCCAGATCGTGGTCAGCTGGGCGATGGTGTACGTGTGGCCGCCACTGAATTCGACGTAGTGGATCGTCTGATCGTCGGCCCAGCCCTGGGTGAGAAACAGGGCGTGATCGGCCACAGCCAGCGCATAGTTGGGATCGGTGTTGCCGATATGGATGTCGACGGGAATCCTGCGCGGCAGGCTTGCCAGCAGCGAGGCGCAGCCGGCGTCGGTCGGGCCCGGGCAAGCCAGGCCTTGCAGAACGCCGGCGCTCACTGCATAAGCCGCCATCGTGCTTGCGTTGAACGCGGCGCTATAGGTATTGATGGCCAGATCGTGCATGACGTGAGCACCGGCCGAGAAGCCCCAGCCATAGATGCGGGTGCGCTCGATGTTGTAGGCCGATTCCATGTCGGCGCGCACCGCGGCAAACAGATCGTAATCGTTCGGTCCGTATGTCGGCGGCACCAGCCAGCTCTCGCAGGGCACGTATTTGACGCCATTCCAGCACTGGGTAACTTCGTCCGCCACGGGCGCTACCACGATGAAATGCCCCGCACTCGCTGCCGCTATCCAGTCGTCGCGCGTCGTCATCGCAGAGCTGTCGCCAACCGGCGCCACGCCATGCAGCACCATGATCATCGGCCACGAGCGCGAGGGTGTGTAGTCGTTCGGCAGGTAGATGTAATAGTTCTGCGTGCCCGAGCCCAGGCCGGCGATTTGCAAGGTGCGCGTTTGCTTGCCCGGATAGGTACCGCCGCTGCCACTGGACGGGTCGCGCGGCACGGTCGAGCCGTCGTCGAATTCACCGACGAAGAGAGCGTCGGGGTATGCGCACACCCAGCCGGGCAGCGAAACGGTAGTTACCGCGTTTGCCGGCAGCGCAAGAGCGGCCGCGGCGAAGGCAGCCAGGATTCTGAAACTGAAAATGTGCACGGAAGTGATGATCGGATAGCCCTGCGCCTACTGTAGGCGACGGGGCGCTCAAAAAACGTAAACGCGAGCAGCCTCCCCCACAGAAACTGGTGCAGCGGTTGCGGTGGCCGCTCCCGGCTCGGCATAATCCTTGGACTCGCGGCGTCAGCCGCCTTTCGCCCTTCAGTGACTGCCGATGAGCACCGCGAAAGATTCGTTTGTCGAAGTTGCTGCCGGCGCGGCCGTGTTCCGGGAAGGCGACAGCGGCGGCGACATGTTCATCATCGAGTCCGGCCAGATCGACATCGTGCGCAAGGCGCGCGGTGACGAACCGATCGCGACACTCGGCCCCGGCGATTTCTTCGGCGAGATGGCGATCCTCGAAGACCAGCCGCGCTTCGCCGGCGCGGTCGCCAAGACCAACGTGCGCCTGCTGCGGATCGAACGCTCGGCCTTTGCCGACGTGCTCAAGCAGAATGTCGAGATCGGCGTGCGCATCATGCGCAAGCTCGCGGCGCGCCATCGTCGCGCCGAGCAGCGCGCGCAGGAAGCACTGACCGAACTGGCGCAGCTGAAATCGGCGGCGGCGGCCGCGCCGCGCGCGCGCGATGCAGCCAAGCCGAAAGCCGAAGCTCCGGCGGCCGCGCCGCGAGCCGCGCCCGAGGCGGCAGCTCCGGTTGCTGCCGCACCGACGCCCGCGCCACCAGCACCTGCGCCCGCACCACCCGCGCCGGCACCGGCCGCGCCGGTGGCCGCTGCGCAGAATCTCGCGCTGCGCATCGTCGCCAGCGGCCAGGTCTTGCTGCTTGAACCCGAACGTAGCGAATTTCTCGTCGGCCGGCCGGATCCGGTCACCGGCATCCAGCCGGAGATCAATCTCGGACCGTTCGATACGATGCGCACGCTGAGCCGCCGCCACGCCAAAATTCTCAAGGAAGGCGGGCTATACTTCGTGCGCGAGGAGGTCGGCACCACGAACGGCACCTTCGTCAACGGCGAGCGCATCAAGACCGGCGCCGCGGTTCCGCTCAAGCCCGGAAACAGGCTGCGCTTCGGTTCGATCGAAGTCGAGGTCGTTGCCCAGTGATTTGCGCCTGACGCTCGCGCGCAAGCGGGAGCGGGCAAGGCGCTTTGGATTCAGCGTCACAGGCCACGTGGCTCGCAATGCGGATGCTCAGGACCCGCGAACAACGACTGGAGGTGCGTATGGCGAATGCGGAAGACAACCAGTGGCAGAGTTCGCTCAGCGCGATCGACCTTTCCGCGATCGAGTCGCTGAAGAAGCTCAAGGTCGAGCAGGACGTGCTCGACGAACGCCTCAAGGCGATGGAAGACCTCAAGGGCGACGTTGCCAACGCCGTCTATCTGCGCGTGCGCCAGGACTACCAGAAGCGGCAGACATCGCTCGATGAGCAATCGCGTCCGCTCAAGCAGGCCGCGCGCGACCAGTACGCGCTCCTGCGCGCGCTGCTCGAGCGCTTCGAGGCCGATCACGAAGCCGTGAAGCTCGACCAGCAGGAACTCGAACTGCGCCACAAGCTCGGCGAGTTCGACGACAAGGAGTTCGCCAAGCGCATCAAGGCGATCGAGAGCGAAGTCAAGGAAAAGGCCGAGGCGCGCGAGCGTGCGCTCGAGCTCAAGGCGCGTTTCCTCGAAGCGTTCCACGCCGAAAGCGAGCTCGAAGGCGAGACGACGCCGGCGCCGAAGGGCAAGGCCGATTTCGCCGCCACGCAGCAGTTCAGCGCGCTCACGCCGGCCGATCTCTCCGTCGCCGAGGCGCGCACGAGCGAGGTGCCGAAAGTCGGTGGCAATGAACCGCCGAACCGCACCCAGATCATGCCGGTGCTGGACATTCCCGATCCGATGCCGGCCGCCGCCGGCGCGGCGACGCAGATCTTCCGCGCGGCGCGGCTGATTCCCCAGAACCCGGAAGCCGGCAAGCAGACCTATCCGCTGACGCTCAAGCCGATCACGCTCGGCGCTGCCGCCGGCTGCGACGTGCGCATCGGCGGCCCCGGCGTCGACGCCAAGCACGCGCAGATTTCCGCGACGATGAGCGGATTCACGATCGTCGACATGACCACCAAGCACGGCACGCGCGTGAACGCGGAGAAAGTCCGCGAGCGCACGTTGCGCCACGACGACGTGATCCAGATCGGCGCGGCCCGCTACGTGTTCCGCGAAGGCTGATCGATGGCGTTCGCCATCCAGCAGGAGCAACAGGGCGCGGTGCGGATTCTCGCGCTGAGCGGTCGCCTGGATACCGAAACCTCCGCGGACCTGGAGCTCGCGCTGGCCGACCTGCAGGCAGCCGGCGCAACGCACTTCCTGATCGACATGGCCGAGATCGGTTACGTCAGCAGCGCCGGCCTGCGCGTGCTGCTGGCGCTGGCCAAACAGCTCGATGGCGGCCGTGGCAGCCTGCGCCTGTGCGGACTCAATGCCGCCGTGATGCAGGTATTCGATGTCGCCGGCTTCAGCAAACTGTTCCTGATCTATCCGACGCGCGACGCCGCACTTTCCGGACACGCCGAAGCCAGGCCGGATCCGGGTCTGGCCAAAGCCGTTGCCGACCTGATCGGCGCGCCCGAATCGGCTGGCACGGCGAGTCCCGAGTCTGCCGAGCTGGCGCGCGCTGCCGTGCAGCTGCTGGCCGGTGGCGAGAGCGGGGATGCAGCCAGGAAATCGCCGGATTCGGCGAAAGCCAAGGCACCGGCGCAAGCGCCCAAACCATCGCCGGGTCCTTCGCCTGTAGCCGGTGGCGCAGCGCCGGTTGGCGCGGCGCCCGGTGTTCTGGGGAAGCTGAAGAATCTTTTCGGCGGAAAAAAAAGCTAGGTCAGTCCAGCATCCGTGCGGCGCGGAAAACCTTGCTGCGCCCGCTCCGCCTACCGGTTGCGGCTCATGACGATCAGCGTCAGATCGTCGCTTTGCGCTTCACCGGCAGTGAAACGCGCCAGATCCACGAGCATCGAATCGAGGACATCCTGGGCGTTGCCGCTGCGGGCCAGCGCTTCCATCACCCGTTCCTTGCCGAACAATTCCTGCTTTTCGTTGTGCGCTTCGTCGAGGCCGTCGGTGTATAAAAGTACACACGAGCCAGGGGCAAGCGTGACGCTGTGCTGGCCGAATTGCACGTCGTTCATCGCGCCGAGGGGCAAGGCTCCGGGCGCAGCCAGTTCGGTCACGCGGCCGTCGGCTCCGCGCACCAGCGGCGGCGGATGACCGGCGCAGGAGAACTCCAGCGTCCCTGCTTCCGGCTCGAGCGCGGCCGCGAGCATCGTGACGAACATGCCCGGTTCGAGTTCCTGGTACAGCCTGCGATTGAGTCCTGCGAGCAACTCATGCGGTCCGCTCATGTGCCGCGCGAGCGCGCGCACCTGCACGCTCAAGCGCGCCATGTACAGCGCGCCGGAGACGGATTTTCCGGAAACGTCGGCGATGACGATGCCGGCGCGGCCGTCGCGGTAGTTGAAGAAGTCGAAGTAGTCGCCGCCGATGACGCGCGCGGCCGAGTAGCTCTCCGCGATCTGATAACCGCCGATTGTCGGCGCCACCTGTGGCAGGAAACGCTGCTGGATGCGCCGGGCCAGCGCCAGGTCGTGCGATTCGATCGCGCGCTCGGACGAGCGGCCGCGCTGCGTCGCGATCAGCCACGCCAGCTGGCCGGCCACGCCGAGGAACAGTTCCTGATCGGCGGCGCGCCACGCGTGCGCGTGATCGGCGCTGTCGAGATACAAGGCGCCGAGTACTTCGGAGCCGATGCGGAGCGGAACTCCAAGCAATGCGGCAGGCAATGTCGAAACCTGCAGACGCATGGCCAGCGCATCGCGCGCCGCCGCATCGACGATCGCCATCCCGTTTTCCTGGCGCACGACCTCACGCAGGAAGGCCTCGGCATGCGGGAGGTCGGCTGGCGCTTCGCCGCGGTCGCGCCGCGCGATCGGCGCCAGGTACTCGCTGGCAGCGTCGCTGGCGAAGACCGCGGCGCAACGGGTCAGCGGAAAAGCGCCGAGCAACGCATCGAGCGCCCGGCCGAGCTGGTCGCGCATCGGCTCTTCGCGGCGCGCGAGCGCGCCGATGTCGCAGAACAATTTCAGGCGCGCGATCAGTTCGCGCAGCCCGGGCGCAACCGGCGGCGCCGGCGCGGCGGGCGCCGGTGTTGCGCGCAATTGCACCGCGTCGGCGTTGTGGGTTGCGAACGTGGGCTGGGACGCGGTGGCGGGGTCAGAACCCGATTGCGCGACATCCGTCTCTCCTGATACGGCAACGGTGCTGCGGAACACCGTCTTGATTTCGCCGAACTCCAGTTCGTCGCCATCGTGGACCAGCACCGGCTCGGCGATGCGCACGCCGCGATAACGCGTGCCGTTCGCGCTGTCCTGGTCGCTCACTTCGTAGCCGGTGCCGACGCTGCGGATCAGCGCATGGCGGCGCGACACGGTTGGATCGTTCAGGCGTACTTCGGAGAATTGTCCACGGCCGATGACCGCGCTGTCGGAAAAACTGAAGATTTGTCCGGTCAGAGCGCCGGAAGTGACGACCAGGCTTGGCATGACTCAGCCATATGCGGAGCAATGCGCCGAGTTTGGCATAAAGCCGGTGGGCGCGGGATCAGCGCCGTGTGCCACGCATCAGGTTAACCTATCGCCAAAAGCTGCTCCTCCGGCTCCGGCGCACACGGGATATCCAAGCAACGGGCCTTCGTTTTTCGGGATGCTGATCATCTAGGCACCCGCCGAAAATTGCTCCTGCATTTTCGGCATACACGCCGTCCCTGGCGATAAAATTGCGCCTGCATTTCCGGCATACCTGCCATCCGTGGCAATAAAAAGGCCGGGGGCAATGCCACCCGGCCGAAGAAACGCTGCGGAATTCAAAGGGGAGGGAGGAGTCCCGCAGCGTGATTTCCTGAATCGACTATCTTCGAAAATTCTTACTTCGCCGACTTCTTGGCAACGTTCACCTGCTTGGTGAAGTTCTCGTTGGCCGCCTCGAAGCTGCCCTTGGCCAGCTGGCCAAGCGCTTCGCTGGTCTTGACCGTGACGTTGAGGATTTCCTGGCCGTTCGCGTACAGCTTCTCGGTGGTTTCCTTGACGAGGTTGACGCTCTTCGGCCAAATCGTCTTGAAGCCATCGAAGTCGCGCACTTCGGCGGCTTCGGACCAGAATTCAACGGCAGCGGCGACGCGGTTTTCCAGGGCCTTCAGCTGCAGGTTGGTGATGCGCTCGAAACCTTCGACGGCCAGGCTGTTCGCCTTGAACGCGGTGTCGCTCAAGCTCTTGCT
>DASRTK010000053.1:0-12491 GCA_035655975.1 Rudaea sp.
ACGGTCCTGCGCCCTGCATTGCCTGGTACCGTTCGATTACCGCCCTCGCGTTGAACAGCAACCGGTCCCGCCCGAGCCGTTCGGCCAGTCCGGAACTGCGCACGACTTCCAGCACGCCCGGATTCAGCGCCGCCAGCCAGACTACCGTGCCTGCAGCGGTCGCGCGCCTCTCGCCTTCCATCAATGTGGACAGCGCGGAGTACTCGATGTCGATCACGCGGCTCATGTCCAATGCCACGACGCGTGGCTTGTATTGGTCGACCAGCGCCTGGATCTGCTCGCCGACGTACTGCGCATTGACGAAGAACAGGCGGCCCTCGGGACGCAGTATCAGCAAGCCCTCGAACGTCTCGTCATCAGGATGCTCGGGCGAGAGAGGGCGCAGCACGTCCGCGCCGCGCTTGCGGCCGATGATCGAAAGCCGAGGGTACGCGGTCTGGCTGGACAAGCCGATCAGCGAAAGGACGATCGCGACGATGATGCCGTCCAGCGTACCGAAGATCAGCACGCCGAGCGCAGCGGCGACCGCCCAGCGAAATTCCATCGTCCTTATCTTGCGGATGGCAAAAAACTCGGCCGGCTGGATCAGCACGATCGAATAGACGATGACGACCGCTGCGAGCGTCGAGTACGGGAGCAGCCCAAGCAACGGCGCCAGGAAAAGCATCGTTGCGAGCGCGACGCCTGCGGTGACCAGCGACGCCTTCTGGGTCCGTCCGCCGGTGTTGCGCACGAGCGCGGTCTGCGAGGCGCCGCCGCCGGCTGGCATCACGCCGAATAGCGCGCCGACCAGATTGCCCGCCCCCGTGGCAACGAGTTCCTTGTTCGGATCGACGGGTGGTTCGCCGGCGGCGGTGAACGTACGACCGACCGCGATCGTTTCCGTGAAGCTCATCAGCGCGATGCCGAGCGCGCCCGGAACCAGCTGTGCGATCAACGCCGGATCGGGCAGCGTCAGCGAAGGGAATCCTTGGGGAATCAGACCGACGAGCGCAACGCCTTTGTCCTGGAGTCCGAAGTACCATGCCGCAGCTATTGCGCCGCCGATGGCAACCAGCGGTGCAGGAATGCGCGGCAGGAATTTTTTGAAGCCGATGAGCACGACGAACGTCGCGAGGCCCACCGCGAATGTAACGACGGAGGTTTCGGGAATGTGCTGCACGACGCTGAATATGTCGCGAAAGAAGCCTTGCTTCGTGATATGGATTCCGAGCAGCTTCGGCAGTTGGTCCAGCACGATCACACAGCCGATTCCTGCCTTGAAGCCGGTCAGCACCGGCGTGGAAATAAAGTTGGCGACAAATCCCAGGCGCAGCAGCCGCGCGAGCAACAGTACCGCGCCCACCAGCGCTGTGAGCGTGGCGGTTGCGATGACGAGCTTGATCGGATCGCCGTCGGGCACGACGGTGCCGAGTTCGGCGCCGGTCAGGATGCCTAGCGTCGTCGTGGAACTGACGCTCAATACGCGCGAGGATCCCAGGAATGCGTACATCACCATCGGGATGAGGCACGTATACAAACCGACCGCGACCGACAAGCCTGCCACCGTGGCATAGGCCATCGCCTTGGGTAGCACGACCGCCGAGGCGGTTAGACCCGAGACGATATCGAAACGCAGCGTCGATGCGCCTGAATCCTTGGATACACCGCTTGCCGGAGTTTGGGTCATGCGATCAGGTCCTGGTCCCTGCCCAATATACCCGCGTTCGGAGGTCGCGGCGCGCGGCAGGCGCCGTTTCGCGCCAGTTCGGCCGTCCCGGTCGAAACTGTTGGCTCTCACTTTAGGCTGGCGCAATCGCGCGCCAATTGATTCGGATCAAGGCGGAGACCCGCTGCGGGTACGGCCGACAGAATCATCCAAACCAGCAGTTTCGCCACGGACCGGCAGGACGCCGAGAGCTCGAGCCAGTCGTCAATTGCGCTCGGCCCTGGCCCAGTCAAAATAGGTGTACAAGGCTGCGCCATGGCGCAGTTCCTTGATCTGCAATTTGAAGTCGTAATGCGTCTTGCCGGTGTCGGCGCCGACGGGTGATTTGATCGCAAGGCCGGTCGCCGCGGTGGATGGCGCGATGGCCTTTGCTGTTACCGAGTACGCGTCCGTACCGGCATGTCGCCCCAGCAGCGCTTCGAGCAACGGACGTCCGTCGGCGTTCGGCAGGTCGATGTCGAGAATCTTCGCGACTGTCGGCGCAACGTCGACGTTGCCGCTCGGCAGCGTGTCGGTAAAGGTTTCGCGGAAGTCCGGGCCGGACGCGAGCAGCGTGTTGTGCACGTCGACCGGACTGAAGCTGCCGTGCATGCCGCGGCTGATATGACCGTAGACGCCCTGGAATTCGATACCCGGCATGCCCTGAACGATCGCGTGTTCGTCGTATGTGTAGCCGACGACGATATCCGGATTGCGGCCTTCGGCGTTTTCCAGGTGCACGATCGACAGTGGGAGGGTGCCGGGAATGTCGCCGTAGCGTTCGTCGACGAAGATCGCGCCGAACTCCTCGTGGCTCTGGAGGAAACGCACCGCTGCGCGGACGCGCTCGGGATCGTGCGCCGGCTGATACAGGTAGTCGCTGCCGCCATTGCTGGCGACGACGAATGCCTCGCGCGGCAGGAACGGATGCAGGAGGTTGTAATCCGGTGTCGTGTACTTGGCGTACTTGTAGTCCGGGCAGGACGTCGAGTCTGCCGGTTTGTCCGCGTGCAACCGGCTGCCGTCGGCGCGGATTCCCGAAAGCACCGGATCGTACATGCAGCCGCCGCCGTCGTAGGCGCGGATGCCGGCCATGCTCAGTTCGTGGGCGAGGCGAATTTCGCCGGACACCGAATAGCCGTGCTCGTTGTCGATTTCGCCGATTTTCCCGTTTTCCACTTTGCGCAGCGGAAACAGGTCGAGCGGGCCCGACACACTGCTGTGGCCGTGATCGGAGACGACGATCAAGTCAGTCGTCTTGTCGAGTCCGAGTTCGACGAGCTTGTCTTGGAGCCTGCCGAGCAACTCATCCTGCGCCTTCAGCGCCGCGTGATAGTTCGGTGCGCCCACGCCGTATGCGTGCTCGGCTGTGTCGGGATTGCGCAACCAGACGACCGACAGATCGGGCTTCTTTTGCGGCAGGATGAAGTCGAGGTAGACCGACATCAGGTATTTGTTCGTGGCGGTTGGCGGCGCGCCGCTGTTGTCGGAAGGATCCGGAGTCACGTGATCGGCGAGGCGCTTGGTTCCTGGCTGAAACGTCGGCTCGCCGTTGTCCGGCGCGAGTTTCAACGCGCCTGCGGGATACGCGAAAGGCGTCGTGGCCGGCAGGCCGATATGCGCCGCCTGCAGTTCACGCGCGAATTCGAGGGGAAATGCGGCTCTCTCGTCGATCACCACACCGCCGTTCTTGTAGTCCTGCAGGAATGCCGGCCCTGACTTGCCGACCGCGGCGGTTTTCAGTCCGGCTTTCTGCGCCGCCTGGAACAAAGTGCCGATCAGGATCAGGTGTCCGTCCTGGTTTGCGTCGAGCTGTTTCAGGATGCCGAAGTCCTCGGTGAACACGGGCTCGTTCATATCGACTTCGTCGCCGCCCGACGTGCGCGCCGGCGCGCCGGGGCGGTAGAGCGTGTTGCCATAGAAACCGGACTTGCCAGAGAACGCGCCGGTCGCGAAGCCTGCGGCATTCATCATCGTGAAAGTCGGGTAGCTCGAATGGTTGTCGGCGAAGTACGTGCCGCGCTTGGCGAGTGCGGAAAGGTGCGGGGTGTCGGTTTCGCTGATCGAATCGGGCCGCATTCCGTCCCAGACGAACATGATCACACGATGGCTTGTCTTTGTTGCGGCCGGAGATGGACGGCTGTTTTGCGGTGGGGTGGTCATGCAGCCGGCAGCCGCAACGAGCAGTGCAGTCGCGAGGGCGACGCGCGGGAATCGGTTATGCATTTGTGTTTCCAACAGGAATCCGGACATGGTTGCTGGCGCGCGTTGCAAGCATGTTGCAGGCGCATCGCCCATTCGTGGAACTGTAATCGGAATGACGCGCGGTTTGAACCCGGCTAGAACAGAAAGTCGGGTTATCCGTGGTGCGTTGCGGCTGGATGCCAGAGGCAAAAACCACCACAATCCGGCATCGACCAGGGGATAGCGAATGGCCATGACTTCCGTCCAGCGCAACGTCGTGATTGCCGGCTTTCTCGGCTGGACGCTGGACGCTTTCGACTTCTTCATCCTCGTTTTCGCCGCCAAGGCGATTGCCGCGGAATTCCATGTAGGCCGCGAAGACGTCGTGTTCGCAGTTACGCTGACGCTGCTCGCGCGACCGGCCGGCGCCTTCGTTTTCGGCCTGCTGGCCGACCGCTTCGGCCGCCGGCCGATGCTGATGCTCGACATCGCGCTGTTCTCGTTCTTCGAGCTTGCCTCGGCGTTTGCGCCGAACCTCGCCGTGCTCTTCGTCCTGCGCCTGCTGTTCGGCTTCGCAATGGGCGGCGAGTGGGGATTGGGTTCGTCGCTGACGATGGAAATCATCCCGGAGAAGTCGCGCGGCTTCGTCTCGGGTCTCCTGCAGGAAGGCTATGCCTGCGGCAATCTGCTCGCAGCGCTGCTGTTCTGGCTGCTGTTCGACCATATCGGTTGGCGCGGAATGTTCATCGTCGGATTCCTGCCGTCCCTGCTCGTGCTCTACATCCGCTCGACGGTTCCGGAATCGCCGGTGTGGGAGCACACGCAACGAACGAAGACGGCACACGAGCGTCATCCGCTCACCGCGATGAAGGGCTACTGGGGCCGGGCCGCGTTCATGATCCTGCTGATGACGCTGTTCAATTGCTTCAGCCACGGCACGCAGGATCTGTATCCATTGTTCCTGCAAGTCGAGAAAGGCTTCGGCACCGACCTGACCGGCAAGCTTGCGACGATCGGACCGATTGGCGCGATTTGCGGCGGGCTTTTCTTCGGCGCGCTGTCCGAGCGCATCGGCCGCAAGCGCGCGATCGTCATCGCGGCGCTGTTGTCGCTGCCGATACTGAAACTCTGGGCCTTCAGCAGCGAGCCGTTGCTGCTCGGCATGGGCGCGTTCTGGCTGCAGGTCATGGTGCAAGGTGCGTGGGGCGTCGTGCCAGTGCACTTGAATGAACTGTCGCCGGACGCGGTGCGCGCCACGATGCCAGGCCTTACCTATCAGATCGGCAATTTCATCTCGGCCGGCGTGCCGTGGGTGCTGACGACGATGGCCGAGGCGAACAACAAACAGTATGGCTTGACGATGGCGGTGTTCATCGCCGTCGTCGCAGTCCTGCTCGCCATCGTGACCGCGCTCGGCCCTGAAGCGAAAGGGCAGAAGTTTGGCGCGGCGGCCGTGGCCACGGAATAGGCGGGTCGCCCGCGGTTTTTGCGCTACGCTGTTTCACCGCGGCCTCGTGGATCCTAGGTCGCGAGGTTCTGCTTGCGGCGCTGGCATTTTCTGTGGACGCTCGGCATGCTTGCGCAACGAATCCTCGTCGTCGACCCGAAGAACATCATGCGAATGATCGTGAAAACGCTGCTCGTGGCGGCGGTGGTATTGAGCGCAACATTTGCGACTCGAGCCGCAACCCCTGCGTCGCCATCGGCCGACGCCGAAATTGCTGCGCTGAAGAAGGAAATCGTCGAATTGAAGAAGTCGGCGTATCACCCCGAACTCGGCGAGCAGATGCTGACCTTGCAGATCCGCCACGCGCGCTTGTGGTTTGCCGGCCAGGCACAGAACTGGACGCTGGCTGCGTTCGAACTGCAGGAAATCAAGGAAGCCTTCGACGCAGTCGTCGAGCAGAATGCCGATCACGCGATCTTCCAGCCGCAACGCCTTGCCGACATCCTGCCGGCGATGACGAAGGCGCCGATCCTGGCGCTGCGCGACGCGATCGATCACGGCAGCAAGGCCGAATTCGAAAAGACCTTCGACGGCCTGTCGGCGGCATGCACCGGCTGCCACAAGGTTGCAGGCACCGACTTCCTCGTTATCCAACGGCCGACGGCGCCATTGCTCGACAATCTCAGAGTAACGCCCGCCGCCAAAGCAAAAGATTGAACCACGGAGACCTGCAAGAACAAGAAAGGCGAAGTCCAGGAACAGCAGTACGTGCAGAGTGTGAGAAGCAAAAGGCTCTTGTCGTGAGATAGCGCCGAGTCGCCGACTATTTCCCAGTTCGAACACTCGTTTCTTTCTCCGTGTTCTCCGTAGTTCAATCTTTTCTCTTCCTGATTTCCCTCGACGGTCTCAAAGCGGAATGCGCTTGGCGCCGCTGAAGTGCTTGTCCCAGTAGTTGTCGGCGAGATAGTCGAGCCGCACGGTTCCGCCTTCGTTCGGCGCGTGGACGAAGCGGCCTTCGCCGACGTAGATGCCGACGTGGCTCACGCGCCAGCTATCGCGGAAGAACACCAGGTCGCCGGACTCGAGGCGGTCGCGGCGCACTTCGGGCGCGCCTATCTCACTGATGTCCTGCGCGGTGCGTGGCAAGACGATGCCGGCGACATCGCGAAACACATACTCGACGAGCCCGCTGCAGTCGAAGCCGCCCTGTGGCGTGTTGCCGCCATAATGGTAGGGCGTGCCGACCAGCGCGATCGCGCGGAACAGGATGTCGTTGGCGCTGACTTCGCCCTTGTGGCGCGTTGGTGCGGTGAACCGCGGCAGCGGCTGCGGTTTGGGGCGCGGCCCGCCGCACGCAGCCAGAATGACAGCCGCGCAGGCGAGGGTGAGCAGGCGAAACGGTCGCAACGGCGCAGGCATCGCAGCGCACGTTCGGGCAAAGGCTCGCGACTGTCAATGCCATGACGAGTCGTTCCGGACCCTGTACGATTCGCACCTCACAATGGAGCGGCCGATGAAGGCAGAAAAAGACAACGTCGTTACGTTTCACTACAACCTGACCGATGATGCCGGCACGGTCATCGACAGTTCGAACGAACGCGAGCCACTCGTGATCCTGTTCGGGCACGGCGCGATCATCCCCGGCCTCGAGCAGGCGATCGAGGGTCACGCTGCCGGCGACCGCTTCGATGTCGTCGTGCCTCCGGAGCAGGCCTACGGATTGCGCCGGGACAACTTCACGCAGCGCGTTCCGAAGAAATACTTCCAGGACGGCGACCGGTTGCAGCCGGGAATGAGCACGGTGCTGAACACGCAGGAAGGCCATCGCTCGGTAACGGTGGTCAAGGTCGGCTCGAGCGTGATCGACGTTGACCTCAATCATCCGATGGCCGGCAAGACGCTGCACTTCGCGATCGAGGTCGTCGACATACGCGCGGCGTCCGAAGAGGAGCGCGAACACGGCCATGTCCATGGTGCGGGCGGGCACCACCACTAGGTCGGGGAATTTTTCCGGCGTCGCGGCCAAGATCAGAAAGAGTCGTCATTCCCGCGAAAGCGGGAATCCATGTTGCTCTTCTTCAAACGAGGAGGCCGGAGATCAAAATGGATTCCCGCTTCCGCGGGAATGACGTCAGTTTGGAGGTGGTCAGCGGAGGGGACTGGGCTGGACACGCGCGTGGCGTCCGGTTCGTCACAACCGCCCAAAGAAAAAGGCCCGGTTGCCCGGGCCTTTGGTGGACTCCCCTGCTAATTCGTTTCAGGCTGCGACGCTGCCCACCAGCGTCAGTTTTGGACGTGACGCAAACGCGGCAGTCGCCGTTTCCGGCAGTTCGTCGTTCGCCAGCAGCGTGTGCATCTCGTTGACGGCCTGCTCGAAACGCGCCAGGCGATTGTTGGCGGCGGTCGCGACGGACGTCGGAATCTTATCCGTATCAAGCAGTTGGCGAACAAGATTGCGGTGATGGTCGGAGAAACTCGGGTCCTGTACGGCTTCTTCCAGCGCGCAGACCATCGCGGCCAGCCAACCGGAGGTCGGGGAGCGCAGCGCCAGCAGCAATTCGTTGGTGGGTGCCGACATCGAAGTATCTCCAGAAACTCACCGGCGTCTGCCGGCGGTGGGGTAAATGCAGTTTTGATGCCAGCTTTGGAATAATTCGCCGACCTCGGCATCCGGCCCGCCACCGCAGCAGCGCGGCTTCTGTGGACGACTTCTCGTTTAGGTCCATCCGCCGCGCTTGCTTTCCGTTACTCCAATCGCGCAGTCTTCGCCTTCGCTTTCGACTGACTTTGGGGACCTCGAATCCATGCGCCGTATTGCTCCGTTTCCTGTCGCCCTGTTTCTTGCCGTCTCGGCTCTGGTTGTGGGCCTGGCGGCATGCCAGGTCAAGCCCCCCGCGCCGGAATACGATGTGATCATCCGGCATGGAACGCTCTACGACGGCAGCGGCGCGCAGCCGCGGCAAGCCGATGTCGGTGTGCGCGGACAACGCATCACGGCGATCGGCGATCTGACCAAGGCGAAAGGCACGCGTGAAGTCGACGCGCGCGCAATGGCGGTGGCGCCCGGCTTCGTCAACATGCTGTCATGGGCGCCGGACTCGCTGTACATCGACGGACGCTCGATGTCGGACATAAAGCAGGGCGTGACGCTGGAAGTCTTCGGCGAGGGCGAGTCACTCGGTCCGTTGACCGAACAGATCCGAAAGGCGAATCTGGCTGCGCAGGGCGACCTGAAACATCCGATCGACTGGACTACGCTTGGCGAGGGCCTCGACGCACTCGTCAAGCACGGCACCTCGCCGAACATCGCCTCGTTCGTCGGCGCGGCGACGATTCGCGAGCACGAGGTCGGCTATGTCGATCGCGCGCCGACGCCGGAGGAACTCAAGCGCATGCAGGACCTGGTACGCCAGGCGATGCGCGAGGGCGCGCTCGGCGTCGGCTCGGCGCTGATCTACGCACCGGCGTTCTATGCCAAGACTGATGAACTGATCGCGCTGGCGTCCGCCGCCGGCGAATCGGGCGGCGCCTACATCTCGCACATGCGCAGCGAGGGCAACCGGTTTCTCGAATCGCTCGACGAACTGATCAAGATCACGCGCAGCGCCAATGTCCACGGCGAGGTCTATCACTTCAAGGCTGCGGGCAAGGACAACTGGGCGAAGTTCAGCCAGGCGATCGCGAAGATCGACGAGGAGCGCGCAAAGGGCCTGGACATCTCCGCGAACATGTATCCCTATACCGCCGGTGCGACCGGCCTGGATGCAGCGATGCCGCCGTGGGTGCAGGAAGGCGGCGTCGACGAATGGATCAAGCGCCTGAAGGATCCGGCGATCCGCGCGCGTGTCGTCAAGGAGATGCGCGAACCGACCAATGCCTGGGAAAACCTGTTGCTCGCCGCCGGCAATCCGGACAACGTCCTGCTCGTGTCGTTCGACAGTGAGCAGCTGAAGCCGCTGACCGGCAAGACGCTGTCGGCAGTCGCCAAACTGCGCGGCAAGTCGCCTGAAGACACGGCTATCGATCTCGTCATCGAGGATCACAGCCGCATCGGCACCGTGTATTTCCTGATGTCCGAGGACAACGTAAAGCTCGGGTTGTCGCAACCGTGGGTCGCGCTCGGATCGGATGAAGGCTCGTATGAGCCGGAAGGCGTATTCCTGAAGTTCCAGCCGCACCCGCGCGCGTACGGCACATTCTCGCGCTTCGTCGGACACTATGTGCGCGACGAACACGTCGCGAGCCTGGCCGATGCGGTGCGTCGGCTGTCGGCGCTGCCGGCGCACAATCTGAAGTTGCGCGATCGCGGCGAGATCAAGGTCGGTGCCTATGCCGACATCGTTATCTTCGATGCCGGGGCGATCATCGACCACGCGACGTTCGACCATCCCCAGCAATACGCCACCGGCATGCGCGACGTCTTCGTCAACGGCGTGCAGGTACTCAAAGACGGTGAGCACACCGGCGCGAAGCCCGGACAGGTCGTGCGCGGCCCGGGTTACGTCGCGAAATAATGGAAAACGATACTTTGTCGGAACGCCGGGCCGACGTGCTGATTCTCGGCGGCGGGGTGATCGGCCTTGCGTGTGCGTTGTATTTGCTTCGCGCCGGCCGCAGCGTGACGGTGCTGGAACAAGGCACAGCGGCGGCGGCATGCTCGCACGGCAACTGCGGCACGATCACGCCGAGCCACACGATGCCGCTGGCGATGCCCGGGATGGTCGCGCAGGCGTTGCGCTGGCTGTTCAAGGCCGATGCGCCGTTTCGGGTCGCGCCGCGCCTGGATTTCGCGCTCCTCGAGTGGCTGCTGCAGTTCGCCCATCGCTGCACCTGGGCCGACTTCAAGCGCATCACGGCCGCCAAGGCGCCGCTGCTGCGACTGGCACGCGAAGGCATCGAGGAACTGATTCGCAGCGAGCGGATGGATTGCGAGTTCGAGACGACCGGCACGCTCAATGTTTATCGCGACGCGCGTGCGTTCGAGAAATCCGGCTGGCTGCCGCAGACGCTGCGCGACGTCGGCATGCAGATCGAAGTGCTCGACGGTGCGCGTTGCCGCGAGCTGGAGCCAGCGTTGAACGGCAGCATCATCGGCGGCTACTTCAATGCGCAGGACGCACATCTGCGCCCGGACCGCTACGCAGCAGGGTTGATGCGGGCGGTCAAGGCCAGGGGAGGGCAGATCCTCGAATCGACGAAGATCACCGGCTTTCGCCTCGATGGCGATCGCATCGATGCGGTGGCGACGCAGCGCGGCGAGTTTGCTGGCCGCGATGTCGTGTTTGCGCTTGGCGCGTGGTCGCCGCTGCTGGGCCGCCAGCTCGATTTGCGTATCCCGATTCAGCCGGGCAAAGGCTATTCGATCACCTACGACCGGCCGCAGCGCTGCCCGCGCATTCCATTGACACTGAAAGAACGCGCAGTTTGCGTTACCGCATGGAATTCCGGCTATCGCCTCGGCAGCACGATGGAGTTTGCCGGCTACGACGATTCGATGAACCGCACGCGGCTGGATGCGCTCAGACGCGGGGCTGCCGAGTATCTGCATGAGCCGGAAGGCCCGCAGGTCGTGGAGGAATGGTATGGCTGGCGGCCAATGACCTATGACGACCTGCCCATTCTCGGCCGTGCCGCCCGCATCCAGAATCTCGTCCTGGCCACGGGACACGGAATGCTCGGCGTGACCATGTCGGCGGCAACCGGCTTGCTGATCAGTGAACTGGTTACCGGTCAAGCGCCGACGCTCGATCTAGCATCGTTTTCACCAACCCGATTCAACCTATGAGAAATGCCTCGATGATGTTACGCCTGACCGCTGTTTTTGCAACATTGTGCACATTGTGTAGTCCGGCTCTTGCCGATACGCCGCCTGCAGCCGACGCCGGCGATCCGGTGGATCTTCAATGGGGCGCGAAGATTCCGCTGCGCGACGGCGTAAAGCTCAATGCAACCGTGTACCGCCCGCAGGGACAAAAGGCGCCGCTGCCGTGTGTATTCACGCTGACGCCGTACATCTCGCAGAGCTACCACGACCGCGGCATGTATTTCGCCGGACATGGTTACGTGTATCTGACCGTCGATGTGCGCGGACGCGGCAACTCGGAAGGCAGCTTCATGCCGATGCTGCAGGAGGCGAAAGACGGCTACGATGTCGTCGAGTGGCTGGGGCAGCAGAGCTACTGCAACGGCAAGGTCACGATGTGGGGCGGCTCCTACGCCGGCTACGACCAGTGGGCGACGGCGAAGGAGTTGCCGCCACACTTGTCCACAATCGTGCCGGTCGCATCGCCCTTCGCCGGCGTCGATTTTCCGCGACGCAACAACATCGCCTATCCGTACGACGTGCAATGGCTGACGCTGACCAGCGGCCACGCCAGCCAGGAAAAGATTTTCGGCGACAGTTCGTTCTGGACGGCCAAGTTCAAGGAAATGTTCCTGGGCCACCGCGCGTTCAAGGACGTCGACTCGATCGTCGGCAATCCTTCGCCGGTTTTCCAGACATGGATCGAGCACCCGATGGTCGACGCCTATTGGGACAGCTACAACCCCAGCGCCGACCAGTACGCCAAGCTCGACATGCCGATCCTGAGCATCACCGGTCAATACGACGGCGACCAACCGGGCGCCATGGCGCACTACCACGAACACATGGCGCACGCGTCAGAGCACGCCAAGGCACAGCACTATCTGATCATCGGACCATGGGATCACGCCGGTACGCGCACGCCGAAGGCCGATGTTGCCGGGTTGACGTTCGGCAAGGCCAGCCTGCTCGATCTGAACAAGCTGCACAAGGAGTGGTACGACTGGACGATGAAGTCCGGGGCGAAACCCGAGTTTCTGAAGGACCGAGTCGCCTATTACGTGGTCGGCGAGGGCGCCGAGGATTGGCGCTACGCCCCGACGCTCGAAGCGGTGACGAGCGAAATGCGCCCGCTATACCTGGATTCGCGCGACGGCGTCGCGAACGACGTGTTCGCTTCGGGCACACTGGCCGCGGCGAAGGCCGCGGGCAGCAAACCCGATCGGTATGTCTACGATCCGCTCGACACGAGTTCGGCTGCGATCGAGTCGATCGAGGTGCAGAGCTCCCTGACCGACCAGCGCCGTGTGCTGCAGCAGGCCGGCAAGGAATTGGTCTACCACACTGCAGCATTCCCGAAGGCGACCGAC
>DASRTK010000054.1:0-6334 GCA_035655975.1 Rudaea sp.
TGGCGGCGCTGGCTCCCGCCCGGGCTGCGCTGATCCACGAACGGTGCGCCTCGGCGACGTTCTACTGAACACGATGATTTGCATGGAAAACCGATGGAAAACACGCTGAACTATCAATTCAACTACAAGGCTCCGGTGGTCGCGGCCACGCCGCCGCGCGTCGATCCGGATGCACCGGCGTTTGCGTCGGAAGACGGCCTGGTCGCATCGTTGTCCGCGCACGAAGTCATTTTCCTGACCAAGCGCACCGGCGATCCGCACGTGATGACGTTCCAGGTGCTGCAGGCGATGGACCAGTGCCGCGAATTTCGCAGCATCGACGAACACATCGCGCGCATCCAGTCGACGATCCCCGCGCTTGCCAGCAAGCGCGACGACGTGCGCCGCGTGCTCGACAGCCTCGTCCAACGGCAGCTGCTGGTTTCCGACCGGCAGTTCATCGAGCGGGTTCGCGCGCAGCCACGCGCGCTGGCCAAATTCCGCGCGGCGTTCATTCGCGCCTGCGATTCGCCGAGCGAACTGCAGCAGTTGCTGGTTTCGCTGACCGACTACGAGCGGCGCTTTCGCGCGAACCGGCACTACATCGTCCTGGATGACTCGACTTTGCCGGCGCATGTGGACGAACAGCGCGATTTGCTGCGCGAATTCGCGCGCACGACCGGCTGCAAGGCGACCTATGTCGGCCGCAGCGAGCGCGCCAGGCTCGTCGAGAGGTTCAGCAAGGCGATACCGCAGGCCAAGGACGTGCTGCCGCGCCTGCTGCTGCGCGAGGCGCACGCACAAGGCGCGCAGTTCGGCGGCGGCCGCGGCACGAACATGGCGATGCTGCTCGGCGCGGGCGCCCGCATAGCACTGTTCGACGACGACATGCGCCTGCCGCTCAAGCGCGCGGACTTCGCGCGCAGTGGCCTTGATCCCAATCCGGGCGCGCAGACCGTCGCCCGCTTCTACGCCAACAACGAAGAAGTGCTGGCGAGCGGCACGGACATCGACAGCGATCCCTTCGAATTGCATCTGGAAGCGTGCGGACAGATGCTTGGAGCACTGACCGCGTATCCGATCGAACGCACGGCTTTGCGCGGGCAGAATCTTGGCCGCCTCGAACTGATCTCCGACCGCGCGCACGTGGTTAGCACCCATCACGGTCACTACGGCAGTTCGGGCGCCGACGGAGCCTCCTGGCTGTATGACCTGGAAGCGGAGAGTCGCGCCGACTTGTGGCGCGATCGCACCAGCTACCTGAGCAACATCGAAGCGCAATATCTCTGGTTCGGCGTGAAGCAGGCCCGCGCCATCGCCGTGGCCGGTTTTTCCGCCTTCGCCGTGGACAACAGCCGGTTGTTGCCGTGCACGAATCCGGTCGGCCGCGGCGAGGACTGCCTGGTCAGCGCGCTGACGCGTTTTTGCCATCCCGATGGTGTCGCACTGGAACTGCCGGAAACGATCGGTCACATCCAGGAAACTGCGCGCAAGCGTTCCAACCGCGGGCAGACCGCCCATGCGCCGGCGTTCAACCAGTTTCTCTACGAGTATGTGCAGCGCCAATATGGTCAGTGCAAGGCCGAAGATCCCACTGCGCGCATGCACTACATGGCGGAGATATTCCGCGATTTCGCCGGCGCGAGCCGCAGCGATCGCATCGTCCACCTGCGCGAATATCTCAGCTACGCGCGCGCCGACATCATCGATCGCCTGCAACACCAGCTCGATGCGGCGGCCGACGCGCCGGCCTATTGGCAGACTGACGTACGCGCGATCATTTCGCGCAACGCCAAGGCATTGCTGGCCAAGGCGCCGCCCCGGCTCGGTGAATGGCCGGAAGATGCCGACGAAAGCCAGTGTGCGGACGCGCTCGCCGGCAGTCTCGTGCAGATGGCCGACGCCCTTCAGCACTGGCCAGCCGTGTGGCAGCATGCCGCCGAGCAGGGCGAGAAGCTGCTTACCGGCCTGTGATCAGCAGTCCGAAGCCGGATGCGCGCTCACCACGGCCCGAGGGACAGGATGGGCTGACCAGCGTCATCATCGTCGCCGCGGACAGCGGCGCCGGTCCGGCCGAATGCGTCGGCCGGGTTCTTCAAGGCACGACTGAAGTCGAAGTGATCGTCGTGGACAATGCGTCGAGTGATGGCTGTGTCGATGCGATCGCCTCGCGCTGGCCGGATGACGCGCGGGTGCGCATCGTGCGCAATGCCACGAATCTGGGCTTCGGCACAGGTTGCAATCGCGGTGCCGCAATCGCAACCGGCGACGTGTTGTTGTTCCTCAATCCCGATTGCGCCGTCGCGCCGGACACGTTGGCCCGTTTGCGCGCAGCTTCCAATCCGGCGATCGGCTTGTTGGGCGTGGACATAGTCGATGCCGGCGGCGCACACGAACCGGCCAGCCGGCGGCGCGATCCGCTGCTTCGGCGCGCGTTCATGACGGTCACAGGTTTGGCGCGCTTCGAGCGACGCTGGCCGGCATTGGCCGGCGTCGTCCTGCCGTCGGCTGCGGACCGTCCGCCGATCGAGAATGTCGACGCCGTGTCCGGGGCGCTGATGTATCTGCCGCGCACTGTGTTCGACCGCCTCGGTGGCTTCGACGAAGGCTACTTCCTGCACGCCGAGGACCTTGACCTGTGCCGCAGGATCCGCGATGCCGGCATGCGCGTCGCCTGCGTCAATGCGATCACGGTCATGCACGGCAAGGGCGGTTCGAGCCGCCACCGCCCGTTGTTTGTCGCCAGGCACAAGCACCGTGGCATGTGGCGCTGGTTCGTCAAGTTCGATCCGGCGGCGCGCAATCCCCTGCTGCGCGCGGCCGTATGGATCGGGTTATGGCTGCATTTCGCCGCGCTGCTGCCGATCAACGCCTGGCGGCAGGCGCGCGCGGTCGCCTAGCGATGACGGTTGATTTCGGCGCGCAGCGTTTCGGTCGCACGCCGCGCCGCAGCGGCGAAGTCGTCGCCCGGACTGGAGTAGAGGATCGCGCGCGAGGAACTGACGATCAGTCCGGCGCCGCCTGAATTTTTCCCATTGTGTACGACTGCGGCAACGTCGCCGCCCTGCGCGCCGACTCCGGGCACGAGCAGCGGCATGTCGCCGACGATGGCGCGCACCTCGGCCAGTTCGCGCGGATAGGTCGCACCGACGACCAGCGCGCAGTTGCCGTTCCCGTTCCACTCGCGCGCGACCATCGCCGCAACGTGCTGGTACAGCGGCACGCCGGCGCCGACGGCATCGGCGACGACAAGGTCCTGGAGGTCGTGCGCCCCGGGGTTCGAAGTCCGGCACAGCACGACAACGCCGCGATCCGCGCGGTCGAGATAGGGTTTCACCGAGTCGCGGCCGAGATAGGGATTGGCGGTCACCGCGTCGGCGCCGTAGCGATCGAACGCTTCCGCCGCGTAGTACTGCGCCGTGCTGCCGATGTCGCCGCGCTTGGCGTCGAGGATCACCGGCACGCCGGGGTGATGCTCATGGATGTGGGCGATCAGGCGTTCGAGCGCGCCTTCGGCCCTCTGCGCGGCGAAGTGCGCGATCTGCGGCTTGAAACAGCAGACGAGGTCGGCCGTTGCATCGACGATTGCCCTGCAGAACGCGAACAATGCATCCGGCGAATCGCGCAGCACGGACGGAATGCGCGAAGTCTCCGGATCGAGACCGACACAGACCAGAGAATCGTTGTTGCGCCACGCCCGCTGCAATTGTTCGATGAAACTCATCCGCGCCTTTCCTGTCCACCATCGCTCGCGGCTGCGAGTTTAACCGACAGCGCCGCGAATGCGTGCGTGACTCACCAATGCTCGCCGAGCAGGGCGAAGACATATCGCGCACCGCGCTCGCCGACGAGGCGCGCATAGATCGCGGAATCGGACGTCTGGCTGCGGTCGTACCAGCCGCCAATATCGAGCCATATGCTACGGCGCGCGACGAGCTGCAGGCAGTCGATCAGCCCGAGGCCCGGCGGCATGCCGGTATAGACCAGCGCCTTGTTCGGATCACGCGAGCGCCAGATCGGCCCGCGGCCGTTGTAGTTCATGCCGCGCATGAGGACAGAGAAGACCAGGATGTCGGGATTCTCCGCCAGCTCCGCCGACGGCGCCGGCGGCACGGGCAGGCGGCTGGCCGCGTCGAGCACTTCGAGCGCATTCGGGTACAGCACGTTGTCCGGGTTGAAATGCACGATGTAGTCGCCGGCGGCCATGCGGATGCCGGCATCGCGCAGGCTATGGCCCCAGTCGTTCTGGCGCTGCGTGCCGGCGCTGAAGCGCAGTCCCGGCAGGTTCAACTTGGCCAGATCCGGCAACGCCCGACCCAGTGGCCCGTCGTGCAGCAGCACGACCTCGAAATCGCGCAGCGTCTGCGCCGCGAGCGAGTTCAGGCCGCGCAACAGGCTGGCATCGGAAATGCTGCCGTCGTAGTGCGGAACGACGATGCTGAAACGCGGCGGCGCGGCGCTCATAGGTGTGGCGGTACCGCGTGCGCCACTGCAGCGCTGCGCACGACGTCGAGCAACTCGGCATCGCTGCGGCTGGTCCAGTGACCAAGCCACGCCAGCTCGTCGAGCACGACCGCGTCGGACGCTGCCAGCGGCATCCATGGAATCGCAGTGCGTGCGTGCTCGGGCGCCGTGCAGGCTTGCGGAAACTTTGCGCGGAAACGATCAGCGTAGCCCCAGTAGTCCTCGTTGTAGTTGCCCGCCGAGTCATGGAACAGGGCGATGTCGAGGCAGATCGCGACCCTCGCTCCGGCCAGGTGCGCGCGATAGCTGTAGTCGAGATCGTAGAAGTGAAAGCGGTCGAAGGTCCCTTCGTCGAACTGCAACGTTTGCAACAGGCTGCGCCGAGCCGCCAGGAACACGCCGTCGAGCATCTGCGCGCCCGGCACGACCGGGCCGTGCGCGCCGATCAGCAGGGTGACCGGTCCGTCATCGCGGAATTCCGCGGTAAGGAACGCCTGCGAAACCCAGCAGAACATGTGCGGCGGGCCACTCCAGCCCCACGACGGGCCGGACGCTTGCGTCGTGCCCGCCACGCCGATCAGGTCGTACGTGGCCAGGTACGCGCGCAGTTTCTCGGGGAAGTCCGGACTCAGTATGCGGATGTCATCGTGGCACATCACGATCAGTTCGCCGGTTGCTTGCGCGACGCCGCGGTTGTAGCCCTCGCACAGCGACGACGCGTCGGCGATATGGATCAGCTCCCAGTCCTCGCCGGCAAGGCGCTCATCGAGGTTCTGCCGCAGGCGCGCGAGCTTGTTCGGTGCGATGCTGCACACGACAACCGAGATCCGGCCGGCTGCGCGTTCCGGCGGCAGCAAATAGCGCGGCGCCTGCTGTCCGGTCGCCACGAGTTCGCGCGCACATTCGCCGACGCCGCGCGCCGTTTCGCCGCGCGCGTCGCCGCGACGCTGCGAGAGCACCAGCGCTGCGCCGGCGGCTTGCCATTCGTTCAAGCGGCCCAGCGCATAACCGGTCTTGAACGCTATATCCTCCGCGCGTGGCGCCCAGTCGAGCAGGGACGAAAAGGCGCCGACTGCGGCGGCGAAATCCTGCAGCACGAAGCACACGTTGCCGAAGTTGTAGGCGACGGCGGCCGACTGCGGACTGCGCCGGTACGCCTTCCCGAGCAGATCGCGCGCATCGCCGACACGCTGCTGATCCAGCGCAATGCAGCCGGCCAGATACAGCAGTTCGGGTTCGTCCGGCCCAAGCCTCAGGCCGTCTTCCACCCGCGCGCGCGCTTTGTCCAGTTCGCGTCGCCGATAGGCGCTTCGTGCTTCTTGCAGCGCTTCGCCCGCTGCTGTCGCCATTCGCTTGTCCTTGACGTTCCGGCCGCACCAGTCCGGCCGGGGCGGCCCTGTTTGGATCATTCCTATCGTATCAGGTCAACTTCTTGTAGCGCACGCGATGAGGACGCGCTGCTTCCTCGCCGAGACGCGACTTCTTGTCGGCCTCGTACTCGCCGTAGTTGCCGGTGAAGAATTCGACATGCGAGTCGTCCTCGAATGCCAGGATATGCGTGGCGATGCGGTCGAGGAACCAGCGATCATGCGAGATCACCAGCGCGCAGCCGGGGAATTCGAGCAAGGCTTCTTCGAGCGCGCGCAGGGTTTCGACATCGAGGTCGTTCGACGGTTCGTCGAGCAGCAGCACGTTGGCGCCGGCCAGCAGGGTCTTGGCCAGGTGGAGACGGCCACGTTCGCCGCCCGAGAGCTGGCCGACGATCTTCTGCTGGTCCGCGCCCTTGAAATTGAAGCGGCCGATGTAGGCGCGCGACGGCGTTTCGTACTTGCCGATCGTGATGATGTCGGCGCCGCCGGACACTTCCTGCCAGACATTCTTCGAGCCATCG
>DASRTK010000055.1:0-3880 GCA_035655975.1 Rudaea sp.
GACCGCTCGGTGAGCGTGCGTCAGATCAAGACCGGGCCGACCGAAGGCGAGCGCGTTGCCGTCACCAGCGGCCTGAAGATCGGCGAAACCATCGTTACCGACGGCGCCGACAAGCTGCGCGAGGGCAGCAAGGTCGAACTGCCGGGCGATGCGCCGGCGGCTGGAGATGCTGCGCAAGGCCAGGACAAGCAGGGCGAGCGACAACGCGGACAGGGCCAGCAGCGCGAGGGACAGCAGGGCCAAGGCGAGCGTCGCCGGCGCGATGGCGGTAGTGGGCCGGGAACGGGCAAGCCTGCTGACGGCACGCAACCAGCGACCGGCAAGCCGCAGACACCCGCAACGGACGCAAAGCCGGCGGACGGCAGGCAGTGAGCGGACGCGCATCCGCATCCTGTATGGACGTCTATACATCCAATCGCCGTCGCCCTTCTCCCTGCCCTTCAAGGGGAGGGCCGGGGTGGGGATGGTGTCGAGACGGCGAGGTCAAAGTGACATGCTGTGGCAGCGTTCGCCTTGATCCGGAAGTTGGCGCGCCGGCAACACCATCCCCACCCAACCCTCCCCTTGAAGGGGAGGGCTTCAGAGCAGGCAGCGAAGTCGGATGAATCCGTCACGCCTGTTTATCCTGCGTCCGGTCGCCACGTCGCTGCTGATGGCGGCGATTCTGCTGGTCGGCATCCTGGCGTACCGATTCCTGCCATTGTCGGCGTTGCCCGAGGTCGACTATCCGACGATCCAGATCACGACGCTGTATCCGGGCGCGAGTCCCGAGGTCATGACCTCATCGGTGACGGCGCCGCTCGAACGCCAGTTCGGCCAGATGCCGGGCCTGAACCAGATGTCCTCGACGAGTTCGGCGGGCGCCTCGGTCGTCACCCTGCAGTTCAGCCTCGACCTGAGCCTCGACGTTGCCGAACAGGAAGTGCAGGCGGCGATCAATGCTTCCGGCACGTTCCTGCCGGCGGATCTGCCGACGCCGCCGATCTACAGCAAGGTCAATCCGGCCGACGCGCCGATCCTGAGCCTGGCGCTGACTTCCAAGACGCTGCCGCTGCCGCAGATCGAAGACCTGGCCGACACGCGCCTGGCGCAGAAAATCTCGCAGATCACCGGCGTGGGCCTGGTCACGCTGTCCGGCGGCCAACGCCCAGCCGTGCGCATCCAGGCCAACCCGACCGCGCTCGCGTCGTATGGCATGAGCCTGGAGGATCTGCGCACGGCGATCGGCAACGCCAACGTCAATGGCGCGAAGGGCAGCTTCGACGGGCCGACGCGCTCGTACACGATCGACGCGAACGACCAGCTGAAGTCGGCAGCCGAGTACAGCGACATCGTCATCGCCTACAAGAACGGCGCGCCGGTGCGGCTCATCGACGTGGCCGACATCATCGACGGCGCGGAGAACACGCGGCTGGCGGCCTGGAAGGACAGCGTGCCCGCGATCATCGTCAACATCCAGCGCCAGCCCGGCGCCAATGTGATCGATGTCGTCGACCGCATCAAGCAATTGCTGCCGACACTGACCCAGGCGATGCCTGCCTCAGTCGACGTGGCCGTCCTGACCGACCGCACCGTGACCGTGCGCGCCTCGGTCGAGGACGTCGAGTTCGAACTGTTCCTCGCCGTCGTGCTCGTCGTGCTCGTGATCTTCATCTTCCTGCGCAACCTGCCGGCGACGATCATCCCGAGTTTCTCGGTGCCGCTATCGCTGGTCGGCACGTTCGGCGTCATGTACCTGGCCGGGTTCAGCCTGAACAACCTGACGATGATGGCGCTGACGATCTCGACCGGCTTCGTCGTCGACGATGCGATCGTGATGATCGAAAACATTTCGCGCTATCTGGAGGAGGGCGATTCGCCATTCGAGGCCGCGCTCAAGGGCTCCAAACAGATCGGCTTCACGATCATCTCGCTGACGATCTCGCTGATCGCGGTGCTGATCCCGCTGCTGTTCATGGGCGACGTCGTCGGCCGCCTGTTCCGGGAGTTCGCTATCACGCTGGCCGTGACGATCGTGATCTCCGCGGTCGTGTCGCTGACGCTCGTGCCGATGCTGTGCGCGAAGATCCTCAAGCATCACAAGCGCGAGGAAGAAAGCCGCTTCTCGCGTTGGACCGGCGACAAGTTCGATCGCCTCATCGCCAGCTACGGGCGCTGGCTTGCCTGGGTGCTCGATCGCCAGGGCGCGACGCTGCTGGTTGCCGTCGGCACGCTGGTCCTGACAATAGTCTTGTACATCTTCATCCCGAAGGGTTTCTTTCCGGTGCAGGACACCGGCTTGATCCAGGGAATTTCCGAAGCCTCGCAGTCGATCTCGTTCGCCGCGATGGCGCGCCAGCAGCAGGAACTCGGCAAGCTGATCCTGGCCGATCCGGCCGTGCAGTCGCTGTCGTCGTTCATCGGCGTCGACGGCACGAACACGACGCTCAACAGCGGCCGCTTCCTGATCAACCTCAAGCCGCACGGCACGCGCGACGGCGCAGAAACAGTCATCCGGCGGCTGCAGGACGACGCGCGCAAGCTCGGTGGAATCACGCTCTACCTGCAGCCGGTGCAGGATCTCACGATCGAGGACCGCGTCAGCCGCACGCAATACCAGTTCACGCTCGGCACGCCGGATCTTGCCGCACTCAACACCTGGGTGCCGAAGCTCGTCGACAAGCTCAACCAGCAGCCCGAGCTCGCCGATGTCGCCAGCGATTTGCAGTCGCAGGGCCTGCAGGCCTATTTGAACATCGATCGCGACACGGCCGGCCGCCTCGGCATCACGCCGGCGGCGATCGACGCGGTGCTCTACGACGCGTTCGGCCAGCGCCTGGTGTCGACGATCTTCACCGAGGCGAACCAGTATCGCGTCGTGCTCGAAGTCAAACCCGAATTCCAGGAAGGACTCAAGGCACTGAGCCGGATCTATGTTCCGGGTCTGCTCAACGCCAACCAGGTCGCGCAGACGCCGCAAGGCGGCGCGTCGACGCCGGGCGGCACGCAGAGCGCAGGCGGCACGCCGCAGGGCGCGACACCGGGCGTCACGGTCGGCACGACGCAAGCCGCGGTGGCCAACGGCCAGGTGCCACTCGACACCGTGGTCACGATTACCGAGGGCGCTTCGCCGCTGCTGATCAATCACCTCGGCCAGTTCCCATCGACGACGGTGTCGTTCAATCTCGCGCCCGGCGCGTCGCTCGGCGCAGCGGTCGAGCGGATCAAGCAGGTCGAGAAGGAAATCGGCATGCCGGCGAGCATCGATACGAGTTTCCAGGGTGCCGCACTCGCGTTCCAGGCTTCGCTGACCAACACCGTGCTGCTGATCCTGGCCGCAATCGCGACGATGTACATCGTGCTCGGCGTGCTGTACGAAAGTTACATCCATCCGATCACGATCCTGTCGACGCTGCCATCGGCCGGTATCGGCGCGCTGCTCGCGCTGATGGTCGCGCGCCAGGACCTCGGCATCGTCGCGATCATCGGCATCATCCTGTTGATCGGCATCGTCAAGAAGAACGCGATCATGATGGTCGACTTCGCGCTCGACGCCGAGCGCGAACAGGGCATGCCGCCGCGCGAGGCGATCTACCAGGCCTGCCTGCTGCGCTTCCGCCCGATCCTGATGACGACGCTGGCTGCGTTGTTCGGCGCGCTGCCACTGATGCTCGGCGGCGGCGTTGGTTCGGAGTTGCGTCATCCACTCGGCATCACGATCGTCGGTGGCATGATCGTCAGCCAGGTGCTGACGCTGTTCACGACGCCGGTGATTTATCTTGCGTTCGATCGGTTGGCGCGACGTGTGGACAAGCGGGGCGGCGAGGCTGTCGTTGAGGGCGTTACGTCATGAAACGCTGCGCTTCCCAGCGCTCATTGCTTTCCCTTCCCCCGTTTACGG
>DASRTK010000056.1:0-6332 GCA_035655975.1 Rudaea sp.
TGCGATGGTCGGGCCGTTGTTCTTGACCATCGCCGTGTAGGTCAGGTTATCGCCGGTTTTCACCGTCGTCACACCGTCGGTGATCGTGGTCGTCAGATCGGGCGTGAGGGCCACCGTGAAGGTGTCGATCGCGCTGTTGTCGGCCGTTGCCGTTTCCGTGACACCGGTGCCGGCGGCGACCGTCGCGGTGTTGTTCAGCAGGCCGCCGACGGTTGCCGATGCGGGGATCGTGCAAGTAGCTCTGTAGGTGACGGTGCCGCCGAACGGCAGGTTCGCCGTTTCGTTGAGGTTGCCGGAACCCGAAGCCGTACACGTGCCGCCGCCGGTGCCGCTGCAGGTCCACGTGCACGCTGTCAGCAACGAAGGAAACGTGTCGGTGACGATCGCCGCCGGCGCGCTGCTCGGTCCGCTGGCCGGGGTCGCGGTGGAGCAGCCCGTGGTGTTGAAAGCCTTGATCGTGTAGGTCACCTTGTTGCCGGCGCTCTGCGTCTTGATCGGGTTGAGCGGCGCATTGTCGGTGTTGGTAACGCAGAGGTTGACCTTCGACGTGAGCGTGTCGGTGTCGGTCGCGCTGTTGTTGGCCGGTGTCGCATCGCTCACCGTGGCTGGCGGCGTAACCGTCGCCGTGTTGGCCAGCGAGACCGTTGCCGCCGGAGCGATGTTGCAGGTTGCGGTGTAGGTCACGCTGCCGCCGTTCGGCAGATTCACCACGTCGTTGATGTTGCCGCTACCCGAAGCGGTGCAGGTGCCGTTGCCGGAGGCGCAAGTCCAGGTACATGCCGTCAGCGTTGCCGGGAACGTATCCGCCACGATCGAACCCGGCGCGTCGTTCGGGCCTGCGTTGGACGCGGTGATCGTGTACACCACCGGCGTGCCCGGCACCATCGTCGTGACGCCGTCGGTAATCGTGATGCCGAGGTTCGCCGGGACCGTAGCCGCCGGCAGCGTGTCGGTATCGGTCGCACTGTTGTTGGCCGGTGTCGGGTCGGTGATGCCGCCCGCCGCGATGACCAGCGCGGTGTTGCTCAGCGAACCGGTGGCCGCCGCCGACACGTTGCAGTTCGCCGTGTAGGTCGCGCTGGCGCCGCTCGGCAGGTTGACCGTGTCGTTGATGTTGCCGAAGCCCGAGGCTTTGCAGGTGCCCCCGCCGGTTCCGACGCAGCTCCAGCCGCAGGTCAGCGCTGCCGGGAACGTATCTCCGATGGTGGTACCCGGCGCGTCGCTCGGACCGGCGTTGGATGCGGCGATCGTGTAGGTGACGCTGCCGCCCGGCGTGGCGGCCGCGACGCCGTCACTATTGGTGATCGACAGGTCGGCCTTGGGGGTCAAGCTATCGGCGTCGGTCGCGCTGTTGTTGGCCGGTGTCGGATCAGTGACGCCTCCCGGTGCCGTAACCGTGGCCGTGTTGATCAGCGAACCGTTCGCTGCCGAAGAAACGTTGCAGGTGGCGCTGTACGTCACGCTGCCGGCATTCGGCAGGTTCGCGACGTCATTGATGTTGCCGGAGCCCGAGGCTGTGCAGGTACCTCCCCCCGAACCGAGGCACATCCAGGTGCAGGTCAGGGACGCCGGGAACGCATCGGCGACGTTCGAACCCATCGCATCGTCGGCACCCAGGTTCGATGCCGTGATCGTGTAAGAGACTGATCCGCCCGGCGTGGCGGCTGTAACGCCGTCGTCGTTCATGATCGAAAGGTCCGCGTTCGCCGCGGTCGCTACCTGCGCAGTTGCCGCGAAGGTCATCGCGCACGCCAAGGCGGACATCCAACCAGATAAGAAACGCTTCATCCCAACTCCCAAGGAGGTAATTGTCGATCCAAGCCGGGAACGCATGCGCAGTCGCAGCGAATGGGATGTCCCGTCCGCTTTCGCGCGCGTGGCTTAGCTTTCGACCGTACCGGGAGCTGTGACGAACGGGAATGCCGTTCGCGTTCGCAATCCATTCGTTTTCCGTTTGGAGCGCCGGACCGCGAATCAGATCGCAATGCGCTGCGGATCGAGCGGCCGTTCGCGGAGTTACTTCTTCGCCGCGCGCGTCGACACTGGCACGACCATCGCGTCTGCCGGGAGGGGGCGCTCGCCAGCCAGCGACTGCGCGCGCGCCACCGCCGCCTGGCGCGCCTCGTTGCGCCCGGTCGCCGCGAACAGGCGGGCTTCGAGGACGGCGCAGCCGAAGTCCTGTTCGGCCCAGCGTGATACGCGTCCGACTTCGATGGCGGCGGCCTCGAGGTCGCCCTCCGCGAGCAAGGCGTCGGCATAGCTGCGCGCGACGGTTGCGATTTCATACGGAATGCCATCGCGGGCTGCGAGCTTGCTCGCCTCGACGAAGGCGACGCGCCAGTCGCCGGTGCCGGCGGTTTGCCTGCCGTACTCGGCGCGGGCGAGTTCTGCGAACAGGCGCGCGCGCGCGTTGTCGATCTGGCCGGCCCAGTTCTCGAACGCGGCCAGCGTCGCCGCCGCCTTCGCGATGGTCCCACCGCGTAGCTCGGCGCGGACCTCGGTGAACCATGCATCGGTGCGCGCGCCCGGATGACTTGGTGCAGAGAGAGCCGCCACCGCATGTTCCGCCAAGTCTTCGGCCGCGCCAGCTTCGCCGGCATCGAGGCTCAGCTGTGCCGCCAGGCCGTCGGCACTGGCGATGGTCTCCGCAACCACATCCGACCTGTGCAACGCATCGAGCGTTGCGCGCGCTTCGCGCAGGCGTCCGACGGCAACGAGCGCTTTCGCGCGCGCCAGCATCAGCCGATCGCGCGTCACACGATTGTCGACCCTCTGCGCGAGCTCGTCGGCGGCATCTGCCGCCTGCATCGCCGCGCGGCCGTCGAGCAGAGCCAGATGACAAGCGATCTCGTAGATGTAGGTCAGGATCGCTTCGTTCAGCGCCCCCCATTGCTTGAAACCTGCCGCCGCTGCCTGGAGTTCCGCGAGCGCGCGCGCCGGACGGCGCTGGTCGAAGTCGGCAAATCCCTCGTCCGCCGCGACTCGGATCAGGGCAAGATTGTCATTCGCTTCCCGGTAGGCGATGCGCGCGCGCGCAAAATCCGCGGCCGCCGCATCGAAATGGCCCTGGTCCGTCGCCGCTGCCGCCTGGCCGAGATACGCCTGACCGAGCTGCTCTGGCTCGGCGTGCGATTCGAGCAGCAGGGCCGCCTCGCCGAAGAACTCCTCGGCCTGCCTGGACTGTTCGCGCGCGTTCGCCACGGCACCGAGTCCGTTCAGGATGCTCGCCCGCAGCACCGGCGCCGTTTTTGCCGGCGCTTCGTCGAGCATCGCGACGAGCCGGTCACGGGCGGCATCGAGCTTGCCGCCGCGATAGTCGATCTTGGCCTGGCGCAGGCGCACCTCCGGCGATCGCTGCTGTTCCGGCGAGGCCTGCGCGATCAGCGCGCGCGCACCATCGAGATCGTCGGCGAGTGCTGCCGCATCAATGCGCCGTACGAGTATCGTCTCGCCAGACTCTTCCTTTGCGTCGACCGGTTGCCGGCCCAGCGTCGCCAGAAGCTTGTCGGCCGCCGCGCGGGCGGCCGCTGCGGCGTCGCGCGCATCCGCGTCGGCGGTATATTGGTGCCCCGCCCCATCGTCGGCATCGAGACTAACCTTCCAGGCGTCGCCGACGCGCTGCACACGCGGCGTGATCAGCAGGTTCGCGGCGAGCGCCTCGCGCAACGTGCCGCTGCGGTTCGCCTCCGGCGCCTTGAGCAGGGCGACGACGTCTTCGCTCGGCACGCTCGGCAGACCCGAGCTGCGCAGTCGCGCAGCAACGGCATCCATCATGCCCAGATGCATCCACGCCGACTCGTCGCCCGGTTCGACGACAGCAGGCAGTACCGCGCTCACCAGCGAATCGCCGCGCGCAGCCGACGGAACGCGCGGCGCCGCATACTGATTCATGCGCAGAGCCCAGAGCGCGGCGGCGATCAACAGCGCCACAGCGATACCGCCGATCACGATCTTCGTCGCTCGACGCGGCGGTCGAGCCGGTTCCTCGGTGGCTTCCGTGCCTGTCGTCGTCGTCGCCGCGTCGGCGCTGAGGGGCTCGCGCGCCGGCTCCACCGCGGTAGCATCGAGTGGCGCCACGACTTCCGGCGTGCGCACCGGTGGTGCGGACGCCGCGGCGATCGGCGGCGTGTAATCCTCGATGTCGAGCGGCGCAATCCAACGGTAGCCGAACCGCGGAAGCGTGCGCAGCAGGCGTTGCTCCTTGGCGTCGTCGCCGAGGTCGCGGCGGATGCGCAAAATTGCTTGGCGGAGAAGCGCTTCGCTTATTTCGGTCTTGCCCCACACGGCAGCGACGAGTTCGTCGTGCCCGACGGCGCGATCGTTATGCTCGACCAGGTAGGCCAGGCAGTCGAACACCTGCGGCGGCAGCGTGATCAGCCGGTCGCCGCGCCAGAGCTCGCGCAACGCCGGCAGGATGCGAAACTCGCCAAAACGATAACTGCGATTCATCGGCTGAAGCTTACCGTGCGACCGGTTTGCAAACCATGTTACGAACCGCACGTGCGCGCGACGCGACGATTCGGGCCACCATGCAGGCGGCGTGGCGACGGTGATTTGCGAAATCTGTATAGCAAATCACGATTCGCGAAGCCGATATGATGATAGTCCGCTCGTGGAATTGCACAGGAAGATGCCATGACAGCCAGGCTTGCCATGTTCGTATTCGTCACTTGCCTTGCGTTCACACGCGCGGCCGCCGCTGCGCCGCCATCCATTCCCACAGCCGTGTATCGCGATCCACCCGCGGACAAGGCGTACCCGGCCAGCGGCGAGGGACTGAGAATACCGAGTGGTGGCGCACAGATGAATGCGATGGTCTACGTGCCTGCCGGCAGGGGGCCTCATCCTGTTGCTGTGCTGCTGCACGGCTTTCCGGGCAACGAACAGAATCTCGATCTCGCGCAATCACTGCGCCGCTCGGGCTGGGCCGTGGTCACGTTCCATTACCGCGGCTCGTGGGGTTCGGAGGGCACGTTCACGTTCGACGGCGCAATCGAAGACACCGCTGCCGCAATTGCGTGGGTGCGCAGTCCGGAGGCCGCGCGGCATTCGCGTTTCGATCCGAAGCGCATCGTCGTGATCGGCCACAGCATGGGCGGTTTCATGGCGGCGCAGCGCTGCGCTGCGGACCAAGCTCTGCTTGGTTGTGTATTGCTCGCTCCGTGGGACCTGAGCTTCGATACGCGCTTGCTCTCCAAGGCCACGGACGCTGAGCGCGAGCGATCCGCAAGCGAAGACTTCGCCGACGTCGATGGCCGCCTTGCCGGCATGAACGCGCATCAAGTCGTCGAGACGCTCATGAAGAACGGTAACAAATGGCAACTCGCGGCGTTCGCGCCGAACATCGCCAAACGTCCGGCCCTGATCGTGCTCGCGACGCGCGACGCGGACGACGACAAGGCGCTGGACCTGCTTCCGGCGCTGAAAGCGCAGCATCCAAAGGCGCTGCGCGTCGAAACGCTGGATACCGACCACGGTTTCAACGACCAGCGCATCGCGTTGCAGAGCCTTGTGCTCGAGTGGCTTGCTGCTTTGCCCCAGCGATCCACGCCACCTTGAGTCGAATTCGTGCGCGCGCGGCAGGCCGCCGCCGCGGTTCGCCGCATGCTAAGCATCCCGAAAAGTCGTGACTGCTTCAGGGGCCGTCGCCGGCCCGTAGTACCACTCCGTGACCGTCCGCTTCGCTTCATCGAGCGAATCGAATTCGCCTAGCCGCTCTCCGTGCAGCCATACGCACCACGCATCGCCGGAGCGCGGGTGGATGATCCCGACGTAGAACGCACCGTGGTAGATGTGCCAGCAGACCCGCACGTAGTCGCCGGCCGTCGAGACCGGGGTTAGCTTGAGCTGGCAATCGGGCATCCGTTGAGCATACGGGCCCGCATCTCAACGCCTGCGATACCCGAGTTACGGGATTTCAAATCCAGACTTGACCGGATAATCCGATGCGCTGTTGCCGATAGCCTCTTTGCCCGTAAAGAAATCAACGCCGAGGGCTAAAAGGCTGACGGTGATCAGCGCAAGCGCCATCAAAATTCGCAGTTTCGGCACGACATCCTCCAAACGCGAAAGCCAGTCTTCCTTATAAATACGACAGACAGGACGCAAGGTTGGACAGCGGCCGCCGATACCGGGGCCGGAGTCGAACGCAACGGCCGACTACAGCCGAGGGTTTTTCCCGCGTCGTTCGTCAACGAGCGGCGCGAAGTCATTCGCTGCTTCCACAGCATCGTCTAGCGCGACAGTCCGGCATCGGCCCAGAGCGGACACCCGATGCCCGCGCCTCAATGCCCGAAAGCGGACGCTCATGTTGCCGTACGTCGTCCGTTGAA
>DASRTK010000057.1:0-8596 GCA_035655975.1 Rudaea sp.
CGACGCAGCGCTACAGCGCTATCAAACGCTGGCAACGAGCTACCCCGGCGAGGAAGCGCGTTTCCGCTACGGCGCGATGCTCAAGGCGCGCGGCCGCTTCGCCGACGCGCGCGGCGTGTTCCGCGACATGCTCGCGCGCGCAAAACACGCGCCACGCTACTACCGCAAGAAGGAAGACGAGTGGCTGAGCGCGGCGCAGCGGGAGTTGGCGAGCCTCGGGCCGGGCTGACTGCTGTATGAGATGACAGCACCGTAGGCTGGGCTGACAACCCACCAGCCCCGGACGTTCCGGTCGAAAGGGCTTCGCTTAGCCTACGTGTTTTAGTTGTTGTGGATTACCGGGTCACCGCCTCCGCCTTGTATTCCAGGACCCGTACTGTAGTTGGTCCCATTCAGACTCACGGTGAGCGTGTACGGAAAATTACCCTTGCTGGACTGACTGTTGTTGTTGTCGATCACCGTCATGCAAACCGGGTCAGTTGAAATGGAAGGGGCCGAGAACTGGCCTGATGGCGCGGTCGGAAAAGTCACCCCGACAAAGGTGAAGGCTGGCTGATTCGAATCAGGCACCCATTCAATCGTCTGATTGCCACTGTTGATGTTTTCGGTCGCCGGTTTCACCGTCACTGGTGGGGTGGCACTTGTAACCAAGCTTACTTTAATGGTCATCGTTCGACTCCTTCTGTTTGGACGAATTGAGGCACGGAACCACGCCGTGCCATGCACCTGCACCTACTTCATGCTGTCTGCTATGCGCTGCGAAAACTCCTCATTGATCGGATAGTCGAGATTTCTGCTGCTGGTCAACGCGACGAAATCCGGGGTTCGGTAGCCCATGGCCGCGAGTCTTGCGACCAACGGTCGCGCGCTGTCGATGTCGTCAAGCAGCAGCAATGTCGTCGCCGATACCGCGAGCACCTGCACGTCATTTCCAGATAGCGCGATGGGCGCGATCGTATCGCGGGCACGAGTCCAGCCTTCGCGAGCGGACGTCGCATCGCCGCCCTGTGCGGCAACTTCGCCGGCCACAGTATTCGCCTGCGCGTCAAGCAGGATGAGATTGCGGTCATTTGGTGTCTTCGCCCGTAGCGGCGCGATAGCATCGCGTGCCTCGGTGATCAGCTTCGCCGCCGTAACAGCATCGTTCACAGCCAATCGCGTTCGCGCGCTTTCGACACGACTGCGTGCCAATTGTTGCTGCCACACCGAATTGGTCGGGTCCTTGGCAACAAGGATTTCAAGCACGCGCAAAGAATCGCTGCCAGCGGCTGCCGCTGCATCCGCCTGCCCTTGCTGCCGCAGTATTCCCGAGAGTTGCTCGCTGTAACGCGCGAACAGGTATTGCCATTCCGTCTCGGTCGCATCGAAAACCATCAGCTCCTTGAAGCTGGTCACCGCTTCGCCGAGAGAGCGTGACGCAACTTCCAACTCACCGCAGAAACTGAGGCTCCGGCCGAAGATCGCATTGCTGATCGCAAGTTCTTGTTGCTGGTTGTGATTGTTTGGATCTTGCGTCACCAGCTCGGCCTTGATCCGTTGATCGGCCCGATAAGCTGCAATCGCCCGGTCGAGCTGCCCCTGCTCAAGGGCGAGCTTGCCGAGGTTGTCGTAGGCGTCGCCAAGGTAGGATCGCCAACGCACATTCTTGGGATCGCGTGCCGACAGGTCTTCTAGAATCTTCTGGACGGCCTCGTATCGCTGCTTAGCCTCGTCGAATTCTCCGCGCGCCTCGAGCACGCGTGCCGCGTTGGTCAGGGCGAAACTGAGCTTGGCAGCAAGCTGGATATCGTCGGGTTTCACGGCGACCACAGCCTGCAGCATGTCGCTCGCTGTCTGAAAGTTCTTCGCCGCCTGCTCGAGGTCTCCCTGGAACCAATACGCTTTTCCGACCCAGGTCAGACTGTTCGCATAGTCAGTCCGACGAGTGACATCTGTCGGCGATCGACGCAGCAGTTCTGCAGCCAGGGTCGATGCCGCAGCATAGGATTCCAGTGCCGCCGGAATCTGTCCCTGGTCTTCACGAACGCCGCCGATCTTTTGCAACGCATCGACGCGCATTGCCAACGAGGCATCAGTGACGTCCTTCGTTGGCAGCGACGAAAAATAGGCCATTGCCTTGTCGTCGACGGACTGCAGGATGTCGAGTCGCGTCACCTCACGCAGCTTGTCGTTCAAATCACCGAGCATGAAGCCAACCAGATCTTCGGCCTGCTTCTGCCGCCGCTCGGCGTCCCCGCGCGCGATCACCGCCATGATCGCGAGCGATGTCGTTACGAGCATCACCAATACGGCCGCCGTCGACAAGATCGCAAGACGACGGTTACGGCGCTGCAACTCGCGCTGCTTGAGCGCGTCGAACCCGACACCAAGCATGCCGGCGCAAAGCTTGAGTTTCGCGTTGCCCTTGCCATCCTTGCCTTCGCGCGCATCGGCGGCGATCGGTTCCGTGCGTTGTGACGTCGGCTGTCCATCGGCGCCTATCTGGAAACGCAGCGCAGGCGCGAAACATTCCTCGGCTTCGCGTCCGGCGAGATCGCTGGCGTTCGGTTCGCCGCCGACGATCAGGCAGAAGATCCGTTCGGCATGGCCGAGGCGCTTGAACGCGAGCACTTCTTCGTTGACCCAGCGCGACTTCGCCGAAGCCGGCGAACAGATCACGATCAGGTTTTTCGATTGCGCGAGCGCGGCGTTGACAGTGCGGCCGAGATCGGTTGCGCTGGCAAGTTCGTCGCGGTCGCGGAAGATCGGCAGCAGGCGCGGCGGGATGACGCCGGCGTCGGTGCTCTGGCCGACGAGGCGTTTCGGCACGCGCCAGGTTTCCAGGGTCTTGTGCAGCCACTGCGCCCAGGATTCGTCCTGGTGGCTGTAGCTGATGAAGGCGAAGTAGCGCGGGGATTCGGCCGGCGTGCTCATGAGACAGCGCCGGGCACCACGGAACCTGCGTTTTCGAACCGACACGCGCTTCGCATGAAGCCCCCTGTCGACGGTCGATGACTGGCCGGAGCGCGAGTATCGGCCAAAACAAAACGCATGTCACGAATGTGAAGGGCGTGCTGGCGCCCTGCAGCAGGCTTGCCGCGGCGAGCGGGACGGCGCTTCTGCAGCGTGCAGTTGCGTCAGGAAGTTGTAAGGCAGATTTGAGTGGTGCAGAGGGCGGACACACCGCTCATCCCGGCCCTCTCCCCGCAGGTGGAGAGAGGGCAAGCGGAAGGGGTGGGACGCAACATCATCCCCACCCAACCCTCCCCTTGAAGGGGAGGGCTAAGGAGCGCAGCAGGATTCCTCGGCCGGGCAAGGTAGGGTGGGCCTTGGCCCACCATCTTTTTTCCTTGGCGCAAGAAAGCGAAACGGTGGGCCGAGGCCCACCCCACCGGTCGTTATCGACTCGGGGCGGCGCTGTCGTAGAACTTCGCGAGGTCGGCCTTGAACTGCTTTGCGGCTTCGAGGTTGAGGTAGACCATGTGGCCTGACGGGTAATACGTGAACGTCAGGTTGCTGCGCAGCTTCGGATCGATGTCCATGTGCGCCAGGTCGTACTCGGTCGCGAAGAATGGCGTGGCCAGGTCGAACCAGCCGTTCGCCGACATGACCTTCAGGTGCGGGTTCGTGCGCATCGCTTCGGACAGGTCGGGCACCGTGATCGGAATCGGTACCGGCCGGAACTGGCCGCGCAGGTTGTGCTTGAAATCCCAGTCGCGGTTCGTGTTGTTCCCGGACGGCTGGTACGGCACGTCGCTGACGTAGTTCAACTCACGCACGATGTAGTCGTTGAATGCGGCCGTGAACGCGCCGCGGATCGCGGTGTCGGCCGGATCGGTCTCCGGCGTTTCGCCGGCGGCGTCCATGTCGATGCCTTCGAAGCGGCCGTCGTAGCGGCCGAGCGTGCGGCGCTCGTCGCGCAACAGTTCCTTGCGGAAGCGCGGCTGGCTGACGCGCAGGTTCGCTTCCTTCAGATAGGCGACGGACAGGCCCGTGTACTTCGACATGCGGTCGGCGATCGCATTGCGTTCGGCGTCGCCGAGATCCTGTCCTTTGGCCAGCGCGACCGTGTAGTCGCCGCGCGCGAACGCGCGCACTTCGGTCAGGAACGGTTCGAGCGTCGCCGACTTGTTCGCGATCTTGTTGTGGTACCACGCGATTGCCGCGTACGACGGCAGCAAGTTGATGTAATCGTTGTCGAGCGCCGGCAGGCGCGAGCCGTAGTTCAGGATCGACGACAGCAGCACGACGCCGTTCAGCGCGATGCCCTTCTCTTCGAGATATTTGGACAGGCCGGCCGAACGCGGTGTGCCGTACGATTCGCCGAACAGGAATTTCGGCGAATTCCAGCGCTTGTTGACCGTGATGTAGCGCGCGATGAAGCGGCCGAACGCATCGATGTCCGGGTCGGTGCCCCAGAAGCGCTTGTTCGGATTGTCGACCGTATCCTTGTCCGGCTTGCCGTCCTTGTCGTCCTTGACCAGGCCCTTCGAATAGCCGGTACCGATCGCGTCGACGAAGACGAGGTCGGACTTGTCGAGCAGGCTGTCGGGGTTCTGCTCGATGCGATACGGCGCGGGCGCGGTCGCATCGGGACTCGATGTGACGACGCGCACCGGTCCGTACGAGCCCATGTGCAGCCAGATGCTGGCCGAACCCGGCCCGCCGTTGTAGAGGAACGTGACCGGCCGCCGCGACGGATCCTTCTCGCCGTCGGCCGTGTAGGCGACATAGAACATGCTCGCGTCGGGCTTGCCCTTGTCGTCGCGGATCAGCAACTTGCCGGCCGTCGCCTTGTACGCAATCGCGCGGCCGCCGAGCTGCAGGCTGTGCGAGGTGACGACGGATTTCTCGGCTTCCGCCTCGGCGCGCTCGTGCGCGACGTCCTTCGCGCTCTGGGACTTTTCGTCCTTCTTGGCGCTGTCGTCAGTGTCGGCGGCCGCGACCAGCGTGGCCGGCAGCAGGAGGCTCAGCAGCAGCGCTGCGAACGCGGTTGTCGTTCTCATCTGGAATTCCCGGGGTGTATTGGCAGGTGGCGGACGTTTGTACGTCCAAACCGGGCGCGAGTATGCCGCACGGCGACCCGGTCGCACCGTGTCGAAAGCAACGAATTTGGCAGCGGCGCGTTAAATTTTGTAAGGCTTCGTACGGCGATCGACGCCGCTGAAGAGCAAGAACAGCCTCAACTGGCGTCATTCCCGCGAAAGCGGGGCTCTCAACAGCGGAGCTGGTCATCCAAAATGGATTCCCGCTTGACCAGCTCCGCTGTTGAAAGACGCGGGAATGACGGCTTCTTGTGAGTAGGTCGCGCGCGAAACTCCTGCGAAACTCGAGCTTATATTGCCTCCCGGCCGAGCCCGTGACTCTCACTATTGCCTAAAACTTGTAGCCGCGATGGATCGCGACGATGCCGGCCGACAGGTTGCGCACGTCGACCCGGCCGAAGCCGGCCGCCTCCATCATCGCCTTCAGCGTTGCCTGGTCGGGATGCTTGCGGATCGACTCGGCCAGGTACTGGTAGCTCTCGGCGTCGTTGGCGATGAACGCTCCGAGGCGCGGCAGCACCTGGAACGAATGGAATTCGTACAGCGGCTTGAGCCACTCGGACTGCACCGCCGAGAATTCGAGCACGAGCACGCGCCCGCCAGGCTTGAGCACGCGGAACATTTCGCCGAGCGCGCGCTGCTTGTCGGTGACGTTGCGCAGCCCGAATGCGATCGTTACCGCGTCGAAGCTCGCATTTGGAAACGGCAGCGCCTCGGCATTGAGTTGCGCGTAGTCGAGGTTGCGCACGAAGCCGCGATCGAGCAGCCGGTCGCGTCCGGCGCGCAGCATCGCCGCGTTGATGTCGCCGAGCACGACGCTGCCGGCCGTGCCGACGCGCGGCAGCAGCAGCGCGGCGATGTCGCCGGTGCCGCCGGCCAGGTCGAGCACGCGATCGCCATCGCGCACGCCGCTGGTCCCGACGAACCAGCGTTTCCAGATGCGATGCACGCCGAGCGACATCAGGTCGTTCATGAGGTCGTACTTCGACGCGACCGACGTGAACACACGACCGACGAGCTTTTGCTTTTCGTCGACGGGGACATCGCGATAGCCGAAGTGCGTGGTCGCGTTCGGATCGTCGTGTGGTTCGATCATCGGCGTCGGTCCGCGGAAGGGTCAGGCAAAGAATGCATAGGCGAACACGCCAGCGCCGGCCAGGCCGAGCACCAGTGACCCGACCCACACCGCGCCCTTGCGCGTCAGTGCCGCAACGGCGCCGAGGGCGATCGCAACCTGCAGGAACGCGACCGACTGCGCGAAGAAATGATGGCGGTGCATCAGGTGATCGGATTCGGCGCTCTTTTCGTCGCGTTGCTTTTCCAGCTCCTCGGCTTTTTCCTTGCTCTTTTTCTGGTCTTCGGCGTAACGCTCCTCGTTTTTTGCCAGCTCCGCCGGCGGCGTCTTGTCGAGCGCGATCCAGGTGTTGCGCGACACTTCGGTGACCGTCGCCTTCAGGCCCTTGGCCTGGTAATAGGCCCACTGGTCGGAGGCTTCGGCCTGCAGGCGCGTGGACTCGGTCTTCAAAGCCAGGGCTTCATTGACCGTGCCGCCGGCCTTGAGCGAGGCGATCGCGGCCAATGCGGCAAGGATTGCCGTGGTCAACGCAACCGTGCGCAACAGGCTGCTGCCCTCCTTCTCGATTTCCTCGTCGATCGTTTCGCGCAGCTTGTCGGTGTCGACCTCGGGACCTTCGGGCACGGCCATTCGCCTTTGTGGAGCGTTACCGTATTATCGCGCAAATCGCGGCGCGCGGCGGTCGCTGCAGTCGCTCGATGCCGCTTTCGGTCAAGGGGGAGACGCGAATGATCTGGTGGATCGCGGGCTGCGCTGTCATCGCACTGCTGCTGTATGTCGGCATTACGTTCAACGAGCTCGTCGCCGAGCGCAACCAGGTGCGCGCGGCCTGGGCCGACATCGACGTGCAGCTGCAACGCCGCCACGACCTGGTGCCGCAGCTCGCCGCGACGGTCAAGGGTTACGCCGAGCACGAGCGCTCGACATTGAGCGCGGTTACCGAACTGCGCACGCGCGCGCAGGCCGGCGGCACAATCGCACAGCGCGGACAGATCGAAACCGAACTCGCCGCCCAGGTGACGCAGCTGCTGGCGCTGCAGGAGCGCTATCCGGACCTGAAAGCCAGCGGCAATTTCCTCCAGCTGCAGCGCGACCTCGTCGATGTCGAGGATCACCTGCAATACGCGCGGCGCTTCTACAACGGTGCCGTGCGCCAGTACAACACGCATATCCAGCACTTCCCGGAACTGCTGCTGGCCGGGCCGTTCGGATTCCGCGCGCAGGATTTCTTCCAGGCCGAAGATCGCGAGGCGGTGAAACTATGAGCGCGATCGCACGCCTGCTCTGCATCGCCTGCGCGCTTGTCGGCCTTTTCTCCGTTGCGCGTGCCGACGAGCGCATCCTCGAATTCCACAGCAAGATCGACGTCGCGACCGATGCAAGCATGCTGGTCGACGAGACGATCCGCGTGCGCGCCGAAGGCGACCGGATCCGCCATGGCATTTATCGCGACTTTCCGACCGACTACCGCGATCGCTTCGGCAACCGAGTGCACGTCGACTTCACGCCACTGACGCTGACACGTGACGGCGCGAACGAACCGTTTCACACCGAAGCGCAGGTCAACGGCGTGCGCGTCTACTTCGGCGACAAGAACACGACTCTGGCACCGGGCGAGTACACCTACGTGCTGGGCTACAAGACGACGCGCCAGCTCGGCTTCTTCGACGACCACGACGAGCTGTACTGGAACGTGACCGGCAATGGCTGGGACTTTGCCATCGAGGCGGCGAGTGCTGCGGTGACGTTGCCGGACTCGATCGACACCGACGCGATACACGTCGAAGCGTACACCGGAGTGCAGGGCGCCAAAGGCAAGGACTACCGTGCTGCAGTCGATGGGCCGTCGCACGCTGTCGTGAGCGCGTTGCGACGCCTGGCGCCAAGCGAAGGCCTTACCGTCGTGGTTGCGTTTCCCAAGGGCATCGTCGCCGCGCCGACCAGTGCGGACAGCGCGCGCTGGTTCCTGCACGACAATGCCGGCGTGCTGATCGGTGCCATCGGCCTGCTGCTGGTCTGGCTCTACTATCTGTGGCAGTGGCTGCGCGTCGGCCGCGATCCGAAGGCCGGCGTGATCATGCCGCAGTACGAAGCGCCCGAGGGTTTTTCGCCGGGTGCCCTGCGGCATATCGAGCGCATGAAATACGACGACCGCTGCTTCGCCGCCGACATCGTCGACCTCGCCGTGCGCGGCGCGCTGACGATCCGTCAGGACGACTCGACGTTCAGCCTTCGCCGCGCCGCCAAAGCGCGGGAGTTGCCGCCGCCGGCCGAGGCAGCGCTGCTCGACAGCGTGCTCGGGTCACGCGACGAACTCGTTCTGAAACAGTCCGAGCACACGACCATCGGCGCGGCGCTGAGCAAGCACAAGGCGCTGTTGAAGAAGGAAAACGCCGGCCACTATTTCCACACGAACAGCACGCTGGTGATTCCCGGCGTGCTGCTGTGCGTCGTGGCGCTGCTGCTCGGACTGTTCGCGCGCGGTGGCGGTCCGGCG
>DASRTK010000058.1:0-67799 GCA_035655975.1 Rudaea sp.
GAAGGACTGAAGCGCGACGCCGAGGTGAAACCCGGGGAATCCATCGCACCGCAGACGGCGCGACGCCTGGATCGCACGATCATCGCCGTGCTGATGTGTGCACTTGTGTACTTCGGCATCGACAAGTTCGTGCTGGCGCCACGGCGCGGTGAAACTGGGACGCCGTCAGTTGCCGGCGAGCAGGCGCGAACGCCGGCCGGCGCGGTTTCAATCGAAGAAAAATCGATCGCCGTCTTGCCGCTCGCGAACACCAGCGGCGATCCGGACAACGAATATTTCTCCGATGGCCTGTCGGAGGAACTGATTTCGGTGCTCGGCAAGATTCCGGACCTGAAGACGATCGGCCGCAGTTCGTCGTTCCACTTCAAGAACAGCAAGGACGACAGCCGTACGATCGGCGAGCGGCTCGGCGTGATGAACCTGCTCGAGGGCAGCGTGCGCAAGCAGGGCGATCGCGTCCGCATCGTCGTCGACCTTATCAAGGCCGCCGACGGGCGCGAGCTGTGGTCGGAAACCTACGACCGGGAGCTGAAGGACATTTTCGCGATCCAGTCCGAGATCGCGACAGCGGTCGTCGAGCAACTCAAGCTCAAACTGCTCGGCGCGCCGCAGCACCTGTTGGCAGCGCCGGAGACCGTGAACCTTGCTGCGTACAACGCCCTGCTGCAGGGACAGTATTTCGGCCGCCGTTTCAACGAGGCCGATCAGCGCAAGGCGCTGGCCTATCTCGAGGAAGCCGTGCGAATCGATCCGGACTACGCGCTGGCGCACGCAAACCTGTCGAGAGTCTGGAGGTCCCTCGGCGCGGCGTTCCTGCTTGCGCCGGCGGAGATCGCTGCGGCTTACGCGCATGCCCGCGAATCGGCGCAGTCGGCTCTGCGGCTGGCGCCGGACCTCGCCGACGCGCACGTCGCGGTCGGCTGGGTTCACGTCACGCCGGACATCGACCTGCCGGGTGCCGAGGTCGAATTCCGTCGCGCGGCCGCGCTCGCTCCGCATGACGCGCGCACGTTGCAGGCGCTCGGCTATCTGCTCGCCGCCCTCGGCAATCTCGACGAAGCCGAGAAATTGAATCAGCAGGCCATCGACACCGATCCATTTCTGGTTGGCGCATACCTCAATCGCGCGCGCAACCAGATGGCGCTCAAACAGCTCGACGCCTCCGAAGCAACGCTGCGCAAGGTCCTCGAGTTGCAGTCCGACACATCGCATGTCTACGCCTATCTCGCCATCGTCGATCTGCAGCGTGGCGATGCTGCAGCGGCGCTGCGTGATGCAGCGCTCGAACCGGCCGGTTTCTGGCACGACTACGCTGTGACGCTGGCGCAACAGGCGTCGGACGACCATGCGGCGGCCGAAGCGGCATTGACGACGTTCGTCGCGCAATACGGGCACGGCGGCCCGTATCAGGTTGCCGTTGTGTACGCTTTCCGCAAACAGCCTGACCTGATGTTCAAATGGCTCGACAATGCATACGCCGAGCGCGATTCGGGTCTTACGCAACTGATGGTCACGCCATTTCTGCTCGACTATCGCGCCGATCCGCGTTTCGCCGCGTTCGCGCGCAAGCTCAGGATCGATCCGGCAATTCTGGTGGACCGGCGATAGCGAAGGTCCGCGTGGCGTGCGTCATCTGGCGCGGCGACGCGTCGTTCGCCCGCTCGAGGCCGACCGTTGACCGCCGGCTGTCGACCGGCGCACCGCGGTCGTCTTCTTGGCTGTTTTCTTCGTCGTCACGCGCGACGCGGTCTTGCGCGCACGTTGTCCGGCCACGACGCGCGCGATGTTGCGTTGCTTCTTCGACGCCTGCTGGGTCAGCACGCGTGCCTTGCGGCGCAGGAACTGCTCGCCCATGGCCACCAGTTCGTCGCTGCTGAACAGATCGCCCAGCTCTGCGAAGATCTCGTTCTGTTCTTCGGCAATGTGGTGTTCGAGCATCTCGCGGATCACCTTCGCGTGCGCGAGCCAAAGGTCGGTTCCAACGTCCAGGCGGGAGATGCGCGCCAGAAGGTCGTCTACGGCACCGTGCTCGACGTACCCTTCCTCGGCAAGCACGTGGACATCTTTCTTGGCGCGCATCCGGATCATGGCGTCGTAGACGACCTGCTCTTCGGCGCGGGAATGCGCCGTGAGGTTCTTCTTGAGCGCCTCCAACAAGTTTGCCCGCGAACGCCCCTGCCCACCGTCGACAAGACCCGAAAGCAGATCCTTGAACTCGTCATGATCCTTCTTCAGCAGCGCGCGAACATCCTCGCTGCTCATGGTCAAACGGGCTCCTGCCGATTTTATGGTGTTTGCGATGGTCATGGTCTGGCGCGCCTCTGCTGGTCGTTGAACAACAGAGACAGCAAGGCCCATGCCGAGCCGGTTTGTTCAATGCAAACGCCGTTTCCTGTCAGACCGCGGCTCAAACCCCCTGCAACTTGCATGACACGCGCTGCTGGGCCGTGCGCCCTAGCCGATGGTCAGGCCGGGATGTCTGCTTCTTCTACTGGAGGGGCCGCTTCTTCTAGAAGATATTCAGCGTCGGCGCAGCTATGCGAGGAATCGCACACGCAATCAATTGGCGCGGCATGCTAACCTCCGCCACCTTTTTCCCGGTTTCTCTTTTCAGGGGTTCGCAATGATCAAATTATCGACAGGATTGCCGTCGGCCTTGGGCCGTATGCTGCTCGCCGCGCTTGCGCTGCCGGGACTGGGCCTGGCGGCCGATCACGATAATGACGACGCGAGCGCGCGCCGCCAGGCAGTGTACGAATGGTATACGGATGACTACAGTCATCACGGCGAACCCGGGTTCACGAATCAGAAGCCGATGTATTTTCCGGCCGAGTACCAGCGCTTCCTCAACGCAGCCGCACAGAGGGAGCGCCAGCGCTACGCGCCATTGCTGCCCGGAGGTGATGCGGCGAAGTCGATGGTCAATTCGCCGCAGAGCGCCCTGGCCACCGGCAACTGGATCAACATCGGTCCGAACAATGCCAACTTCGCGCAGAACGGCGGCACGCTCAACGTGACCGACAGCGGTCGCGTCAACGTCGTCATCGTCGACCCGACCGATACCGATGTGATCTATCTGGGCTTCTCGGGCGGCGGTGTGTGGAAAAGCACCGACGGCGGCAGCAACTGGGCCCCGAAGACCGAGACGCTGGGATCGCTGTCGGTCGGTACGCTGGAAATGGACCCGTCGAATTCCAATACGCTCTATCTTGGCCTTGGCGATCCGTTCGACGGCACCGGCATCGGTCTGGTGAAATCGACCGACGGCGGTGACACCTGGAGCGACGTGGTCTACCTCGGCGATTCGAGCATCATTGCCGACATCGAAGTGGCGCGTTCCAATCCGCAGATCGTGCTGGCGGCCACCAATACGGGCCTGTACCGATCCACCGACGGCGGCGCCAGCTTCGCCAAGGTTGTGGTCAACCCCGCGCAAACGGTCGATCCGTTCGTGTGGACGCTTGCCTGGGGCGGGGGCGACACGTTCGTGCTCGGGCTCGAAGCGGCTTTTGCCAACCTCGGCACGGGTACCACGACGGACGGCCAGATTTGGCGCTCCACTGATAACGGCGTGACCTGGACCAAATCCACCGGTGTGACCGATGCCAGCGGCGTCGGCCGTCTCTACATTGCTTCAGCGCCCTCGAACCGCAACGTCATGTATGCGGAAGCCGCCAACCAGAACGCCGGCCTGTCTGCCAGCGATCTCGCCAACGTGTTCAAGTCGACCGACAACGGCGTGACATGGACGGGCACCGCCAGATCCACCGGAACGAAATACAAGACGTACACGAACAAGAACAGCGAATCGAGCGCTATCAGCGGACTCCTCAACGGCCAGGGCTGGTACAACGAGCTCGTGCTGGTCGATCCGGTCAATCCGGACGTGGCCTATTTCGGCGGCGCCCTGCTGCTGGCCAAAACCAGCGACGGCGGCACCAGCTACAGCCAGGTGAGCAACTGGCTTGCTCAATTCAAGCTGCCGTACGTGCACGCCGACTTCCACGGCGGCACGATCGATGCCAATGGCAAGTTGTACGTAGGCACCGACGGCGGCATCTTCCGTTCGACCAATGCCGGCGGCGCGTTCACCGATGTCCTGAACAAGGGCATCGCCTCGCACCTCGTGTATCAGGTGGGTTCCTCGACGAACAACACGAATTCGGCCATCGTCGGGCTGCAGGACAATGGCACGCGCGTGCGCGTCGGCAGCACAGCGACCTTCAACCAGATCATCGGCGGCGACGGCTTCGGCTGCGACGTCAATCGCGCCGACGCCACCAAGATGCTCGGCAGCCTGTACTACGATCGAATCTACAAGAGCACCAACAGCGGAACGAGTTTCTCCGCCTCGTGCAGCGGCATCACCGAGTGCAACGACTCCACCAATGCACCGTTCCACACGATGCTGTCGCGCTGGGACGGCGACGCGACCGGCAATACCCTGTTCACGTTCAGCAACGCCAAGGCGTACAAGTCCACGAACTATGCGACTTCATGGACGGCGCTCGGCACCACCGGCCTGCCCGCCGTTGGCAGCATATTCATCCGCGGCATCGGTGAAGCGAAGAGCAGCGTGAATACGGTGGGCCTCGTCGCCAACTCGGGGCGCGCCTTTCTCACCACCAACGGCGGCACCAGCTGGACCCAGATCGGCAGCACCGCTTCGATCCCGGGCAATGGCCTCAGCATGTCGTGGATCGCTTTCGATCCTACCAATGCGAGCATCATCTATCTCGCGTCGGTGGCGCCGAGCCTCACGGCGAATCACTTGTGGCGCTCGATCGATTCGGGCACGACCTGGACCCCCATCGACAGCGCCGCTTCCGGATTCCCGTTCGGCATTCCGGTCAACGCGCTGGTCGTCGATCCGGCGACCCCGACGACGCTGTATGCGGCGACGCACCTCGGCGTGTATGCCTCTGTGGACAGCGGCAGCACGTGGACGCGTTGGGGTAGCGGCATGCCGCTCGTCAACGTGACCGACCTGTACGTGGCCAACGACGACAGCCTGATCCGCGCGGCCACCTTCGGCCGGTCGGTTTGGGAACTGTCGTCCGCTCCGACGTACACGATCGGCGGCAGCGTGACTGGCCTGACGACGTCCGGCCTGGTCATGGCGGTGACCGCGGGCAACCAGACCAAGAGCGTGGCATCGGGTGCGACGAGCTATGTATTCCCGACGGCGCAGCCTAACGGTACCGGCTATACGGTCAGCGTGCAGACGCAGCCGACCGGCCAGACCTGCGCGGTCGACAATGCGACCGGTACGATCGCGGCCGGCAACGTGACCAATGCGAACGTGACCTGCACGACCAACACCTACACGGTTACGCCAAGCGTGAGCGGCGGCAACGGCACGATCAGCCCGGACACGCCGCAAACCGTCAACTACAACGCGACGCAGGCCTTCACGCTGACACCGGACACGGGTTACCACATCGTCACGCCCGTCGGCGGCACCTGTGGCGGCCTGCTGTCCGCCGGCACCTACACGACGAGCGCGGTGACGGCAAACTGCACGGTCATCGCGAGCTTCGCGCAGACTCCGGATCATCTGGCCATCTCGACCGTTGCCGACGGCACCGCCGGCATGGCACTCGGCGCGTTCACCGTGACCGTGAAAGATGCGGCGAACAATACGGTCATCGGCGATGCGAACAGCGTGACGCTGACGATTACCGCAGGTCCGGGCAGCACCTTCGATGCCGCGAGCACGAACACGGTCGCGTTCACGAACGGCGTGGCCACGTTCAACAACGTGATCATCGACAAGGCCGGCAGCGGCTACACCCTGAAAGCCACGGACAGCGGCGACACGCTGAACGTCACCAGCAACACGTTCGCAATTTCGGCCGCTGCCGCGTCCGCCCTGAAATTCACGCCCGCCCCGAACAACATCACGCAGGGCGCGACACTCGGCGACGTGACGGTCACCGAATACGACGCGTTCGACAACGTGTCGACGGCGGACAGCACCACGCAGGTAACGCTGACAGCCGGATCGTGCGGCGGAACTCAGCTCGGCAGCGGCGCCTTGAACGCCGGCTCGATCACGTTCTCGACGAGCACGAAGTTCAAGACCGTGGCGGCGCTGGTGAGTTTGTCAGCCACAGCGACTCCTTCCACGCCGAGCAGCGCGAACACGACGTTCAATGTCGGGGCCAATGCGGACTGGATGTTCTGGAACGATTTCGAAAGCTGCACGCCGTAAGGCAGGGCAGGAGTTGCGGGACAGGTTTCGGTCGGAGTGCCTTCCTCGAGTTACGGTAACTCAGGAGCCGTAGGGTGGGCCTTGGCCCACCGCACTTCTTTTTTCCGCAAACAAGGACGGTGGGCCAAGGCCCACCCTACGAGTTCCTACGGCGCGTCGTTTGCATCAAAGCCCCCAACGCGTATGTGATCGAAATCCCTCTCGAACACATGCGTCGTCGCCGCGCTGTCGATGCCGGCGCAGAACAAGTGGTAGTCGGCCGTCGTGCAGGTCTGGAGCGCCACGCCGACGTCGGCTTCCATCTCCCAGGTGAGGCCGCCGTCGTGGCTGATGTAGGCGCCGCCGGAATCGGGGTAGGTGGGTTCGATGGCGTAGCCGCCGATGGCCCAGCCGTCGCGCTTGTTGACGAATATGATCGAGCGTATCGGCCAGGCGACGTCGAGAGTGCGGTCGCTCCAGGTTTCGCCACCGTCCGTCGTGACGTGGACCCAGCCCTCGAATTTCGGCGGGTCTCCGGTTGGAACGCCGATGGCGCCTCCGCCGCCGACCCAGCCATCCTTGTCGTCGACGAAGAAGGTGGCGTAGTCGGATACCGGATCGACGGAGGGCTTGCAGTTCCAGGTCGCCGCGTAGTCGAGGCTTTCGCAATACTGGGGTCCGGCCATGCGAACGTGGCCGTTCGCCAGGGCGCTGAACTGCGGACCGAACCAGGTCGGGGCGACCGTCTGTGCGTCCCAGTCTGCCAGCGCCACTCCGCCGGACGTCGTGCGGAACAGGTCCGGATCGCCGCCGCTGGTCGCCACGAAACCAAGTTGCGAGTTCCAGAAATGGACGTGGTTCGGATAGACGTAGTTGACGTGGCTCAGGGCCAGATCGTCGGTCCACGTGTCGCCGCCGTCATGGCTCCAGCGAATCATCGCGGTATAGGCGTCGGTGATGTTGATGAACCCGGTCGCGACGATATCGTTCGGCGTCAGCGCGTGAACGCCGTACCAGTAGTACGGATAAGACGTATTTAGCACCGGCGTCCACGTCACGCCGCCGTCCGTCGTCCGCAGCACTTGCCCGTTGCCGCCGGCGGCGAAGCCGACGCGCGCCGACACGAACGACATGTCCTGGAACCCGGTCATGGGCAGGGCGGCCGTTTCGTGCCAGGTGTTGGGGACGGGCAACCCATTGCACGCGCTGCTGAAGGCCAGAAGCAATGCCGCCGTTGCAGATGGCATTGTGACCGGAACTCGATCGTCCATGATTCGCCCCCTGAGTTGTATCGGAATTGTACTGTGATCACGCGAAAAGGGTAGGAGTGACTGCCAGAACTGGGGCGGGGGGAGTGCCCAAGTCTCAGTGGCCTTCTGCCGCAGAGTCTTTCCCTGCTCGATCGATGCGGCCAAGTCCTGTTGCTATCATCAGCGCATGAGCCGAAAACAACTCTCTGCCGGGGCACTTCATCCGATACCAGCGGATCTGCGCAAGGCGCTTCTCGAGTCGCCAAAAGCACATGCGGCCTGGGAGGACATTACCCCGCTTGCGCGGAACGAATGGATTTGCTGGGTTATCTCCGTGAAGAAGCCCGAGACGCGGAAGGCGCACGTCGAGCGCGTACGCACGCAGCTCACCGAAGGCATGCGTCGGCCTTGCTGCTGGCCCGGTTGTCCGCATCGATGAGTTCCGAGTTGCGGCAAGGTTCTAACCGGTCTTCTTGATTCCGGCGCCGCCCGGGCGCCTCCCTCGTGAGGAGCGTTCTGACCCTCGTTTTTGCCCGTAGCGGAGGCCGCCTCGCGTACACTACGCCGGAAGCAGGGGGCCTGCATGTCGCTGATACACGAGCTCAGGCGCCGCAACGTCATTCGCGTTGCGGGCTTGTACCTGGTAGGTGCGTGGCTGGTCACGCAGGTGGCCGGCACGGTGCTGCCGATGTTCGGTGCGCCGGACTGGCTGCCGCGCACCGTCGTGATACTGCTCGCGATCGGCTTTGTTCCGGCGCTGATCTTCGCTTGGGTGTTCGAGTTGACGCCCGAGGGAATCAAGCGCGACGCAGAAGTCAAACCCGAGGAATCGATCGCCCCGCAGACCGCACGCCGCATGGACCGCATGATCATCGCGGTGTTGGCAGTCGCGCTGGCACTTTTTGGTTTCGACCGGTTTGTGCTTGCGCCGCGCCGCGACGCCGCGCTGGTGGCAGCGACGAAGGAGTCGGTGACGGCCGCGACGGAGGCGAAACCTTCTGTCGACGGCAAATCGATCGCCGTGCTGCCGTTCGAAAGCCTCTCCGACGACAAGTCGAACGCCTATTTCGCGGTCGGCATCCAGGACGAGATACTGACGCGGCTCGCCAAGATCGGAGCGTTGAAAGTCATTTCGCGCACGTCGACCGCGCACTACGCGAGCACGCCGGAGAATTTGCCCGAGATCGCGCGTCAACTCGGCGTGGCGAACATCCTCGAAGGCAGCGTGCAGAAGGCCGGCGAAGCGGTGCACATCAACGTGCAGCTGATCCGCGCCGCGACCGACGAGCATCTGTGGGCCGAGAGCTACAACCGCAAGCTCGACGATGTGTTCGCGGTGGAAGGCGAGGTCGCGCAGACGATCGCCGAAATGCTGCGCGCGAAGCTCAGCGGCGCCGAGGTTGCGCAGATTTCCGCGAAGCCGACGAGCAATGCCGCCGCCTACGACGCTTATCTGCGTGGACTGGATTTCGAGAGGCGCACGTTCGGAGCCGAGCAGCTCAAGGCCGCATCGAAATTCTTTGCCCAGGCGACGCAGCTCGATCCGGAATTTGCCGCGGCGTGGGCGCACGGCTCAGATGTAGACGGCCTGCTCTACATCCAGGCGTTCGATCACACCGATGCGCGTCTGCAGGCAGCGCGCCACGGCGCAGAGATGGCGATGCGCCTCGCGCCGGATTCGTTCGAGGCGTGGCTGGCGAAAGGCAGTTTCCTCTATCACATCCGCGATTTGGATGGCGCCAGCGCGGCGTATGCCGAGGCGGCGCAGCGGCAGCCGAACAGTCCGGACATCTATTCCGCCCAAGGTTATCTCGAGCGCCGCCGTGGCCATTACCAACTCGCCATCGAGCTGGTGCAGCGCTCGCTCGATCGCGATCCGCAGAACGTCACGAACCTGACCGGAGTCGGCGAAACGCTCGATGCCATCGGCCAGCATGTCGCGGCGCGCGCGTGGTACGACCGGGCGCTGACCGTCCGTCCGGGCGAGCCGGCCGTGCTGATCGGCAAGGCTTCGACGTTTATGGCCGAGGGCAACCTGGATGCCGCTGGGCAATTGCTCGAGCCGTTGCCACTGCAACTCGCCGACGCAACGATACTGAACGTGCAGGTCAGCTATCTGTTCTATCGGCGCCGTTTCGTCGAGGCCATCAAGGCGTTGACGGCGGCAATGAATGCGCCGGACTTCGAACTCGACGGCTGGACCAGCAGCTACTATCCGGAACTCGGATGGGCGCAGCGCTGGGCCGGAGAAGAGAAATCCGCGCAGAAGACGTTCGCGGAAGGCAAGCAAAAGCTCGAAGCGCTACGCACATCGCGGAACGACAATGGCTACATCACCTCGAATCTGGCTCAGATCGAGGCGGGCCTCGGCGATGCCGACGCCGCCGAGCGCGAGGCCGACCACGGCCTGCAACTGGGTGGTGACGATCACTACCATCGTGCCGCGATGCGCCTCAACCGCGTAGTCGCGCAGGCGCTTGCGGGCCGCAAGGATCGTGCACTCGCTTCGCTCGACGCGGAAATGGAACAACCGATACCGGTAGCTGCCGGCGATCTGCGCTGGTCGCCGTACTGGGACAAGCTGCGCGACGATCCGCGGTTCAAAAAAGTGCTGGCCGATGCCGAAGCGGCACAGATCGCGCAGATCAAGCCATGACCTTCGTCGCCGAACTCAAGCGCCGCAACGTCATTCGCATGGCCGGGTTGTACCTGGTCGGTGCGTGGCTGATCGTGCAGGTCGCCGGCACGTTGTTGCCCGTGTTCGAAGCTCCGTCGTGGGTCATGAAGACACTCGTGGGATTGCTCGCGGTCGGTTTCGTCCCGGCGCTGATGTTCTCGTGGGTATTCGAGCTGACGCCGGAAGGAATCAAGCGTGACGCCGAAGTGAAACCCGGGGAATCGATCGCACCGCAGACCGCGCGACGCATGGATCGGATGATCATTGCAGTTCTGGCGATCGCGCTGGCATTTTTCGCGTTTGACCGGCTTGTGCTGGCGCCACGTCGCGATGCGGCGCTGGTAGCGGAGACGAAGCAGTCGGTAGCGGCAGCTGCACAAGCAAAATCAACGGGCGACAACAAGTCGATCGCCGTGCTGCCGTTCGTGAACATGTCGTCCGACTCGGAGCAGGAATATTTCTCGGACGGCATGACCGAGGAGATCCTCAACGCCCTTGCCAAGGTGCCGGGCCTCGCCGTGACCGCGCGCACGTCGGTGTTCTCGCTCAAGGGCGCGAAGAAGGACGTGCGCGAGATCGGCACGCTGCTCGGTGTTGCCTATGTGCTCGAAGGCTCGGTGCGCCGCGCCGGCGGCGAGGTGCGCATCACGGCGCAGCTGATCCGTGCCGACAACGGTTTCCATCTCTGGTCGGAAACCTACGACCGCAAGCTCGAAAATGTCTTCGCCCTCCAAGCAGAACTGGCTGGCGCGATCGCCAAGGCGCTGGCCTTGCCGCTCGGCGTCGGCGGCGATGCGGCGCTGGTCACGCAGCGCATGGACGACCCCGAGGCCTATGCGATGTACCTGCAGGCGCGTGCGGCCTATCGCGCGCGCGGCGATGGCGTGAAGCGCTCGATCGAGTTGTACCGCGAAGTGCTGAAGCGCGATCCCAATTACGCGCCGGCGTGGTCGGGCCTGTGCGGCAGCCTCGGCGTGCTGTCCTGGTGGGTTTCCGACGACGAGAAGGCGGATACGGCGCGCTACCTGCGCGAAGCCGTCGAGGCCGGCGAGCGTGCCCTGGCACTGGCGCCCGATTCCGTCGACGCGCACATCATGCTGGCCAGCGTCTACGCTCACCAATGGCGCTGGGCGCTGGCCGACCAGCACTTCCAGCGCGCGCTCGCGCTGGCCCCGAACGACGCGGAACTGCTCGCGAGTCGCTCCAACTGGCTGGCGGCAACGGGCCGCCTCGATGAAGCGATAAAGTCCGCGCAGCGCGCCACGGCAATCGATCCTCTGGTGCCGGTATTCCTGAACCGGCCGGGATTCCTGCTGTACTACGCCAATCGCAACGACGAATCGATCGCAGTGCTCGAACGGGCGCATGCGTTGGCTTCGGACTTCTCGCTCGTGGCTGCGAACCTGGCGCGCGGTTATCTGCGGGCCGGACGCATCGACGATGCCGAACGCGTGCTCGATTCGATGAAGGTACCGCCGCCGGAGACAGCGGTGAATCGCGCCGCGATCCGCCTCGCGCGCGATCCTTCGCTGCGCGAAGCGATTCGCAGGGAATCGGGTGCGGAAGTGCTCGGCCTTGCCTTGGCCATTCTCGGACAGGCGGACATAGATTTGCTGTTCGCAGCCATCGAGGCGCGAATGGACCGCCACGATACCGGCACCGATCCGGTCCTCCTGCTGCGCTCCGACGCACTCGCCGGCCACCGCCGCGATCCGCGCTACATAGCGCTGCTGCGCAAGGCCGGATTCGACGCATCGGGCTTGCCGCTGCCAGACGGAGCGTCCCGATGAGCGGATTGTTCGCCGAACTCAAGCGCCGCAACGTCATCCGCATGGCCGGCTTGTACCTGCTCGGCGCGTGGCTGATTGCGCAGGTCGCCGGCACTTTGCTGCCGATGTTCGAGGCGCCCGGCTGGGTCGCTCGCACGATCATCGTCCTGCTCGCGATCGGGTTCGCGCCGGCGCTTATTTTCTCCTGGATCTACGAGCTGACGCCGGAAGGCCTCAGGCGCGACGCGAACGTTCCACCGGAACGGTCGATCGCGCGGCAGACCGGACGCCGGATCGACTTCGCGATCATCGGCTTGCTGCTCGTCGCGCTCGCATACTTTGCCTTCGACCGCGTCGCCCTCGAGCCGCGCCGCATCGTGCAGGCGCGCGCGGAGGCGGCCCAACCGGCGCCCCGCGACGCGCAGGCGGAACGTTCGATCGTCGTGCTGCCGTTCGCCGACATGAGCCAGGCGAAGGATCAGGAATATCTGTCCGACGGCCTCGCCGAGGAACTGCTGAACTTGCTCTCGCGCGTGCCGCAGCTGCGGGTGATTTCGCGCTCCTCGGCATTCTCGTACAAGGGCAAGGCGATCGATCTCGGCACGATCGGCCGGCAACTCGAGGTGGCGCACGTGCTCGAAGGGTCGGTGCGCAAGGCCGGCAACGCCGTGCGCATCACCGTGCAGCTGATCGATGCGCGCACCGATGCGCACATCTGGTCGGAAACTTACGACCGCCCGCTCGACAACATTTTTGCGATCCAGGACGAGATTGCCGCAGCGGTCGTGTCGAAGCTGAAAGTCACCTTGCTTGGCGCGGCGCCGAAGGCGGCGGTCACGGATCCGGCCGCTTATACGCTGTACCTGCAGGGACTCGAGCAGGGCCGGATCGGCTCGGCCGAGGGCCTCGATGCAGCGACAAAGATGTTCGAACAGGCGCTGGCGATATCGCCCGACTACGCCCAGGCCTGGGAGGCGCTCGGCCACGCGTATCTGAGCCAGGTCGCGCGCGGGATGCGCGATGTGGAACAGGGCACGCGGCTCGCGAGGGAGGCCGCGAACCATGCCCTGGCGCTGAGTCCGGACTTGGCAAAAGCGACGGCGGACCTGGCCTGGATCGCCAACGCGTACGACCGCGATCTCGCTGCTGCCGTGCGCTACGCCGAGCGCGCACTCGCACTCGACCCTGGCAACGTGCAGGTCTTGTTCGCCGCCGGCCTCTCGGCGCGTTCGCTCGGACGCCTCGATGCGGCGATCATGATCTACAAGCGCCAAATTGTCCTCGATCCAGCCAATCCGGGGCCGCACGGCACGTTGGGGAAGGCACTCGCGCTTGCGGGGCGCGACGCGGAGGCGATCGCCAGTTTTCGCAAACTGATCGAACTCAGCCCCGACTACGCGGGCGCGCGTCATTGGCTGAGCCTGGTGTTGCTTAAGGATGGGCACGACCGCGCAGCCGCGGAACAGGCGCTTACGCTCGCTACCGCCGAACCCGGGCCCTGCTATCGCCTCGAGACGTTCGCGATGGCGTATCACGTCCTCGGCAGAACCGCTGAATCCGGCGCAGCACTGGCCGAGCTCACCGCGACGTGCGAGGAGCCTGCCTCGTACAACATCGCCTACGCCTACGCATTCCTCGGCGACGCCGATCACGCCTTCGCGTGGCTGGAAAAGGCCCTGCAGCACAACGATATCGGACTGCCCGAAGTGATCAGTCAGCCGATGTTCGCGCCGATCCACAACGATCCGCGCTGGCTGCCGTTCCTGCGCAAGATCGGACGGGCGCCGGAACAACTCGCGGCGATCCCGTTCAACGTGACTTTGCCGCAGTGAGGCATTCGCCGGCATGAACCTGATCCTCGCGCGATTGCAGAATCGCAAGCTGGTGCAGTGGGCTCTGGCCTACGTTGCTGCCGTTTTCGCGTTGCTGCAGGGCGTCGACATCGTCGCGGCGAAATTCGGCTGGCCGGACACCGTCGAGCGCATTCTGATCATCGCCGGCTGCGTCGGCTTCTTCGTGACACTGCTGCTGGCGTGGTACCACGGCGAGCGTGGCGCGCAGAAGATCTCGACCACCGAACTGCTGCTGCTGGCGCTGCTGCTCGGAGTCGGCGGCGGACTGTTGTGGAAGTTCGCTGTCGACGGTCCTGTGCCGGTCAACGTTGCGGCGTCGGCATCGTCTGCCGTGCCGGCCAAAGCGGGCGTGACAAATCCTGCCGCGCGCTCGAGCAAGTCGGTCGCGGTCCTCCCGTTCGAGAACCGCAGCGCGAGTGGCGAAGACGCTGCCTTTCTCGCTGATGGCATCCATGAGGATTTGATCAACACCTTGTCGCGCGTGCCCAGCTTGACGGTCATCGCGCGCACGGCCGTGCTGCGCTTTCGCGGCAGCAATACGCCGATGGCGGAAATTGCCGCGGCGCTCGGCGCCACGCATCTGGTCGAGGGCGGCGTGCAGCGCGCCGGCGATCGCGTGCGCATCAACGTGCAGCTGCTGAGCGCCTCCGACGGCAAGACCGAGTGGTCGCAACGTTACGATCGTTCACTGTCGGCGAACAACATCTTCGACCTGCAGGAGGAGATCACGCAGGCTTTGGCGGCAACACTGCAGCTTCAGCTCGACACGAAAGCCGGCGGAAAACTTCTGACCGGCACGACCGGAAATCTCGCCGCCTACGAAACGTTCCTGAAAGGGCGCAACGCGTATGAGGACGCGCACATGCCGGATGCGGTGCGGCTGCTGCAGGAGGCAACGCGGATCGATCCCAACTACGCGCTGGCGCACGGCGCGCTCGCGGAAGCCTACGTCGGCATGGCCAACTCCGGCCTGATGGTGCCCAAGGAAGCGTTCGAACTTGCGCAGGCATCAGCGCGGCGTGCGCTGGAACTCGACGACCATGTGGTCCAGGCCTACACGGCGCTGGCCGAATACGCGTTCCACTACGAGTGGAACTGGGCGGAAGCGGAAAAATCCATGCTGCGCGCATTGGCCATCGATCCGAACTACGCGATCGCCTACCGCCGCCATAGTGGTCACCTGACGGCATGGGGCCGCTTCGACGAAGCCGAAGCGGCGGGGTTGCGGGCGACAGAGCTCTCGCCACCCAGGAAGGATCGCTCCGATCTGGACCTGATGATGGTGGGCACATCGAAGATCGCGAGAAGACGTTTTCAGGATCTCGTCGACCGGACCGATGCGCAGGAAAAGTCGGACAATCCGCGCGTGCTCCTGTTGCGCGGAACTGCCCTGTTCGCCGTCGGCCGCCAATCCGAAGGTCTGGAGCGGCTCGAGCGGGCCGCGAAGCTCGATCCCGATTCGCTCGGCAACCAGGCGGCACTGGGGTGGGCGGTCGCGCAAGCGGGGCAGGGCGCGAAGGCGCGGGAAATCGTGCAACGCCTGCAGGAAGCGACAACGCATCGTTACGTGTCGCCGATGCTCGTAGCTCAGGTCGCCGCCGGACTGAACGACCGTGATCTCGCCTTCGCCCAATTGCAGAAGGCATTCGACCTTCGCGAGCCGACGCTGCCCGACATCGGCTTCGACTTCAGCTACGATCCGATCCGTGCCGACCCGCGTTTCCAGGAGCTGATGAAAAAGCTCAAGCTTGACGTGTTCTTTCCTCTGGCAGCGAAGTAACACAGATGCTTCTCTGGAAACGCGTACCGTGCGTTATTCGAGCGGCAAAAAAACAAGAACCGGATTCCAGCCGTCGCTGGAACGACGAGCATGAGGGATTCACCGCTTGATCGAGTTCCTGCTGCATCTGCCCGAACGCAAGCTGGCGCAGTGGGCTCTTGCCTGCGTCGCCGCAGCGTTCGCACTGCCGGGACCGCCGTGAGCCTGTTCGCCGAGCTCAAGCGCCGCAATGTGTTCCGCGCCGGCGCGTTCTACGCGGCGAGCGCGTGGCTGCTGGTTCAGGTCGCCACGCAGGTTTTTCCATTTTTCCACATTGCCGAGTGGGTGGTGCGCTGGATCGTGATCGCGGCTGTTATCAGCTTTCCGTTCGCGCTGCTGTTCTCGTGGTTCTACGAGTGGACGCCGCAAGGTCTGCAGCGCGAGGGCGAAGTCGCGCCCGATGAATCGATCGCCCGCAATGCCGGCAAGAAGCTCGATCGCGGGATCATCGCGGCGCTCGGCCTCGCCGTCGTTTTCCTGCTGGCCGACAAATTCGTGTTGCACAAGGATGCAGATGACGCGATCGGCAAGTCGATTGCCGTGCTGCCGCTGCTCAACGAAAGCGGCGACCCGGATGGGGATTATTTTTCCGATGGCCTGTCCGAGGAACTGATCGCCAACCTGGCGCAAGTCGAGGGTCTGAAGGTGATCGGCCGCAGTTCGTCGTTCCGCTTCAAGGGCGGCGGCCACGACAGCAAGATTATCGGCGAGAAGCTCGGCGTCGGTACCCTGCTCGAAGGGACCGTGCGCCGGCAGGGCGAACGCGTTCGCATCGTCGCCGAACTGATCGATGCAGCAGACGGCCGGGAACTATGGTCGCAAACCTACGACCGCGAACTGAAGGACATTTTTGCGGTGCAGTCCGGAATCGCGCAGTCCGTGGCCGATTCGCTCAAGGTGAAGCTGATGCCCGGCAAAGCCGAAGCGGCCATCAAGCACCATGTCCCCAGTTTTGAGACTTACGATCATTTCCTGCTCGGGCGGCAGCTGCTCGTTCGTGACGACGTTGCGGCGTATGCCAAGGCCGTTGTGGCGTTTCGTCAGGCCGTCGCGTTGGATCCGGACTACGCCGAAGCCTGGTCGGGCCTGGCAATGGCGGAAAGTTTTGCCGTCGAAGACAATCGCGATGCCACCGTCGTGGCGCTGGGACAGCGGCGTGCCATGGCAGCAGCCGAACGGGCTGTGGCGCTGGATCCGGAACTGGGCGACGCTTACGCCGCGCGTGGATACCTGCGCGGCACCAATGACTGGAACTGGAATGGTGCCGAGGCGGACCTGATCAAGGCGGTCGGCCTCGATCCTGGCGATGGCAGAAACCAGTTGCGTCTGGGCTATCTGTTGTCGACGCTGAATCGTCTGTCCGAGTCCAGCGTAGCTCTCGGCAAATGCGTGGATCATGATCCACTGTTTCCACCCTGCTGGTATTGGCTGGGGCGGATCAAAGCGGCGCAAGGCGATTACGAGGGCGCGCGCCAGACGATGAAGCGCGTACTGGCCATCGATCCCGAATACAAGGTCGCATCGTATTACCTGGGAGTATTGTGGCTGCTGCAAGGCGATCCCGCCGCTGCGCTGGAGGTGTTCGTCAAATTGGAAAGACCGGCCGGGGTCGCCCTGGCCGAACACGATCTCGGCCACGCCGAGCGGTCGAAGGCCGCGCTGGACCAGCTCATCGCTGCGCACGCAACGGACAGCGCCTACCAGGTCGCCACCGTGTATGCCTGGTCAGGAGATCGCGAACAGGCGTTCGTGTGGCTGGAGCGCGCAATTCAGCAGCACGAGATCGGGCTGCTGGGTTTGACCCATGACCCGCTGTTGCACCGCCTTCGTGCCGATCCGCGCTTCGCGGAACTCTGCCGGAAGGTTGGCCTGCCGGCGCCGAACCGGACGCCGGTATCGACAGCGACGGGAGCGTCGCCTCCGGCGGCGGAACGCACACCGTGAGCGAGCCCGGCCACTGTCTCGCCGGATCAGGTTTTTCTCCACAGGTTTGGCCTACCGGGCCGATATTCGCGCTCAATGAGTCCCTCCATGCCCTTGAATCTGCGATGATCGCTCCTGCCGTGACACTCTCAGGGGGAGTGCTTCATCGATGCAAATCGTCGAGGAACTGAAGCGCCGAAACGTCTTCCGGGCTGCCGGGCTGTATGTCGTCGGCGCGTGGCTGCTGACGCAGGTTGCGACGACCGTTCTGCCGCTGTTCGACGTACCGGGCTGGGCGCTGCGCGCCTGGATCATCGTTCTCGCGATCGGCTTCGTGCCCGCTCTGGCCTTCGCCTGGGTGTTCGAACTGACGCCGGAAGGAATCAAGCGCGACGCCGAAGTACCGCCGGAGCAATCGATCGGGCCGCAGACGGCAAGGCGCATGGATCGCATGATCATTGCCTCGCTGCTGCTGGCCCTGACATATTTTGGTTTCGATCGCCTCGTGCTGGCGCCGCGGCGCGATGCGGCGCTGGTCGTCGCGACGACGCAAGCGGTGACCGCAACGACCGCCGCGGCGACGCCAGCCGTCGATTCGCACTCGATCGCCGTGTTGCCGTTCGTCAACATGTCCGGCGATGTCGCGAATGAGTATTTCTCCGACGGCATCAGCGAGGAAATCCTCAACGTGCTCGCGCGCACTGCGGACCTGCAGGTTGCAGCACGCACGTCCTCATTCTCGTTCAAGGGCAAGAATGAGGAAGTGCCGGACATCGCCCGCAAGCTGCAGGTGCGCATGGTGCTCGAAGGCAGCGTGCGCAAGCAGGACGATCGCGTGCGCATCACGGCGCAGCTGATCGATGCGCAGAAGGGCTATCACGTCTGGTCGCAGACCTACGATCGCAAGCTCGCCGACATTTTCGCGATCCAGGACGAAATCGCCAAGGCGATCGGCGACGAGTTGCAGGTGCAGATCGCCGGCGCTTCGGACACAGGGAAATCGTCCGCGGGTACGCGCAACCTCGTCGCTTACGATTTGTACTTGCGCGCGATTGCCTTGTGGCAGACCCGGCGCGAGGATGCACTGTGGCAAGCCGTCGACCTGCTCGATCAAGCGATCAAGGCCGACCCGGATTTTGCCCAGGCCCGTGCCGGGCAGGCGTTGGTCTACGCCGTAATCGGCGACTACAGCGCGCGCATTCCCTTTGCCGAAACGCAGGCGCGCGCGAGGGACTCCGCCGAGCAGGCGCTTGTTCTGGATGCATCATTGGCCGAACCCTATGCGGTGCTCGGAAAAGTCGCGACCCCGGGCCGGCGGTACGCGTCGGCGGATGCGCTGCTGCGCCGGGCCATCGCCTTGCGTCCTTCGTTTGCGACGGCATACCAATGGCGGGGGACTCTTCTGATGACTCGCGGCGACCTCGCCGCTGGCTTGGCATCGCTGGAACGTGCCTCGGCGCTGGATCCGCGCTCCCTGATCGTGGCGGAAAATCATGCCTGGATCCTTATGACCCTGGGACGCTATGCCGACGCCAAGGGGCGGTGCGAAATAGCGCTCGAGCTGGATCCGGCGTATACGGCATGCATGGAGGACGTGGCCATGGCCGATCTGTTCCTTGGCAATTTCGACGCGGCCGGCGCAATGCTCGAACGCGAAGCGGCTGCGTTGAATCCGAGCGCCAGTGCGCAGGGACGCGAGTTGGCCCAAGCGCTCGCCGGGCGCGCTGATCGGCATGCGCTTGCTCTTCGCTATTTCGCTTTCGACCCCGACAGCGCGCTCAAGCCGGGAACCGGCAATACCCTGACGAGCTATGACATTGCGATCGCGCTCATGTTGCTCGGCGACCACGGCCTGACGCTGGACTATCTCAAACGCCTGGCCGGTCGGGAAGACGGCTTGGCAGGATGGGCCATCCCGGTTCCCATCATGGATCCGATCCGGTGCGATCCGCGCTTCGTTGCCGTGGTGGAAGACTTGAAGATGACGGACCCGCATGCCGATAAAGTCTGTGGAAAAAAGAACTGACGTGTCGCTGATCGCCGAACTCAAGCGCCGCAATGTCATCCACACGGCGGCCAGGCATCCCCTGACGGAGGGATGCGCATGAGCGCAGTTTTGCGACGCCTGCGCGAACGCAAGGTCATGCAGTGGGCCGTTGCCTACGCCGCGGGCGCGTGGGTTCTGCTGCAGGTGCTGAGCCTGCTCGCGGGCACGTACGAGTGGCCGCCCAATGCGATGCGCATTGCGGTCGGCGCCGTCGCGATCGGGTTTCCGGTGGCGCTGGTGTTGGCGTGGTACCACGGCGAGCACGGTGCACAGCGTGCCAGCGGCACGGAGATCCTCATCATTGCCCTGTTGCTCTGCATCGGTGGCGGCGTGATCTGGCGTTTCGCGCCGAGCGCGAATGCGCCAGCAGCGAAAGCGTCGGCCGCCGCTGCGGTCGTGCGGGCGGCGAATCCTGACGCAGACTCACCCGATCACCGCTCGATCGCCGTGCTGCCGTTCGAAAACCTCAGCGACGAAAAAGCCAACGCGTATTTCGCCAGTGGCATGCAGGACATGATCCTGACCAAGCTGGCCGCGATAGCCGAGCTGAAGGTGATTTCGCGCACGTCGACCGAAAAATATGCAAGCCATCCGGATAACTTGAAGAGCATCGGCAGCCAGCTCGGCGTCGGCACGATCCTCGAAGGCAGCGTGCAGAAGGCGGGCGATCAGGTGCTGATCAACGTGCAGTTGATCGACACGGCCTCGGACAAGCATTTGTGGGCCGAGGCGTACCCGCGCACGCTGGAAAATATCTTCGGTGTCGAAGGCGAGGTCGCGCAGAAGATCGCCGATGCGCTGAAGGCGAAGTTGACGCCGGCCGAATCGGCCAGCGTCGCCCGTCAGCCGACGCGGAACAGCGCGGCGTACGACCTTTTCCTCAAGGCCGAATACGAACTGCAGCAGGCGGGCAGCACCTGGCGGCAGGAAACGTTCCTTGCCGCCGACGCGGACTACGAGAAGGCGATCGCGCTCGATCCGGGCTTCGCGCTCGCGCACGCGAAGCTCGGCTATTCCCGGATGCGGCGGCACTGGTTCGCCACACCACTGACCGAAGCCGAACTGGCTGCTGCCAAGGCGACGATCGAGCGCGCACTTGCACTGTCCCCGGACTTGCCCGAGGCTCATCTGGCACTCGCTTATTACCTGTACTGGGGCTATCGCCAATATGACGACGCCGTGGCCGAATTCCAGCGGACGTTGCAGCTGGAGCCGAGCAGCGTCGAGGCGCTCGCGGGACTGGGCTACATTGCGCGTCGTGAAGGACGCTGGCAGCAGTCGCTCGACTACATGGACCGGGCGCTGGCAATCTCTCCGCGCGATGGTCAGTTGCACGGCGAGAAGGGCAACAACCTGGTCTACATGCGACGCTATCAGGAAGCCGACCGGCAACTGAAACTGGCACTCGAACTCGATCCCACGGATTCCAATGCCAAGGATCAGTTGCTGGTGACGCGCTTGTACGGATTCGGCGACGTCGCTGGCGCGCGCCAGGCTTATCGGCTGCGTCCCGACTGGCGCATCGCCTCCGAGGCCACGCTTGGCGGCGACGTGCTGAACATGATCAATCCGCACGCGTACCCGGATGTATTCGAGCGGCACTTCGATGCTGCGCTGGCGGCGTGGGATTCGGCGCCGACCGACACCGAGGGTGAACGCCTGGCGGCGCGCAGCGCGCGCGTCGCGATTCGGATCATCGCCGGTCGACGCGAAGCAATGCGTACCGAGTGCGAAGGCCTCGTACCAGTCCTGGAAGGCGAACTCGCCCGCCAGCCGGAGTCATTAAGCCTGATTCAACAGCTGGCCTGGGTGAACCTGTGCCTGAGCCGCAACGCCGAAGCGATCGAGCTGGCGCGCCGCTCCGTCGCGCTGATGCCAATCGAGAAGGACGCCTACAACTACGGCACCAACAGCATCGTCGGGCTCGCGCAAATCGCCGCGCATGCCGGCGCCCCGGACGAATCGCTGAAGGCGATCCGGCAACTGCTGTCTATACCGGCCGGCGGCGTCATATCGCTTGAGCGGCTGAAGCTCGATCCGGTCTGGGATCCGCTGCGCGCGGATCCGCGTTTTGAAGCGTTGCTGAAGGCAAACGTCGAGAATGTGGGGAGCTAACCATATGAGCTGGGCGGCATCGTTGCTGCGGACGCGCACGAAACGGAACGCGGCCGCGACGCTTGTGCTGCAGCCCCGCACCGGAGCACCTCGATGAGCCTGCTGCACGAACTCAAGCGTCGCAACGTCATCCGCATGGCCGGTTTGTACCTCGTCGCCGCGTGGTTGACGGTGCAGGTATCGAGCACGGTGCTGCCGATGTTCGATGCGCCGGCCTGGTTGCCGCGAGCGATCGTCATCTTCCTCGTAATCGGCTTCGTGCCGGCGATGGTGTTCGCCTGGGTGTTCGAATTGACGCCGCAGGGCGTGATGCGCGAAAGCCGGATCGACCGCACGGAGTCGATCACGCCGCGGACCGGCCGGCGCATGGACCGCATGATTCTGGTCGGACTTGCGCTCATCATCGTGTTGATGGGAATCGAGCGCGTCTGGTTCGCGGCCCGGACGTCCAATCCCGCCGCGTTGCCGCCCGCGACCTCGCAAGCGGTAGGCACCGGCACGCCTGCGGCCGCAACGGCGCCGGCCAATGCGATCGCGGTCATGGCGTTCGAGGATTTGAGTCCTGCGCACGACCAGGGCTACTTTTCCGACGGCATGGCCGAGGAAATCCTCAATGCGCTTGCGCGAATCAAGGAGCTGCGCGTGCTCGGGCGCAGTTCGTCGTTCCAGTACAAGGGCAAGGACGTCGATCCGCGCAGGATCGGCGCCGAACTCGGCGTTGCGCACATCCTCGACGGCTCGGTGCGCCGCCAGGGCGATCTCGTGCGCATTGCCGCGTCGCTGATTTCGACCGCAGACGGCGCGGCGCAGTGGACCAAGGAATATAACGGCAAGCTCGCCGACCTGTTCGACCTGCAGGACAACTGCGCGCACGATATCGCGTCGGAACTGAAGATCGTGCTGACCGGCGGCCAGCGCCCGCTGGTCGACAAGGTCACGGCCAATCCGGAAGCCTACGCGCTGTACGTCGAAGCGCAGACGCTGGTCAGGGAGCGCTTCGGCGACAGCCTGCCGCGGGCGATCGCGAAGCTCGACGCGGCGGTCAAGCTCGACCCGTCGTTTGCGCGTGCGTGGTCGAAGCGGGCTGTCGCCTACGCAGTACTGGCGCAATACGTCGCCAGTGACTGGCGGCAGAACTGGGACGCATCGGAAGAATCAGCCCGGCGCGCGCTGGCGCTCGACCCGAACGACGCCGAGGCCTATGCCGCGCGCAGCTACAACCTGTTTTCGCAGCGTCGCTATGTCGAGATGGCCGAGCCGATGCGGCGTGCGCTGGAGATCGAGCCGGACAACGAGACGGCGCGTTACTGGGAAGTCAACGAACTGTCCGCGATGGGACACACGCGCGACTCCCTTCCGCGGCTCGATGCGCTGATGGCGAACGATCCGGACAACGCGCGCGTCATTTTCTACAAGGCATTCATGAGTTGGCGCGAGCACGACCGCGACACGTTGTCGGCACTCGGACGCCGGCTGCAGGCGCTCGGCTCGCCGTGGGGCGATGTCGCGATGTCGACCTACTACGCCAGCACCGGCGAGTGCGAAAGCGGCGTCAAGCCTTTCTCCACGCGCCAGCGCATATTCGGTTCGGGAATCACGGGTTCCGACACGGAGAAGATCTATCGCGGCATTTGCAGCGGCGGCGCCGCGCGCGAACCGGCGAACGCGATCCTGCTCGCACATGCGGATGACCAGTGGGTGCCGACGCTGTGGCTCGAGATGGGCGAACCGGAGCGCGCGTTCGATCTTTTCGAACACGGCAATGCCGGCCTATCCGATGCCTTTCTGAATTGGCTTTGGCAGCCCGAGGACTGGTCGCGCAAGGCGCGCCAGCACGCGGCGTTCCAGAGCTTCGCCAAACGTATCGGCCTCGTCGACTACTGGAAGAAATACGGCTGGCCGGACCTGTGCAAGCCGCATCCGCAAGCGGCAGCCGACGCGTTCGTTTGCGAGTGAGCTTGTTCGCGGAGCTCAAGCGTCGCGATGCATAACGTGAGGCGACCTCAAAAACGGTGGGCTCCACCGACGTTTCGCCGACGCACATCGTTTCCGTACGGTGGGCCTTGGCCCACCATCTTTTCGCGCAACGAGAACAGCGGTGGGCCGAGGCCCACCCTACATTCGTGGCGTCAGTAAGCCGAGCCGCCCGGCTGCGTCGATGTCAGCACGCCGGCATTGGCCGACACGTTGTAGTTTGTCGCGCCCGTCGCCGTCCACGTGCCGAAGTTGAATGCGCCCGTGGAGTTGATGCGCTGCACGGCGATGTCAAGGTAAGTCAACGGCTTTTTCGCTGCGCAGACCTGCGGCAGGCCGGGCGCCTGCAGGAAGTAGGCGGTGCTGCTGCCGACGACGGTCGCATGGCCGGAACCATCGATCAGCAGAGCGGTTTGCTCGTCGACGGCGACGCCGCGCGGCGCGTTGCTCCAGCCATTGGATGCGACGCGGCAAAGAAACGCCAGATCGCGGCCCATGCGGTCGCGCGTGACGAAATGGGGATCGCCGATGGTTCCCTGCAGCACGAGTGGCAGTGCCGAAAAGTCGCGCGCGAACGACATGTAGCGATTGAACGGATCGGCCAGCGATTGGCTCGACGTCACGCCCTGGGGCGCCTGCGCCGAGTAGATGAACTGCGTCAGCACGTTCATGCCAGCGCTGGTGCCGCCGACCGGGACGTGGTTGGCGATCTTCGCGTTGAGGATCGACTGCACCGGCGTACCAGTCCAGAAGTTGATGTAGTTCGACTGATCGCCACCGGCGATCCATATCGCCTCGGCCTTCTGCATGATCGCGGCGACGTTTGCGTCGTTGGCGGCGGCAATCGAAGGAATGATCAGCGTGGCGACCGAGTTCACGCCAGGACACAGGCTCTGGATGTACGGATTGTACGCGTCGGTGCCGGTGGCACGGATCACGAGGAAATCGCCGTTGCCGGCAAGGCCGCACATCCATTGGAATGCGCCGTCGACATCGGTGCCGCCGCCCATCAGGACCAGACCGGCGGTTGTGTTTGGGCTGACATCGCCCACATTGCCGACGCGGAAGTAAGTGTACGGCGGGTTCTTGGCAGCCCAGACCGGGGCGCAGGCAACGAGAATCAGGAGCAATGCGAGCAGGCGTTTCATTGGGCGTTCCCTCTCAGGCTGAGATGACCGAGTGGCAAGTGCGGGAAGCGTCGACGTACTTGCCGCAGACGGCTTGATGCTACCACGGTCCTTGCGCGGCGGGTGCAGCACCAGGCGACCTCTGCAATGCTCTGATCACAGAGCGCGATACATCACGAATGCATCGCACAATCCGGACCGGGCGTGGCGGAACGCGTTCGGAATGCGTCCGACAATTTCAAATCCGTGCTTGCGCCACAACCGCACGGCGCCGTCGTTCGTGCTGACCACGAAGTTGAACTGCATTGCGGTGAAGCCGGCCTGGCGCGCCTGCGTCAACGAGTGTTCGCACATTGCGCTCGCGATGCCACGTGCGCGCATTGCCGGCGCCACCATGTAGCCGCAGTTCGCGACATGGTCGCCGAGTCCTGGCTGGTTCGCATGCAGCATGTAGCCGCCTACGCAAGCGCCGTCGAGCTGCGCGACGAAGCAGCGCGCACCGTCGCTGGTCCACAACTGCCGCGCCTGCTCGAACGTCATGTCGGGAGCATAGCTGTACGTTTCGCCGGCGGCGACGACTTCGTGGAAGATCGGCCAGAGAAGCCCGAATTCGTCGGCACCGATCTCACGAATGATCAATGCGTCGGACATCGTCCCAGAATCAATGCGCAGGTTTTGGCAGTAGCGCCGGATCCAGCCGCACGTCGAACCAGTTGAAACCCCAGTGCACGTGCGGACCGCTCGCGCGTCCGGTCATGCCCGAGGCGCCGATGACCTGGCCGGGCTTGATCGGATCTCCGTATTTGACGTCGAGGCGGCTCATGTGCAGGAACGAACTGGTCAGCCCGAAGCCGTGATCGATCAGCACCGTGCCGCCGGTCAGCACGAGATCGGGTTGCGCGAAGACGACGAGGCCGCCGGCCGGCGCATGGACCGGCGTGCCTTCGGGCACGGCCATGTCCAGTCCCATGTGCGGTGCCTTCGGAGTTCCGTTGTCGATGCGCTGACTGCCGTAGACACCGCTGATGCGCGCGCCTTGCACCGGCAAAGAGAAGCCGCGCAGGAAATCCTCACGCGCGTCGTCGCGCTTGCGCGCCTCGGCGACGAGCGCCTGTTCGCGCTCGATGCGCGCCGCGGTCTCCGGGTCCGGCGTTACGGTCTTCTGCGGCAGACCTTCGACGTGCTCGATATGGTATTGGCGTTTGGCGACGGCGAAGGTCTGTGTCGTGGTCTTGCCGTTGGCATAGCGGATGTTCAGCCGCGCGGCAGCCGGGGTATCGCGATCCAGCCCGAACACGAAGACGCCATCGCTGCCGACGTGCAATTGCCGTCCGTTGAATTCGATTTGCGTGTTGGCCGGTGCGTGGCCGATGACGAGTTCGCCTTGCTGGAGGTGCTTGGGCAGGCGCAGGGTTTCGGCGCTGCCAGCATGAACCACGATTGAGAAAAATAATGTCGTCATTCCCGCGAAAGCGGGAATCCATGTTGCTCTTGCACTGGCCCAAGGCAGAATGGATTCCCGCTTCCGCGGGAATGACGGCATCTTAATCATCGGACTCATCAGGCAACTTCAAGCTGCTCGTCGGTAAAATGAGAGGCGGGCCGAACTGCTCATCGGTCAAACGTGAGGCGGCGGCCCAGCTGTGTGTCATCGAGCTTGCCGTCGTTCCAGGCGAGGTGTCCGTTGACCCAGGTCGCGGCGACGCTCGAGCGGAAGGTCGTGCCTTCGAATGGGGACCAGCCGCACTTGGAGATCACCGACTCACGCGTCACGGTCTGCGGCGCCGCCGTGTCGATCAGGGTCAGGTCGGCCCAGTAGCCTTCGCGAATGAAGCCGCGCTCACTGACGTTGAACAGCTTGGCCGGCGCGTGCGCGCTGCGCTCGACGATCAGTTCGAGTGGCAACTGGCCGTCGAACCAGCGTTCGAGCGCGCATTGCAGGACGAACTGCACCAGTGGCAGGCCTGACGGCGCCTTTTCATAGGGCTGGTTCTTTTCCTCCAGCGTGTGCGGCGCGTGGTCGGTCGCAAGCACATCGATGCGGCCGTCGCGCAGCGCATCGATGATCGCGGCGCGGTCGGCCGCGGTCTTGATCGCCGGGTTGCATTTTATCAAATTACCTTTTGTCGCATAGTCGGCTTCGCTGAAGTGCAGGAAGTGCACGCAGGTCTCGGCGGTGATGCGCTTGCCGTCGAGCGGGCCGGACGTGAACAGGGCCAGTTCATCCGCGGTCGAGATGTGCAATACGTGCAGGCGCGTGCCGTGGCGCCGCGCCAAGTCGATCGCCAGACGCGTCGACTTGATGCAGGCCTCGCGAGAACGGATGAACGGATGCCGCTCGACCGGAATCGAGTCGCCGTATTTCGCGCGTTCGGCGGCGAGGTTCGCCTCGATCGTCGGCGTGTCCTCGCAATGCGTGACGACCGGAACCGGCGCATCGCGGAAGATGCCGTCGAGCGTCGCCGGGTTGTCGACCAGCATGTTTCCGGTCGAAGCGCCCATGAAGATCTTTATGCCGCAGGCCGAACGCGGGTCAAGATTGCGGATCAGGTCGAGATTGTCGTTGGTCGCGCCAAAATAGAACGCATGGTTGGCCAGCGATTTCTGCGCGGCGCGCGCGTACTTGTCGGCAAGCGCAGCATAGTCGGTCGTGGTCGGCTTCGAGTTCGGCATCTCGAAGAAGCTCGTGACGCCGCCCGCCACGGCGGCGCGCGACTCGGTATGGAAATCGCCCTTGTGCTCGAGGCCCGGTTCGCGGAAGTGGACCTGGTCGTCGATCATGCCAGGTAGCAGGAGGCGCCCGTTGGCGTCGAAGACGCGTTCGCCGGGTTGCTCGGCGAGGCCCGGTGCTACCGCGTCGATGCGCCCGGAGCGCACGCGCACGTCGCCCTGGAAGCGGCGTCCTTCGTTGACGATATCGGCGTTGCGGATCAGCCAGTCGTTCATGCGAGGATTGTCGGTTTGAGTTGGAGGTCAGCGCCAGCCTTCGACGCTACGAGACGGCCGCCGCTGGGCCTCGGGGAGCCGGGAGGAGTCACGATGTCGGCGCGTGTGGTGTTCGACGGAAAGTGAACGCCTGTGGCACCGGATCGGAACCACCGTCGCACAGTGGCTGGCAGCGCGCCAGGCGCCACATGGCCAGCATGCCGCCACGCGCGGCGCCGAAGCGCGCGATCGCAACGCGCGCGTAGTCCGAACAGCTGGGGTCGAATCGGCAGCGCGATCCGAAAAGCGGACTCAATATCCGCTTGTAGGCTGCCAGCAGGGCGAGAATCAGTCGGGTCACGGACGATCGAGGCAACGATGGACGCAGGCGATTTTAGCGGCGGGAAAGCACGCACGCCGGACAATGCCCGCGAGCGCAATTCGGCGCGGAAGCGCCGATTAAGTCACAGTTTACCTTGAAGGGGCGAAGATCGGCGCAATCTATCGCGACGACGAGTGGCTCGGTTTGGCTGTTTTGCCGTGCAAATGGTTGCCGCAAGGGGTAACTTAGGCTATAACACGCGACCGCCGAAATACTATGGTGAAGAATATGGCGAACGCGAAACGTAAACCCGCGCCTGCCGCGAAGAAAAAATCAGCAAGCGCAAAGGCCAAACCCGCGAAAAAAGCGAGTGCGGCCAAAGTGCGCAAGCCGCAAAAGGCGGCCAAGCCCGTGCGCAAGGCAGCACCTGCGCCGAAGGCGAAGAAGGCGGCCAAGAAAGTTGCGCCAGCAAAGCATGCCGCGAAAAAGAAAGTTGCGGCAAAGCCGGCGGCAAAACCGGCCGTGCACAAATCCAAGGCGGCCAAGCCCGTCGCGCACAAACCGGCCAAGCCCGCCGCTGCGGTCAAGCCCGCAGCTCCGGTCAAGTCCACCAAGCCCGTCCACGTTGTTCCTACGAAGCACGAGATGCCAGCAAAGAAAGCCAAAATGGTTACCGCGTCCACTGCAGCCAACGACTCGCTGTCGCGCGACGATGGCCGCTATGCACTGCCGAGCACGGTCGTCGTCAACTTGCCCGCGGGCTATCACCCAAACGCGCGCGAGGAATACATGGGCCCGCGTCACCTCGCTTATTTCCGCGCAAAACTGCAGAAGTGGCGCGAGGATCTGGTCGAGGAATCCAAGCAGACGATCGACAACCTGCGCGACGAAGTGCGTGACGTCGGCGATGAGGCCGAGCGCGCCACGCGCGAGACCGAAAACTCGCTCGAGCTGCGCACGCGCGACCGCTATCGCAAACTGATCGCCAAGATCGACAAGGCGCTCAAGCGCATCGAGGAAGGCCGCTACGGCTACTGCGAAGAAACCGACGAGGAAATCGGCATCGAGCGCCTCGAAGCGCGGCCGATCGCCACCCTCTGCCTCGACGCGCAGGAGCGCTGGGAACACCGCCAGAAGCAGATGGGCGATTGAGTTGAGAGCAGGGGCTAGGGACTAGGGACGAGGGAGAGCTCGCTTCACTTCTCCCCGAATGCCGGGAAGACGCAAATCATCGTAGGGTGGGCCTTGGCCCACCTTTTTTTATGGCCATGGATGGCCGGTATGCGGGAAATGCAGGAGCAATTTCCGGCATTGAAATCGGGGTGATCGAGGAACAGAGCGGTGGGCCAAGGCCCACCCTACAGTGCTCGGCGCGCGTGTTCCTTGACTGTCTGGAGCATTGCCGAAAGGCCATTGCTGCGCGTCGGCGACAGGTGCTTGGCCAAACCAATCGCTTCGATGAAGTGGGGTTCCGTCGCAAGGATTTCCTGCGCGCTCCGGCCGGAATAAACGCGCAGCAGCAGCGCAATGAGTCCGGAAACGATCGCCGAATCGCTGATCGCGCGGAAGTCGAGCCGCTCGCGGCCGCCCTCGGCGACGAGCCAGACCTGCGACTGGCAACCCTGCACCTTGTTTGCTTCAGTCTGCAACGCAGGCGGAAACGGCGGCAGCTTGCGGCCCAGATCGATCAGATACTGGTAGCGCTCGGTCCAGTCGCTGAAGAACGAAAATTCCTCGGCGATCGCGTCCTGTGCATCCTGCGCGGACTCTCGCGTTGAAATGTCAGGCCGGGCATTCATCGTGCTTGGTTCCAGAAGGCGAGGCCAGTTTCCAGCGCGCACCCTGCGGGCCATCCTCGATGATCACGCCGCGCGCGGCGAGTTCGTCGCGGATCCGGTCCGAAGTGGCGAAGTCCTTGCGCTTGCGCGCATCGGCGCGCTCGGCGAGCAGGCTTTCGATCCATTCGGGATCGACGCTCTCCGCACCTTGGCGCTTGAACCACGCTTCCGGATCCTGCTGCAGCAGGCCGAGGAAGGCACCGGCTTCGAGCAATGCTGCCTTTGCCGCCTTCTTGTCTTGTGGACTTGTGGATTTGCGCGCATTGTCCGCAAGCCGCGCGAGCAGCGACAGCGCCTCGGGCGTATTGAGGTCGTCGGCCAGCGTGTCGATCAACTCGGAAGGCAGGGCGCGATCCTGCGGCGCCACCTCGACCCCGGCGAGGTCGCGCAACGTGCCGTACAGGCCATCCAGCGTGCGCTGTGCCTGCTCCAGCGTTGCATCGGACCAGTCCAGCGGCTGGCGGTAATGCGCCTTCATCAGCATGAAGCGCAGCAACTCGGCCGGATAACGCTCGAGCAGTTCGTGCAGAACCAGGGTGTTGCCGAGCGACTTCGACATCTTCCTGCCGCCGAACGTCAGCATGCCGTTGTGCAGCCACCAGCGCGCGAACACCTGGCCGCCGTGCGCGCAGGTCGACTGGGCAACCTCGTTTTCGTGGTGCGGGAACATCAGGTCGTTGCCGCCGGCGTGGATGTCGAGCGTGTCGCCGAGGTGCGCCTCGCTCATCGCCGAGCACTCGATGTGCCAGCCGGGACGGCCGCGGCCCCACGGGCTGTCCCAGCCCGGAAGGTCCGGCGTCGACGGTTTCCAGAGGACGAAATCGGCCGGATTCTTCTTGTACGGCGCCACCTCGACGCGCGCGCCGGCGATCATTTCCTCGGTCGACCGGCCGGACAGCTTGCCGTAGTCCGGATAAGAGGAAACGTCGAACAGCACGTGGCCCTCGGCCGCATAGGCATGACCGCCCGCGACCAGCCGCTCGCACATGGCGATGATCTGCGGGATATGCTGCGTCGCGTACGGGACCACGTCGGGACGGTCCGCGCCGAGGCGCTGGATGTCCTCGTCGTAGGCCGCCGAATAGCGCTGGGTAATGACGTCGATCGGGACGCCGGCCGCGGCCGCCGCGGCGTTGATCTTGTCGTCGACGTCGGTGACGTTGCGCGCGTAGACCACGTGACCGGCCCCATAGACGTGCCTGAGCAGGCGCACGAGCAGGCCGAACACGACCGGCCCGCGCGCATTGCCGATATGCACGTAGTTGTACACCGTCGGGCCGCAGAGGTACAAAGTGACACGCCGCGGGTCCTGGGGGGCGAAGTCTTCGACGCGGTGCGTCCGGGTGTTGTGCAGTCGCAGGTTCATAGCGGGGTCAGTAGTGGATCGCTATTGTAACAGTCGCCTTGAAACCGCAGTCGGTGGCGCGATCGAAGGTGGCGGCCTAAGCCGCCATTCAGCCTTTCGATGCTCTAATTCGACCCTATTCGCAGGCATGCGCAATGCCGCCGGGAACCGGCGTGGGCGTGCGGGCGGAGACGCGAGCGGCCATACCGGCGTTTGCGTAGCTTGGAGACGCGATGAAAATAATCGGCACATCGATTGCCGCAACCCTGCTGCTAATTGGTCTGGCACAAGCCCAGGACAATCGTGTCCCGGACAATCGCGCCCCCGAAAATCGTGGACCGTTGGCTGAAGGCATCCACTACGGCTGGGCCGACGTACTGCGTGTCGATCCGGTCTACGACGAGCAGGGCCAGCCCGCCGCGTCGCACGAGGAATGCTACGACGAGCAGGTGCCGGAACAGGGACCCGATAATCGTGCCGGTGCTACCGTCCTCGGCGCAGTCATCGGCGGCGTGGTTGGCAGCACGATCGGCAAGGGCAATGGCCGTACTGCAGCGACCGTGGCCGGCGCCACGGCCGGCGCGGTCGTTGGAAACAACGCCGGTCAGCCGGCTTCCGGCTACAGGGTCGAACGGCATTGCCGCCAGGTCGCGGGAAGTGGCGGAGAGCGCCACGTCACGGGATATGACGTCGAATACCGCTACCGCGGGGAGTTGTACAACGCGCGCATGAGCTACGATCCGGGCGACCGGATTCGCGTCCGCGTCAGCGTGACGCCGGCCGAGTAGTTCCTCCCACCGCGCCGTTGTTGCATCGCGCAAAACTTCCATGTCATGATCGCGGCCCTGAGCGTTACCGTATGTTGAGTGACCGATGACGAAGCGCGTGTACCAGATTGATGTCCTGACCAGCGCCCGCATGGCGGCTGGCATGACTTCGCGCGCGCGTCGACCGAAAGCCTGCACTTCAGCCGGGTAGCTCTCGCGCGTAATACCAGCGTGTTTTGCTCTGAACCCGGCCCCGCGCCGGGTTCTTCGTTTCTACGACGCGGGATCCTTCCCGCGAAAGAAGTAAAGAACAACCGGCGTCCATGCCGGACATTTCAAGAGAGCGTGTTCCATGACTATTCGCCATTTCTTGAGTACCCAGGACTGGAGCCGCGCGGAGCTCGATGCGCTGCTCCTACGCGCCGCCGCGTTCAAGCGTTACAGCCGCGGCCGCGAGTTGGCGGGCAAGTCGATCGCGCTGCTGTTCTTCAATCCGTCGATGCGCACGCGCACGAGCTTCGAGCTCGGCGCGTTCCAGCTCGGTGGGCACGCGGTCGTGCTCCAACCCGGCAAGGATGCCTGGCCGATCGAATTCGACGTCGGCACGGTCATGGACGGCGAGGCCGAGGAGCACATCGCCGAAGTCGCGCGCGTGCTGTCGCGTTACGTCGACCTGATCGGCGTGCGTGCATTTCCGAAGTTCAAGGACTGGTCGGTCGACCGCGAGGACCGCGTGATCCAGGCGTTCGCGAAGTACGCCAGCGTGCCGGTCATCAACATGGAAACGATCACCCACCCGTGCCAGGAACTGGCGCATATCCAGGCGCTGCAGGAGCACTTCGCGAAGGCTGTTTCCACGCCGAATCCCGGGCCGGTACTGCGCGGCAAGAAGTACGTGCTGACCTGGACATACCATCCCAAGCCCCTGAACACCGCCGTGGCAAATTCCGCGCTGCAGATCGCGACGCGTTTTGGCATGGATGTCACGCTGTTGTGCCCGACACCCGAGTACGTGCTCGACCAACGCTACATGGATTTCGCGCGCCAGAACGTGGCGGAGAACGGCGGTTCGCTGACGATCAGCCATGACGTCGAAAGCGCCTATCGCGGCGCGCACGTCGTGTACGCCAAGAGCTGGGGCGCGCTGCCGTATTTCGGCAACTGGGAACAGGAAAAGCCGATTCGCGAAAAGTATAAACATTTCATCGTGGACGAAGCAAAAATGGCGCTGACCGACAACGGCGTGTTCAGCCACTGCCTGCCGCTGCGCCGTAACGTCAAGGCGACCGATGCGGTCATGGACTCGCCGGCCTGCATCGCGATCGACGAGGCCGAGAACCGGTTGCATGTGCAGAAGGCGATCATGGCGACGCTGGTGCAGAGCAGGGGCGAGGGACGAGAGAGCAGGGACGAGGGGCGAGGGGCGAGGGGCGAGGGAACAGCAGCTGTATAGACCGCCTTGTCGCATTCGAAACCATACCAAAGCATCCAGGAATAAGTTTATGTCGTCAGCAACAGACCCTCGTCCCTCGCCCCACGTCCCTCGCCCCTCGGCGAAGCCGATCGTGCTTGCCTTCTCCGGCGGCCTCGACACGAGCTTCTGCATTCCGTACTTGAACGAGCGCGGCTACGCGGTGCACACGGTGTTCGCCGATACTGGCGGCGTCGACGCCGAAGAGCGGGCCTACATCGAGGCGCGTGCGCACGAACTCGGCGCGGCGAGTCATGTCACGGTCGACGGCGGGCCGGCGATCTGGTCCGGCTTCGTGCGGCCATTCGTCTGGGCGGGCGAGGGATATCAAGGTCAATATCCGCTGCTCGTTTCGGATCGCTATCTGATCGTCGACGCCGCGATCGCGCGCGCGCAGGAACTCGGTACGCGCGTCATCGCGCACGGTTGCACCGGCATGGGCAACGACCAGGTGCGCTTCGATCTGGCGGTCAAGGCGCTCGGCGACTACGAGATCGTCGCACCGATCCGCGAAGTGCAGAAGGAGCACACCGAGGTGCGCGCGTACGAGCAGCGCTATCTCGAGGCCCTCGGCTTCGACGTCCGGGCAAAGCAGAAGAGCTATACGATCAACGAAAACCTGCTCGGGCTGACGATGTCCGGTGGCGAGATCGATCGTTGGGAAGCGCCCGGCGACGGTGCGCGCGGCTGGTGTGCGCCGCGCAAGGACTGGCCGGAACAGGCGCTCGAGGCGACGATCACTTTCCGCCATGGCGAAGCCGTTGCCCTGAATGGCAAGCCGATGGCCGGCCACGAACTGCTTGCGCTACTCAACCGTGACTTCGCGCGCTATGGGGTCGGCCGCGGTCTCTACACCGGCGATACGACGATCGGGCTGAAGGGCCGCATAATCTATGAAGCACCCGGTTTGATCGCGCTGCTGGGCGCACACCGCGCGCTCGAAGAAGCCGTGCTGACCAAACAGCAAAACCGGTTCAAGCCTGATGTCGCGCGCAAATGGGTCGAACTCGTCTACGAAGGGTTCTATCACGACCCGTTGAAGACCGACCTGGAGGCATTCCTGGCGTCGTCGCAGGCAACCGTGAACGGCGAAGTCGTGCTGCGCACGAGCGGTGGCAACGTCGAAGCCATCGCGGTGAGGTCGCCGCACCTGCTCACGGCCAAGGGAGCGACCTATGCGCAGTCCGCTGACTGGGGTGTCGCCGAGGCGGAAGGGTTTATTCGCCTGTACGGCATGAGCTCGACGCTGTGGGCGCAGGTGAATCGAAAATCTTGAAGAGCCAAAGACTCAATCTCTTGATGTTATGACCAACCTCCTAGCCATAACGCTTGATCATCTCCGTGCGCTTGTGTCCCACGATACGCAGAATCCGCCGCGTACGATCAGCACCGACGGCATCTTTGAGTACGTGCGCTCCCAGTTGCACGGATTCCACTGGTCGATTACGGATCACGGTGGCGGCGCCGTGAGCATATTTGCCGTGCGCGGGACGCCACGAATCCTGTTCAACGTGCATCTGGACACGGTGCCCGCCGGGCCGACGTGGACGCGCGATCCTTTCGACCTGCTGGTCACGGATCAGCGCGCAATCGGCCTCGGCGCTTGCGACATCAAGGGCGCTGCGGCGGCGCTGCTTGCGGCAGCGGCGCATACGAGCGGCGACATGGCGCTGCTGTTCACGAGCGACGAGGAAGCCAACGACGCGCGCTGCGTGTCGTCTTTCCTCGCGCAGAAGCGGCCGTTCGACAGCATCATCGTCGCCGAACCGACCCGCTGCGAGGCAGTGCTCGCGCACCGGGGCATCAGCTCGGTGCGCGTAGCGTTCGCCGGCCGCGCCGGGCACGCGTCTGCCAGCAGCGCGACGGCCAACAGCGCGGTGCATCAAGCCATGCGCTGGGGCGCGCGCGCTCTCGATCTCGTCGACAGCCAGGCGCACGAACGTTTCGGTGGGCTGACCGGGCTGCGCTTCAATGTCGGCCGGATAGAAGGAGGCATCAAGGCCAACGTGATCGCTCCGGCGGCCGAGGCGCGCTTCGGTTTCCGGCCGCTGCCGTCGATGGATACCGACGCGTTGCTGGCGAAGTTCCGCGACTGCGCCGATCCGGCTCCCGCCGAGTTCGTCGAAACCTTTCGCGGCCCGTCCCTTCCGGCCGGCGACATTGCGCAGGCCGAGGAAAAACGGCTGGCCGCGCGCGACCTGGCCGAGGAACTGGGCATCGCGATCGGCAACGCGGTCGATTTCTGGACCGAGGCCTCCCTGTTCTCCGTGGCCGGGTACAACGCGTTCGTTTGCGGTCCCGGCGACATCGCCCAGGCGCACAGCGCCGACGAGTTCGTGGAATTGTCCCAATTGCAGCAAATTACTGAAAGTTACATCCGGATCGTCGACCATGCAGGCGCATAAACAGCTTCGTTCCACCATCGTGCGCCTGCTGTCGAACATGGGCAGCGCGAAGGAAATCCAGCAATACCTCAAGCGCTTCTCGCAGCTCGATGCGGCGCGCTTTGCCGTCGTCAAGGTCGGCGGTGCGGTGCTGCGCGACGACCTGGACAACCTGGTTTCCTCGCTCGCGTTCCTGCAGCAGGTCGGACTCACGCCGATCGTGATCCATGGCGCCGGGCCGCAGCTCGACGCGGAACTTGCCGCGGCGGGGATCGAAAAGCGCCTGGTCGACGGCCTGCGCGTGACATCGCCGGAAGCGCTGTCGACTGTGCGCCGCGTCAGCCAGGCCGAGAACTTGCGCCTGGTCGAAGCGCTGCAGAACATCGACGCCCGTGCTACCTCGATCGTCGGCGGCGTATTCGAGGCCGAGTTTCTCGACCGGGAAAAGTTCGGCCTCGTCGGCAGGGTTGCGAAAGTCAACCTCGCGCCGATCGAAGCGAGCCTGAAGGCAAGCTCGATTCCGGTTATCGCGAGCCTCGGCGAGACCGTGGGCGGGCAGATCCTGAACGTCAACGCGGACTTTGCCGCGAACGAACTCGTGCATGTGCTGCAGCCGTACAAGATCATCTTCCTGACCGGGACCGGCGGCCTGCTCGACGGTGACGGCAAGCTGATCGACTCGATCAACCTGTCGACGGAATACGAGCACCTGATGGCGCAGCCGTGGATCAATGGCGGCATGCGCCTGAAGATCGAGCAGATCAAGGACCTGCTCGACAAGCTGCCGCTGACCTCGTCGATTTCAATTACGCGGCCGTCGGACCTGGCCAACGAACTGTTCACGCATCGCGGCTCCGGCACGCTCGTGCGCCGCGGCGAGCGCGTGCTGGCATTCGACTCGTGGGACGGGCTCGATATTGCGCGGCTGCGCACGCTGATCGAATCGAGTTTCGGCCGCACGCTGGCCGGGGATTATTTCGAGCGCACGCAACTGATGCGCGCCTACGTCAGCGAGAACTATCGTGCTGCCGTCATCCTGCTCGACGATGACGGTTATACCTATCTCGACAAATTCGCCGTCCTCGACGATGCGCAAGGCGAAGGTCTCGGCCGCGCGGTCTGGCAGGTCATGCGCGACGCACATCCGCGCCTGTTCTGGCGATCGCGCCACCACAACGTGATCAACATCTTCTACTACGCCGAATCCGATGGCTGTTACAAGGAGCCTGCCTGGAAGGTGTTCTGGTACGGAATGCGCGACCTGGCCGACGTCGAGCGCTGCATCGAACGCAGCCGCGTCCGGCCCGCGACCCTGGCTGATCCGGCATGAGCGAGCGCAAGGCCATCGGCATCGTTGGCGCGCGCGGCCATACTGGGGCGGAGTTGATCCGCCTGATCGCCCGCCATCCGCAACTGGAACTTGCCTTCGTTTCTTCGCGCGAACTCGCCGGCCAGCGGGTTGCCGGCCAGATCCAGGAGTTCTCCGGCGAACTGTGCTACGAAAGCCTCGATGCGGACGCGGTCGCGTCGAAAGGCGCCGACGCCGTGGTCCTGGCACTGCCGAACGGCAAGGCGGCGCCGTATGTCGCTTCGCTCGAAGCGGCAAAGTCCGATACCGTCATCGTCGACCTCTCTGCCGACTACCGTTTCGACGACGGTTGGTATTACGGCCTGCCGGAACTGTATCGCGGCAACTACCGCGGCCAGCGCCACATCAGCAACCCGGGCTGCTACGCGACCGCGATGCAGCTGGCTATCGCGCCAATGAAAGACCTGCTGGCCGCGCCGCCGGCATGTTTCGGCGTGTCGGGCTATTCCGGCGCCGGCACGACGCCGTCGGACAAGAACGATCCGGAAAAGCTGCGCGACAACCTGATTCCGTACTCGCTGGTCGACCACACGCATGAGCGTGAAGTGACGCGCCATCTCGGTTTTCCGGTCGAATTCATGCCGCACGTCGCGCCGCATTTTCGCGGCATCACGTTGACCGCGAACCTGTGGCTGCGCGAGAGGTCGACGGTCGAGGCAATCAAGGCTCGCTATCGCGAGCGCTATTCCGGAGAGCCGCTCGTACGCGTTGTCGACGATGCGCCATGGGTAAGCCGCATAGCGAACTGTCATCATGTCGAGATCGGCGGATTTGCCGTGGCACCCGGCAGCAAGCGCGTCGTCGTCGTCGCTACTTTGGACAATCTACTCAAGGGTGCGGCGACGCAGGCGATGCAGAACCTGAATCTCGCGCTGGGGTTCGACGAGCTTATGGGAATACCAACGTGAGCGAAGAATACCAGGCAGTCGTCATTCCCGCGAAAGCGGGGCCTTCAACAGCGGAGCTGGTCATCCATCTTGATCTTGCATTGAGAAGTGAAAATGGATTCCCGCTTCCGCGGGAATGACGGCAGAGAATGATGAAGGCGGACCAATGAGTGACCTCCTGTGGCAAAAACCTGGCGTCGCTGTCGACGCGCGGATCATGCAATTCCTCGCCGGCGACGACGTCGTGCTCGATCGCGAATTTTTCCTCTACGACATCGTCGCCAGCGCAGCCCACGTCGAAGGCCTCCAGCGAATCGGCATCCTGACTGGTGACGAGGCGACCGCGCTGGAGCGCGAACTCGAACGGCTAGCGTACGATTTTCGCAGCGGCGCATTCGTGCTCGATGCGCGTTACGAAGATGGCCACAGCGCGATCGAGGCGCGCTTGACCGAGCGGCTCGGCGACGCCGGCCGCAAGGTACATACCGGGCGCAGTCGCAACGACCAGATCCTCGTTGCAACGCGATTGTGGCTCAAGACCAAGGTTGGCGAACTCGCCGCCGTTTGCCGCGAAATCGCCCGCGTCTGTCTCGACCGCGCGGCGGACGAGGCGCTGCCGTTGCCGGGTTATTCGCACCTGCAACGCGCGGTCGTTTCCTCCACGGCGATGTGGTTCGCCGGGTTCGCGGAAGGCTTCATCGACAACGCGCAGCGTGCGCGCGACACGCTGGCGTGGATCGATGCCAACCCGCTTGGCACGGCTGCGGGTTACGGTGTCAATCTGAAGCTCGATCGCGACCACACGACGCAGGCGCTTGGTTTTGCGCGGCTGCAGGTGTCGCCGGTTTATGCACAGCTGTCGCGCGGAAAATTCGAGATCGCCGCGCTGGACGCGCTCGGAACGGCCGTGCTCGACCTTCGGCGGCTGGCCTGGGACCTGAGCCTGTTCACGACTGCCGAATTCGGCTTCGTCGCGCTGCCGGCCGAATACACGACCGGCTCGTCGATCATGCCGAACAAGCGCAATCCCGACGTCATCGAACTGATGCGCGCCACCTACGCCAGCGTCGCCGCCGCGCGCACCGAAATCGAGCAACTGCTGTCGCTGCCTTCGGGCTATCAGCGCGATCTGCAATTTTCGAAGGGCGGACTGGTGCACGGCTTTGGCCGCGGCCTCGCCGCATTGGAGTTGCTGCCCGACCTGCTGCGGCGGATGACCTGGAAGGCCGACGCGATGCGTGCCGCGATCGATCCGGCGATGTATGCGACCGATGTGGCGATCGAGCAGGCGGCGAGCGGAGTTCCCTTTCGCGAAGCTTACAGGCTCGCGGCGCAGTCGATCGACGCCAGTGGCGGAGCACGCACACCCGAGGCCAGCCTCGACGCGCGCGTTTCGCCCGGCGCTGCGGGCGACCTGCGCCTGGACGAGTTGCGCACGCGTCTTGCAGCGATCGACCCGTAGGGTGGGCCTCGGCCCACCGCTTTTGTGTGCGGGCTGGAAAAAGATGGTGGGCCAAGGCCCACCCTACGTACGACGGAGAATGTGGTGAAGCAGTTCCCGGAACGCCCGCTACCTGGATGGAATCGCGCTGTTCTGAAGGTCGGCAGCAGCCTGCTGGCTGGCACTTCCGGAGAACTAACCGACCGCAACGCGCGCGCGCTGGCGGATTTCATCGTCGCCTCGCGGGCTGCCGGCCGCGAAGTCGTTCTCGTGTCGTCGGGCGCCGTCGCTGCCGGACGTGCGCGCATCTCGACCGACGCAGCGAAGGGCAGCCTGGTCTTGCGCCAGGCTCTTGCTGCGCTCGGCCAGACACGAATGATTGCGTTATGGCAGAGCCTGATCGAGGCGCCGGTCGCGCAGGTGTTGCTGACGCACGACGACTTGCGCAATCGCCGCCGCTATCTCAACGCGCGCAACACAGTGCTCGAACTGTTGCGATTAGGCAGCGTGCCAATCATCAACGAAAATGACACGGTAGCGGTCGACGAGTTGAAGCTCGGCGACAACGACAATCTCGCTGCGACCGTCGCGGCGCTGATCGACGCGGACCTGTTGATGATTGCGAGCGATGTCGACGGCCTGTTCAGCGCTCATCCCTCGCGCGATCCCGCGGCGCGCCCGGTCGAAGCGGTCGACGCGATCACGGCCGACGTGCTGGCGATGGCCGGCGATGCCGGCAGCGCCCACGGCACTGGCGGCATGCGAACGAAGCTCGAAGCGGCGCAGAAGGCTTCGAGCGCGGGGATCGTGACGGTCCTGTTCAATGGCAGCGACCAAGGGAGCCTGGGTCTCCTCGCGCGCGGGTCCTTTCGCGGCACGCAATTCGGCGCGCCGCAGACGCGGCTCGCGGCGCGCAAATACTGGCTGCGCCACGCTCCCGGAACGGGCGGGACGATTCGCATCGATGCCGGCGCGGCGCGCGCGCTGCTCGGCGGCAAGTCGCTCCTGCCCGGCGGCATCGTCGGCGTCGACGGGGAATTCGCGCGCGGCGACATCGTCGAACTCGCGCGTGTCGAGGACGATCATGCTTACCCGGTCGCTCGCGGCCTGACCCAGTACAACTCCGGCGAAGTGCGCCGGCTGGCCGGGCGGCATACGCGCGATATCGAGAGTATTCTGGGCTTCAGCTATGGCGACACGATCGTGCGTCGCGACGATCTGGTGGCGCTGGAGTCCCATGCATGAGCATCCGATGAGCGTCGAACAGCCAGCAGCGCCTGCAACTTCGATCCGCGAGCTGGCGATCGCCTGCCGCGACGCCGGCCTGGTCGTTGCGACATTGTCCACAAAGGCAAAACGCGCTGTCCTCTCCGCGATGGCAGATGCTCTCGAAAACAATGCGACCGCGATCCTCGCCGCGAATGCGCGCGACGTGGAGGCTGCGCGCGCGAAAGGGCAGAGCGCCGCGCTGGTCGATCGCTTGCGCCTGGATCGTGACCGGCTTGCCGGTGTCGCCGCCGGCGTGCGCGCAGTTGCGCGGCAGGCCGATCCGGTCGGACAGGTGACGCGCGCCGAGACGTTGGCCAATGGCGTGCGCACCGAGCGCGTCCGCATCCCGCTCGGGCTGATCGCGATGATCTACGAGGCGCGACCGAATGTGACCGCCGATGCGGCTGCGCTGTGTTTCTACGCCGGCAACGCGGTGCTGCTTCGCGGCGGTTCGGAAGCATTCGAGAGCAATCGCGCGATTGCCTCGGCGCTGCGCATGGCTTTGCGCGCTCACGATCTGCCCGAAGCGGCGATCACGCTGGTCGAAGACTTGAGCCGCGAGACGATGATGCAAGTGCTGCAGCTCAGCGACATTGTCGACCTGGCGATCCCGCGTGGCGGCGAGGGCCTGATCCGCTTCGTCGCCGAGCATGCGCGCGTGCCGGTGATCAAGCACTACAAGGGCGTGTGTCATCTCTATGTGGACGCGCATGCCGATCACGATCTGGCGCTACGGCTCTTGATCGACGGCAAGACCACGCGCCCGGCCGTGTGCAACGCACTCGAAACCCTGCTTGTGCACGCCGTCGCCGCGTCGGCGTTCCTGCCGCGCGCCGCGGCGGCGCTGCGCGAGCGTCGCGTCGAACTGCGCGGCTGCGAACGCAGCCGGGCGCTCGTCGCCGACATGACCAGCGCGACCGACGACGATTACGCCGCCGAGTTTCTCGACCTGATTCTTGCCGTGCGCGTCGTCGACGGCATCGACGAAGCGATCGCCCATATCCGCCGATTCGGATCGGACCACACCGAGGTCATCGCGACGCGCGACGACAAGGCCGCGGAAAAATTCGTCCAGTCGCTGCGCGCGGCCGTTGTGATGGTCAACGCATCGTCGCGCTTCTCCGACGGCGGCGAACTCGGGCTTGGCGCCGAGATAGGCATCTCGACGACGCGCCTGCACGCGTACGGCCCAATGGGCGCCGAAGCGCTGACGATCGAGCGCTTCGTCGTCCGCGGCGAAGGTCAGGTGCGGCATCCTGATGCGTGACGCGCGGGGCCCTGAATAGAGCCGTCATTCCTGCGAAAGCGGGAATCCATTTGCCTTTTGATTGGTAGAGCGAGATCAAGATGGATGACCAGCTCCGCTGTTGAATGCCCCGCTTTCGCGGGAATGACGGCCAAGATTGATTGAGTCATTCAGACCTTCCTAGGTCTGCTGCAATTGCGTCCAGGGCGTGTGGTGGAACGTGTACTCGCCGATCAGACGATCGGATCCGTGTACGACGGCGATGAGTTGCATGCGCATCGTCGATACCGGCAGCGCGCGCAACAGGTCCGCGCCCGGCACGACTACGACTGCATTCTCCGAGGCATTGAACGTGACGTGTTCGAGACGTTCGGGCCTCGATCCTTCCGCTGGAAAAACCAGAAGATCGAGCTGGCGCACATCGGCGAGGGGAGCCTCCAGGCGCGCCACGACGACGTCATCGTCCGGCGCGATCGTGCAGTGAACGCTGCCGTTGCGTGGGACCTTGTATTCGCGCACGCGCAAGCCAGCCTGCGCCAGACGTTTCGTCAACGCATGCGTGAAGACGCCGCGCAACGCGCCCCGGTGGACCAGCTTGCGGATGCCATCACCAAGATCGACGAGAGCCTGCAGTTGCCCGGCGCAGCTGCTGCAGCCGAACAGATGCTCGTCGAGCTGCGCTTCGGCGGATTCGTCGAGTTCGCCGAGCCAGTATGCGAGCAGGCTGACCGGCGGAATCGGCGCGGTGCAATCGAGTCGACTCATGGCGCCGCCTCGCTCATACCCATGCACTCGCGCAATCGCTCGAGCCCCCGATGGCGGATCACACGAACGTTGCCTTCGGAGATGCCGAGATCGATGGCAACGTCCCTGGCCTGGCGGTCGTCGTAGAAGGTCATGACCAGGATCGAGCGTTCGCGTTCGGGCAGGCGCCCAAGGCAGCGCAGAAGGCATGCGTCGTCGAGGTGCGGTGTGCCGTCGGATTGCTCGCTGCGCAGTTCGTGCGCGAAGGTCACGAGCAGGCGCCCGTGGCGAGCGTGGGTTCGCTGCAGGTCGAGCACGACCATCCGGCACATGCCAAGGACGTACGAGGCGAGCCGCTCGGGCTCCCTGACGTGTCCTGCGCGCAGGCGCTCGATCGTCATCAGCAGAACCTGCTGGACCAGATCCGCCGCGGCTTGGGGCTCACGCAAGTGTTTGAGGCCATACAGGCGCACGCGCGGGGCCAGGCGGCGATAGAGTTCGGCCTCGGCGGCAGCGCCAAGCCCCGGGCGCGCGGCCGCGATCCGGCGCGCCAGATCGGCGTCGTCAGGCTCTGTATCGCAGAACACGGAGTCATGGGCATCGGATTCCACCCTCGAAGCATAGGCCAGCGTCAACATGATCTGGAAGTGTAACGACGCGCCGACTCGTTACACATACAGGCATCCACGACGAAGGAGGGTTTCATGATCAGCAACACGCAGTCAGGCACGAACATCAACGAAATCGCCGACGGCATCTACCGGATCAATACGCCGGTGACGCTTCCGGGCGCCGGCCAATTCAGTTTCAACCAGTACCTGATCGTCGATGAGGCACCGCTGCTGTTCCACACCGGTCCACGCCGCATGTTCCCCCTCGTGCGCGAGGCTGTCGGCCTCGTGATCGCGGTCGAACGGTTGAAATACGTCGGCTTCTCGCACTTCGAGGCCGACGAATGCGGAGCGCTGAACGAGTGGCTCGCGGCAGCGCCGCAGTCCGAGCCGGTCTGCGGGCAGATCGGCGCGATGGTTTCCGTCAACGACATCGCCGAGCGGCCGGCGCGCGCGCTGGCGGATGGGGAAGTTCTGAAACTCGGCCGCCATAGCATGCGCTGGTTCGATACGCCGCATCTGCCGCACGGCTGGGACTGCGGGCTCATGATGGAGGCGACGACACGCACGTTTTTGTGTGGCGATCTGTTTACCCAGGGCGGAGCGGGCGAAACGCCACTGGTCGAATCCGACATTCTCGGCCCGAGCGAAGCGTTCCGCGCGCCGATGGACTACTTCAGCCATGCGCCGACCACGGCCGCGATGCTCGAGCGCCTGGCGCAGGAGCGGCCGACGACGCTGGCCTGCATGCACGGAAGCGCGTGGCGTGGAGACGGCGCAGCGCTATTGCGTGCGCTTGCCGGTCGATTGCATGAGGACCAGTTGCGCATGCAGGATGCGACCAACGGGGCGCGACACGCGCAATTACGTGTCATGCCGGAAACGGTCGAGGCCTGACCTCGTCGGGGCGCTCTTGCGGATCACGCCGGTCATCCGGCGCTGTCCGGCTGGTCGTAAGGCACACGCTCCGTCGTGTGGCGCTTGCGCGGTGGTTGTGTGCGGCGTTGCCCGCGCGGCGCGCAATGGCGCACGGAATTGTGTACGCTGGCGGCCATGTCATCACTGTCCGCCGGCACCTCGCGCCGTTCACACTCCGGAATCGAGCGAACTTGAACGGGTTTCCGGGTTTCACGCCATCCGATCGCGTACTCGTTGTTGCGCCCCATCCCGATGACGAGTCGATCGCCACGGGCGGGCTGTTGCAGGTCGCACGAGCCGCCGGCGCGGCGTGCCGCGTATTGCTCGTCACGGACGGTGACAACAACCCCTGGCCGCAACGCTGGCAGGAAAAGCGCTGGCGCATTGGACCCGCTGAGCGGGCGCGCTGGGGCGCACGGCGGCGAACCGAAGCGCTGGCGGCGCTGCAACTGCTCGGCGTTGGGCCCGATGAGGTCTGCAGTCTGGGTTTAGCGGATCTCGGCCTGACGGATGCGCTGATGTCCGGCGGCCCGGACGTCGTCACGCTGCTGCTCGCGCAGCTCGATCAGTTCAAACCGACGCGACTGATAGTGCCGGCGCTCGAGGATCGCCACCCGGATCATAATGCACTGCACGTACTGTTCCGTCTGGCGTTGCTGCGCTATGCAGGTCCGGCGCCGCAGTTGTACGCTTTCGAGGTGCACGGCATGGTGCATCCCGAAGGTGCCGTCGCGTTGTCGCTGAGCGAGGCGCAGCGCGACGCCAAGCGCGCCTCGATCCTGATGCATGCGACACAAATGCTGCTGAGCCGGAAGCGATTTGTCGCCTATGCCCAGGCAGAGGAACCATTCCGGCTCGTGCCTTGGCTGGCCGCACCCAGTCCGCATCATCCGTTGGTCGCTCAGTTGGATTCACAAGGCGATCTGCGCGTGCGAATCGACCACGCGGAATGGGGCGGCAGCATGCGCGGACTTTCATTGTTCCTCGTCGCGCAGCGTGGCGGTGGCGACTCGTTGCGTTATCGCATCGCCGTGGGCGCCGGATCGGTGGCGGACGTCCGTGACATGCAAGGAGACCACGCCGCATCTCCCGCTGAAATCAACCGCACGAATGCCGAAACGGTGGTCACCGTGCGATCGATCGGCAGCCTCCGGGCGGGCTGGGTCAAGCTTGGGCGGCCCGTGCCGGGATTGTTCGTCCTTGATCGCGTCGGTTGGCAAACGGTTTCGCAACCGGCCTGAAAGCCCACAGGCACAGGGGGCACGACCGGATCCGCGATGCGCCGCTCAGCGCTGCGAACGAGTTCCGGTCGCGGAAAAACAAAACCCGCCATCAGGCGGGTTTGGTCAAACAACGATTCTAGTGGTCGGGGTGACAAGATTCGAACTTGCGACTTCTACCTCCCGAAAGTAGCGCTCTACCAGGCTGAGCTACACCCCGACTGCGCCACACCTCCAGCCCGTGGCTGGTCACGCGCTGGGCGTGTGTGTTGGCGAGCCGCGAATGATAGCGGCGGGGCCGCCCGGACGCAACCGCGGCCGGGCCCAGTCTGCTAGGCTATGACGCCTTTTGCGGCCCCCGGCCGCGCGATTCCGAGGACTTCATGGCGTTGACCCCAGCCCGCACCATGCCTGGCGTGATGGAGCTTTTGCCGCTCGATCAGATCGCGTTCCAGGACATGCTGGACACGATCCGGCGCAATTTCGAACGCTTCGGCTTCCTGCCGATTGAGACGCCGGTCATGGAATTCAGCGACATCCTGCTGACCAAGCAGGGCGGCGAGACCGAGCGGCAGGTTTACTTCGTCCAGTCGACCGGCACCCTCGAGCAAGGCGGCAAGCCCGAACTGGCGCTGCGCTTCGACCTGACCGTGCCGCTCGCGCGCTACGTTGCCCAGCACGAGAACGAGCTGAATTTCCCATTCCGCCGCTATCAGATCCAGCGCGTTTATCGCGGCGAGCGTGCCCAGCGCGGCCGCTTCCGCGAGTTCTACCAGTGCGACATCGACGTGATCGGCAAGGATCACCTGTCGATCCGCTACGACGCCGAGATTCCGGCGGTCATCTACAGCGTGTTCCGCGACCTGGCGATCGGGCCATTCACGATCCAGCTCAACAATCGCAAGCTGATGCGCGGGTTTTTCGAAGGCGTCGGCATCGCCGACAGCGAGCAGCAGGCGCTCGCGCTGCGGGAGGTCGACAAGCTCGACAAGCGCGGCGCCGACCACGTGCGCGACACGTTGACCGGCGAGGGGTTTGGATTGTCGCCCGAGGCTGCAAGGCGGATCCTCGACTTCGTGCAGATTCGCTCGCACGGCCATGCCGATGCGCTGGCCCGGCTCGAGGCGCTCGGCAGGGGCAGCGAGACGTTCAACCAGGGCATGGCCGAACTGCGCGAGGTGCTGGACCTGATCAAGGCGTTCGGCGTGCCGGAAACGCACTATGCGATCAACCTGTCGATCGCGCGCGGCCTGGACTACTACACCGGCACCGTCTACGAGACGACGTTGAACGAACATCCGCAGATCGGCTCGATCTGTTCGGGCGGGCGCTACGACAACCTTGCGACAAATTATACAAAGTCGCAACTGCCCGGCGTCGGCATTTCGATCGGCGCAACACGGCTGTTCTATCAATTGCGCGAGGCCAAGCTGCTCGGCAACGCCGACAGCACGGTCAAGGTGCTGGTTACGCAAATGGACGAGGCGCAGTTGCCGGCCTACCTCGAACTCGCCGCGTTGCTGCGTAACGCCGGCATCGCCACCGAAGTCGTCATGGAAGCCGGCAAGCTCGGCAAGCAGTTCAAGCACGCCGACCGCGCCGGCATCCGTTTCGTCGTCGTGCTCGGACCGGACGAGATCGCGAAGGGCGTCGTCACGGTCAAGGACATGCGCAAGCAGGACCAGTTCGAAGTCCCGCGCGCGGACTTGGTGAAGACATTGCGCGTGGAACTTGAGCAGGCTGAAGCGATGAAGTGATGGCCGCGTGCCACAACTCAAAAAATTGGACGTCATTCCCGCGAAAGCGGGAATCCATTTTGCTTTTCAGGAGTGACACGGCAAGGAGAGCCGATGAAAGCCAAACAACCGGCTGTTTACATCTTGGCGAGCGCGCCACGAGGCACGCTATACATAGGCGTAACGGGCTGGCTCCGACACCGCGTTTGGGAGCATCGAGAGGGAATAATAGACGGCTTCACGAAGACGCATGGCGTGAAGCATCTCGTCTGGTCTGAATCGTTTGCAGATTTTCCGTCTGCGATAACCCGCGAGAAGCAGTTGAAGAAGTGGAATCGCACTTGGAAAATCGAATTGGTCGAGAAGACGAACCCTGAATGGAGAGACTTGTGGTTGCAGCTGCTCGACTGAAGAGCAACATGGATTCCCGCTTTCGCGGGAATGACGACATCTATTCTTGGCCGTGCTTTCAAATGTTGGGCATCATCCTCGAATGAGCATCATCACCCTCGACGGCAACAGCCTGATCCGCGATCACGTTGCGGCGATTGCGCGTGGGGCGCGCATTGCGCTCGACGATGCGCAGCTGGAAAAGGTCCAGCGCACGGCGGACTTTCTCGCGGCGCAGGTCAAGCGCGGAGAGCCGATCTATGGCGTGACGACCGGCTTCGGCAGCAACGCCGACAAGCTGCTCGGCGCGCATCGTGCGCGCGACGAATTGCCGGGCGGCAATCCCGAAGCGCGCAACGGCACGCTGATGGAGGAATTGCAACACAACCTCGTCATTACGCACGCGGTCTGCGTCGGCAAGCCGCTGTCGATCGAGGTCGTGCGCGCGATGCTCGCGATCCGCGTGAACACGCTGATGCGCGGGCATTCGGGCATTCGCGCATCGACCCTGCGCGCGCTCGCCGAGTTGCTCAATCGCGGCGTCATTCCGGTGATTCCCGAAAAGGGTTCGGTCGGCGCGAGCGGCGATCTTGCGCCGCTGTCGCATCTGGCCAATGTGCTGCTCGGAGAGGGTGAGGCGTTCTACGCGGGTGAACGGCTTCCGGGTGGCGAAGCGCTGACGCGCGCCGGCCTGACGCCGGTGCGGCTGTCATTCAAGGAAGGCCTCGCGCTGAACAACGGCACGACGCAGATGCTGGCGACGGCCGCGCTGGCGCTCGATCAGCTCGAACGGCTGCTGGCTACGGCCGATGTCGCCTCTGCAATGTCGCTTGATGCCTTCGCAGGCCGGAAATCTGCGTTCAAGGCCGAAGTCCACGCGCTGCGACCGCATCCCGGGCAGGTGCAGACCGCGGCCAATTTGCGCGACCTGCTCGAAGGTTCGACTCTGGCCGACATTCCTTATCATCTGGTTCCGCGTTTCCGCACCTGGTTGGCCGAGTCGTGGAACGATCCGGCCGACCAGTCGCATCGCTTCGACATCTGCTGGGACTACGTGCCGGCCTCGCAGCGCCACGGCAAGGAAGCCTTCTACGCCCGCTTTCTGCCGTTCAAGGGCGGCAAGAAGCATCAGCCGCAGGATGCCTATTGCCTGCGCTGCATCCCGCAAGTGCACGGAGCGGTGCGCGATGCGCTGATGCAAGCGCAGCGCGTGATCGATATCGAACTCAACGCGGTGACTGACAATCCGCTGGTATTCCCAGATGCAACAGATGCGAAGGTGATCGAAGACCAGGTGATCTCGGCCGGCCACTTTCATGGCATGCCGCTCGCGCTGGCGATGAGTTACGTCAAGGCGGCGATTCCGGTGCTCGCCTCGATTTCCGAGCGCCGCCTGAACAAGCTCGTCGATCCGGCGACGAACGACGGCTTGCCCGCGTTCCTGATCGGCAACGAGGACGCAACGGATTCGGGCTTCATGATCGTGCAGTACACGGCTGCGGCGCTCGTCAACGACCTCGCCACCCGCGCGCACCCGGCCAGCGTCTATTCGATACCGACCAGCGCGAATGCCGAGGACCATGTGTCGATGGGTGCGAACGAAGCCCGCCACGTGCTCGACATGACCGAAGACCTCGCCCACGTGCTTGCACTGGAATTGTATACAGCGGCGCAGGCGCTCGAATATCGCCAGGATATGCTCAACGCCGCGCGCACGCTTGCGGCACGCGGCGACTGGCAGGCGCTCGTGTCGAAGATATCGAACGCACCCAAGCCGGATCACGCGCGTTATGCGCAATTCGAAGCTGAAGTGCGCGCGTTGATGCAGGCGCTGGCCGAGGCCGGCGAATTCCACGCCGGCGAACCGCTGCGTGCGGCATTCGCGAAGATCCGCGAGACGATTCCCTTCATGCATCGCGATCGCGCGATGGATGGCGACATCCAGCGCATCTGCGCGCTGGTCGCGAGCGGAAGCTTGCTGGGCGGTTGATTTTAGTCCCCGTCACCGTGCGGTGAGGAGTGTAACCTCCGTGACGATATCCGTTCCAGGGGAAGAACATCGATACCGCTAACTTGCCGCCGCTGGCACTTCTTGCCGGCGCGATCTCGCCCCGCGTGGTTCGGCCGTCAGTTCCACCGTCACGTTCAGCGAGGCAGCGCTCCATCCAGCGTGCGCGTGTACCCGGGGCATCCGAGGCTCATTCCCGCGCGCCTTGCGCGGCCGCACGTGATCGATTATGCTTCGATTCAATGTATTAATGCGTTAATACACTATTCATCGCCAGACGCTATTCTCGGATCACCATGAAACGCCGTTCACTCAAACCGGAATCCGAGTCGGCCCAGGTCGAGGAAAGCCTGTGCCGCGCCTTGCTCGCTCTGGACACGGTCGCCGAGATGCGTTCGTTCCTGCGCGACCTGTGCACACCGGCCGAACTCGAGGCGCTGATCGACCGTTGGCGCGTCGTGCCATACCTGCTGCGTGGCATGGCTTATCGCGAGATCCATGACCGGACCGCGGTCAGCGTGACGACGATCGGGCGCGTCGCGCGCTTTCTCAGCCAGGGCAACGGCGGCTACCAGGCTGCGATCGCGCACCATGCCGTGCCTGCCCAGCTCAAACGCGTCCAGCGCAAGCGCGGCCGGCCGGCGCGAACACCAGATATCGAGCCGGCGGCAAAGCGAGCGGGGGCAGCGCGATGAGTCCCGTTGCCACGAACAAATCACGCGAGCGCCTGCGCATCGCCGTGCAGAAGTCCGGCCGGCTGGCCGATGCCTCGCAGGAGCTGCTGGCGCGTTGCGGACTGAAGTTCCGCCAGAGCCGCGACAAGCTGTTCTGCTTCGGCGAGAGCCTGCCAATCGACCTGCTGCTCGTCCGCGACGACGACATTCCGGGCCTGATCGCACAAGGCGTCTGTGACCTTGGCATCGTCGGGCGCAACGTGCTCGGCGAGCAGATCGTTGCGGCTCGCGTGCGGGCCGAAGCGCAGCCGGCACGCGAATTGTGCGCGCTCGGATTCGGCACGTGTCGCCTGTCGATTGCCCTGCCGCAGGACGTCGAGTACGAGGAACCGCGCCAGCTCGAAGGACTGCGCATTGCGACGACCTATCCGGCCCTGCTCGGCGCATGGCTGCAGGACCACGGCGTCGAGGCGAGTGTCATCGTGCTGTCGGGCTCGGTCGAGATTGCGCCGAGACTGGGTACCGCGGACGGTATCTGCGATCTCGTTTCGAGCGGCGCAACTCTGGCGGCAAATCAGTTGCGCGAAGTCGCGACGATCTTCGAAAGCGAGGCCGTGCTTGCCGGCGCGCTGATGACGCCCGCCGACGCGCGCGGCGAACTTGCCGAACAACTGCTGCGGCGCATCGAGGGCGTCACGCGCGTGCGCGAGTCCAAGCTGATCATGCTGCACGCGCCGCGTGCCTCGATCGCCGCGATAGCCCAGATGCTGCCGCAGGGTCAGACCGCCACGGTCATGTCGATCGAAGGCAGCGCCGATCAGGTTGCCCTGCAGGCGGTCTGCCACGGCGCGATCACCTGGCAACACCTGGAAGACATGAAACGCGCCGGCGCGCGCCAGTTGCTCGTCTTGCCGGTCGAGAAGATGCTCGCATGAGTGGCGACGCGAGCAGCGGATTTGCCGGCGCGATCATCGACTGGTCGATGCTCGACGGTAGCGCACGCGAGGCTGCGTTGCGGCGACCGGCGCAGCAGCGCAGTGAAGAGCTGACCGTGACGGTCGCGCGCATCCTTTCCCAGGTGCGCGCGGACGGCGACTCTGCACTGCGCGCGCTGACGCGGCGCTTCGACGGTTGCGAACTCAGTCGCTTCGCCGTCGGCCCGGACGAATTTTCCGCGGCTGAGGAAAAACTCGATGCCGACACGAAGCGCGCGATGGACGAGGCGCGTTCACGCATCGAAACGTTCCATCGCGCCACGGCACCGCAGGCGCTGCGCATCGAGACTGCCCCGGGCGTCGCCTGCGAACGGATACTGCGTCCGATCGAACGCGTCGGCCTGTACGTGCCGGCCGGCGGGGCACCGCTGCCATCAACCGCGCTGATGCTCGGCGTACCCGCGCAGATCGCACAAAACCCGCAGGTCGTGCTCTGCACGCCGCCGAATGCGGCAGGCGAGTGCGATGCTGCCACTCTGTACGTCGCGGCGCGCTGCGGCATCGAACAGGTGCTGAAGCTCGGCGGCGCGCAGGCGATTGCAGCCATGGCGTTCGGCACGGAATCGGTGCCGAAGTGCGACAAGCTGTTCGGGCCGGGCAACGCCTGGGTCACCGAGGCGAAGCGGCAGGTGGCCGCAGACATCGATGGCGCGGCAATCGATCTTCCGGCCGGGCCTTCCGAAGTTCTCGTCATTGCCGATGCGCGCGCAAATCCGGATGCAGTGGCCGCCGACCTGCTCGCGCAGGCAGAGCACGGGCCGGACTCGCAGGTTGTTCTGATTACCGATGACCGCCGGTTGCTCCAAGCGAGCGTGCGCGCGATGCGGACACAGCTCGACGAATTGCCGCGCAGGGAAATCGCCGCCGCGGCGCTGGCGCATGCTCGGATGATCCTCGTCGCCACGCTCGACGAAGCGATTGCCATCAGCAACGCGTATGCGCCGGAGCACCTGATCCTGAACGTCGATACCCCGCGGCGCTGGCTCGAGAACGTCGAAAACGCCGGATCGGTGTTTCTCGGACCATGGTCGCCCGAATCGGTCGGCGATTACTGCAGCGGCACGAACCACGTGCTGCCGACCTACGGCCACGCGCGCGCCTATAGCGGCGTGTCTGTCGCCAGTTTCCTCAAGCAGATAACGGTGCAGGAACTGACGAGCGAAGGGCTGCGTGGCATCGGGCCCTGCGCGGCGACGCTCGCGCGCAGCGAGGGGCTGCATGCGCACGAGCGCGCGGTGACGCGGCGGTTGGCGATGCTTGGTGACGAGTCATGAGCGCCGTCGATCTTGCACGCTCGGAAATCCGCGCGCTGAAACCGTATTCCTCAGCGCGCATGGAAGCCAGTGGGGGCTCGGTGCTTTTGAACGCGAACGAATCGCCGTGGCCGTCGGTCATGGGCGGAACTGGCGCGCTGAACCGCTATCCAGACCCGCAGCCGGCCGAACTCGTCAAGCGCTTGGCGGCGCTGTATGGCGTTGCGCCGGCCGAGGTGCTGGTCGGACGCGGCAGCGACGAAGCGATCGACCTGCTCGTGCGCGCCTTTTGCCGCGCAGGCCAGGATGCAGTCGTCGTCAGCTCGCCGACATTCGGCATGTATTCCGTGAGTGCCGGCATCCAGGATGCCGCCGTCATCGACGTGCCGCTGCGCGCCGACTTTTCGCTCGACGTCGATGGATTGCTGGCTAGCGTGTCCGCGCGCGTAAAACTCGTCTTCGTCTGTTCGCCGAACAACCCGACCGGCAATCTCGTACCTTTGGCCACGATCGAACGGCTCGCCGCCGCCTTGACCGACCGCGCGCTGGTGGTGGTCGACGAGGCCTACATCGAGTTCGCCGGCGAGCCGAGCGCGACGGCGCTGCTTGCTCAATACGACAATGTCGTCGTGCTGCGCACGTTGTCGAAAGCGCATGCGCTGGCGGCCGCGCGCGTCGGCACGCTTCTCGCCCACGCCGATATCGTTGCGCTGCTGCGCCGGATCCTGCCGGCCTATCCATTGCCGGCGCCGTGCGTCGAGGCGGCGCTTGCGGCGATGACGCCGCCGGCGCTAGCCGCGACGCGAGTGCGCGTGGCCGGTTTGCTCGAAGCGCGTGAGCGCCTGGCTGACGTGCTCAAGACGTTCACGGGTGTGCGAGAAGTTTTCCCGTCGTCCGCAAACTTCCTGCTCGTGCGCTGCGCGGACGCCAATCGACTCTACCGCCAGCTGCTGGCTACCGGCGTGGTCGTGCGCGATGTGTCGCATCACGCGGCGTTGAACGATTGCCTGCGCATCACGGTCGGCAGCGATGATGACCACCGGCGTTTGTTGGCGGCGCTCGGCTTGCGCGAGGAGGCAGCGTGAAAGCACGCAAGATCCTCTTCATCGACCGCGATGGAACGCTGATCGTCGAGCCGCCGGACGAACAGATCGACAGCTTCGAGAAGTTCGCGCTCGTCGACGGCGTGATCCCGGCACTGCGGCGCTGCGTCGCGGCCGGATATGAGCTCGTGATGGTCACGAACCAGGACGGGCTCGGCACACCGGGCTTCCCGCAAGCCAGTTTCGACGGGCCGCAGAACCTGCTGCTGCAGATCCTGCGTTCCCAAGGGATAGTTTTTCGCGACATGCTGATCGACGGCAGCTTCGCGCACGAAGGCAAGGACACGCGCAAGCCCGGCATCGGCATGTTGCGCGGTTATCTAGCTGCCGACGACTGGAGCCGCGCCGTGTCCGCCGTGATCGGCGATCGCGAGACCGATGTGCAGCTCGCCGCGAATCTGGGCCTGCGCAGTTTCCGAATCGGTCCGGATTGGGACTGGGATGCGATTGCGCATGTCCTGTGCGATGCGCCGCGCATCGCCGAGGTCGAGCGCTCGACGAAAGAAACACGCATTCGCGTGAAGGTCGACCTCGACCGTGCCGCCGATGCCGTCGTTGCCACGGGCAACGGTTTTTTCGATCACATGCTCGAACAAATCGGCAAGCACGGCGGCTTCTCCTTGAATCTGGTCTGCGCCGGCGACGGTCATGTAGACGAGCACCACATCGTCGAGGACTGCGCGCTGGCCCTCGGCGAGGCGTTGCGCTCCGCACTCGGCGACAAACGCGGCATCGGCCGCTACGGCGCAGCCATCGAAGCCGACCAGCCCCCAGCCCTCAGCCCTCAGCCCTCACCGATCGACATCACGCTGCCAATGGACGAGACGCTCGCTCGCGCCGCGCTCGACTTGTCGGGGCGGCCATACTTCGTCTTCGACGGAACGTTTCCGCGCGAGCGCGTTGGTGAACTGCCGACGGAACTCGTGCCGCATTTCTTCCGCTCGCTGTGCGAGACCCTCGGCGCAAACCTGCATCTGGCCGTGCGCGGGCAGAACGCGCATCACATGGTCGAAGCCTGCTTCAAGTCCACGGCGCGTGCGTTGCGCCAGGCGCTGCGGCGAGATGGTGATGCGCTGCCGAGCACCAAGGGTGTCCTATGACGCGGGGCGGGTCGAAGCGCGACGTCGTGCTCGTCGACGGAGGCGGCACGAATATCGGCTCGGTGCGCTATGCCTTGCAGCGGCTCGGCCTCGACGCGGAAATGACGGCTGATGCTGAGCGGATCTCCGCGGCGAGTCACGTGATTCTGCCAGGTGTCGGCGCCGCCGGTCCCGGGATGAAGAAGTTGCGCGAGGCCGGATTGCTTGAAGTACTGCGCGGCTTGCGCCAGCCGTTGCTCGGCGTCTGCCTCGGCATGCAGTTGCTGTACGAGCGCTCCGAGGAGAGCGACACCGAGTGCCTCGGTCTGTTGCCGGGTACGGTCGCGCATTTCCCGGCAGGCGTCGGGCTGCGCATTCCCCACATGGGCTGGAACCTGCTTCGGGTCGAACGCGACGACGCGTTGCTGGCCGATTTGGGCGAGGAACCCTATGCGTATTTCGTGCACAGCTACGCCGCGCCGGTAACTTCCGCCACGATCGCGAGTACGGAGCACGGCGACCGATTCAGCGCCGTCGTGCGGCAAGGAAATGTCTGCGGCATGCAGTTCCATCCCGAACGGTCCGCAGCCGTGGGTGCGCGTCTGCTGCAAAACTTTCTCGAGCTCTGACGATGGAGATCATACCGGCCATCGACTTGCGCGCAGGCAAGGTTGTGCGCCTCGCACAGGGCGACTACGCGCGCGAAACACGTTATCCGGTCGAGCCGGCAGATCTCGCCCGTACCTATGCCGCAGCGGGAGCGCAGTGGCTGCATGTCGTCGATCTCGACGGCGCGCGTTCGGGCGCACTGGAGAACCTGCGCATCATCCAGGCGATCGCTGCGACCGGCATGCAGGTTCAGGCCGGCGGCGGCGTACGCAGTGAAGGCGACCTGCAGAGACTGTTCGACGCTGGCGTCGCGCGGGCCGTCGTCGGCAGCGTTGCCGTGCGCGATCCCGAGCACGTCGAAAACTGGATCGCGCGCTACGGCGACGAGCGCATCTGCATCGCGCTCGACACGCGCGCCGATGCGGCTGGCTGGTGGACGCTGCCGGTAAAGGGCTGGACCGAAGTGGCGTCGTCCGGACTCGATGAGCTCGCGCGCCGCTATGCCCGCGTGGGCGCCCGGCATCTGCTCTGCACCGACATCGATCGCGACGGCATGATGTCTGGTCCCAACCTCGCGCTGTACGCGCATCTGCGCGAGATCGTTCCGGAGCTCGCCGTGCAGGCGTCCGGCGGCGTGCGTGGTGTCGATGATCTGCGCATACTCCGAGATGATGGCGCCGCGGGCGCGATACTCGGGCGCAGCCTGCTCGAAGGCCGCCTCACGCTGGCGGAGGCGTTGCGGTGTTGACGCGGCGTCAAATTGCGTACCCTCTCCCCCAAGCTTTGCTTGGCGGAGAGGGTAGGGTGAGGGGGCAGCGCCGGGATATTCCGTCCGCGTTGAGGCAGAACCAGACGCTTCCCCCTCACCCCAGTCCTCTCCCCCGACTGCTGTCGGGGGAGAGGGAGCAGGGCACCCGTGCAGATCGGCGTTTCGGTGGCGACTGGTCATGCTGACCCGACGCATCATTCCGTGCCTAGACGTGCGCGACGGCGAAGTCGTCAAGGGTATCCGCTTCCGCGACCACGTTCTCATGGGCGCGATCGAGGATCTCGCGCGGCGCTACCGTGACGCCGGTGCCGATGAACTCGTGTTCTACGACATCACGGCGAGCCCGCAGCAGCGCGCGGTCGATTGCACCTGGGTCGAACGCGTTGCGCGCATCATCGACATTCCGTTCTGCGTGGCCGGCGGCATCCGCAGCGTGGCCGACGCGCGCGCAGTCCTGCACGCCGGCGCCGACAAGGTATCGGTTAATTCACCGGCGCTTGAGCGTCCAGAACTGATCGGCGAGCTTGCCGCAGCGTTCGGCGTGCAGTGCGTCGTCGCCGGCATCGACAGCCTGCGCGACGCCGACGGCGAGTGGCGTGTGCGTCAGTACAGCGGCGACCCCGACAAGACGCGGGCGTTACCCAGACGGACGCTGGACTGGGTCGTCGAGGCGCAAGAGCGCGGCGCCGGCGAGATCGTGCTGAACTGCATGGGTTCGGACGGCGTGCGCAACGGCTACGACATCGAGCAACTGGCCGCCGTGCGTGCGCTGTGCCGCGTGCCGCTGATCGCCTCGGGCGGAGCCGGTGCGCCGGAACACTTTCTCGCGGTATTCTCGCAGGCGGATGTCGATGGCGCGCTCGCGGCCAGCGTGTTTCACTCGGGCGCGATCGCGATTGGCGGCCTGAAGGATTATCTGCACGCGCAGGGCGTTCCGATCCGGCCATGAAGGCATTGCTGACTTGCTCCGCCGACCTGCCCGAGGGATGATCATGGCTGACGTTCTGATCGATGCCGACAAACTCGACTGGAGCAAAGGCGGCGGACTGCTGCCCGCGGTTATCCAGCACTGGCGCAGCGGTGCCGTGCTGATGCTCGGCTACATGAGCCGAGAGGCGCTGATACAGACGCAGCAAAGTGGAAAAGTGACATTCTTCAGTCGCAGCAAGCGGCGTCTGTGGACCAAGGGCGAGACTTCGGGCAACTTCCTGCTGTTCAAGGCGGTGTTTGCCGACTGCGACAACGACGCGTTGGTGGTTCACGCGGAACCGCAAGGTCCGACCTGCCATCTCGGTACAGAGAGCTGCTTCGGCGATGCCTCGGCGCCGCCCTTGGCGTTTCTGGCCGAACTCGACGCGCTGGTTGCCGCTCGCGAGCGCGATCGTCCGGCCGGTAGTTACACGACACGCTTGTTCGAGTCCGGCCTGCGCCGCATCGCGCAGAAGGTCGGCGAGGAGGGTGTGGAAGCGGCGCTCTCTGCCGTGGCGGAGGACAAGCAGGCCCTGGTCGGCGAATCGGCCGATCTGCTGTTCCACCTGCTGGTCCTGCTGCGCGCCCGCGATGCGTCGCTCGCCGACGTTACAGCGGCGCTGGCCGCGCGCCACACCGCGCCGGAACAGGGAGGCGCAGAGTAGGGATGCAGCGCTGGAAGACGCTCGACGGCTCGGCGCCGCGAATCATCGCCCATCGTGGCGCGAGCGGCTATCGACCCGAGCACACGCTCGACGGCTACGCGCTCGCGGCCGCGCAGGGCGCCGACGTGCTCGAACCCGACCTGGTGCTCAGTCGCGACCGCGTGCTGTTCGCGCGCCACGACCTGGGGCTTGCGCGCAGCACGGACATTGCCTCGCACGCGCAGTTCGCGAGCCGTGCTCGCGAGATCGCCGGCCAGCGCGACTGGTGGGTCAGTGATTTCACGGCCGGCGAACTCGACTCGTTGCGCGCGATCCAGCCATTTCCGGAGCGCGGCAGGCGTTTCGACGGCCACCTGGTGGTGCCCAGATTCTCGATGCTCCTGGATCTGCGTGCAGCGGTCAGCGCCAACTATGGCCGCACGATTGCGGCGTATCCGGAGTTGAAGCACCCGGAATATTTTCGCGCGTTGGGTCTGGACCCTGTGGCAGCCTTGCACGAGGAACTGGCCGCGCGCGAGTTGCTCGGGGCCACCTCGCCGGTCTGGATCCAATGCTTCGATCATGCGGTCCTCCGAGAGGCGAAGGAGCGCTGCGGAAATCCGTGTTTCGCCTTGCTCGAAAATGTTCCGGCTGAGCAGGTCGGACGCGACACGCTGCTCCGGGAGGTCTGCCGTTGGGCCGAGGGCGTGGCGCCGCCGAAGCACCTGTTGTGGGACCGCATCGGCAACGACAACGGTCTGGTAGCAGCGGCGCACGCACTCGGCCTGCAGGTACACGCATGGACGTTTCGCGACGATCGCCCCCCGGCGCCATTCGTGAGCGCACGTGAAGAGCTGTTCGCCGCATTCGCGCTTGGTGTCGATGCGCTGTTTTGCGACTTTCCGGATACGGCGATCGATGCGCGGAGGGTGTTTGCGCCGGTTTAGGCAAACACGGGAGTTTTCCTCAGGTCGTCGTCATTCCCGCGGAAGCGGGAATCCATTTTGATCTCGCTTTCTGCCTTTTGCATGCAGAGCAACGTGGATTCCCGCTTCCGCGGGAATGACGGCAGTTGAAGGGGGCTTTGGCGCTTCATCGCTTTCCAACGCCGCACGCTCAAGGCCCCGACTCTGCCGGGACGATGTGTATACCGGGATGGCGTTCAGTCCGACGCTGAAACGCTCGCGGTCAATGTGTCGGCCTTGGCCGGCCGCGCCCGCGTCGGCACCGCGGGCTGGAACGGCACCGCTGGTCCGAGCCGCAGGCCCTCGCGCCACAGTCGCAGTTGCGCCTCTATCTGCGGCGTCTTCGATATCTGCGGATCCGAATGTTCTTCGCCCGCCTTCGTTTCCCAGTCGTTGACGAGCTTGCGCGCCTCATCGAACGCGCCGTCGAAGGTGTCGCTGTGGTTCAGGCCGTTGACGAAGAACGCGCGGCCGAAATCGGTGATGTCGGACTTGGTCCCGCAACCGAACGACGGACGATCCCTGCGCGACGCCGTGATGACCATCGTCGAAGGTCCCTTGAGCGCGTCGATGAAGCCGCCGGAATAGCAGGCGGACAGCACGATGACCTTGTTGCGGATGTTCGAGCCGGCGAGCAGGTCGGCCAGATCCTCGGGAGCGATCAGGTCGAGTGGCAGCGGGTCGAGGTCGACCGCGAGTTCGTGTTCGGCCGAGCCGTGGCTTGTAATGAACAGCAGCAGCACGTCTTCGTCGGTCTTCATCTTCGCGGCGACCGCGTCGATTGCGGTCTCCAGGTTGCTCAGGCTGGCCAGGGGCCGTTGCGTCAGCGTCGCCGGGTTGTTGATCAGCACGAGCGTATGGCCGCCGGCATCGAAGCGTTCGGCGAACTGCTTTTCGACGTACTCGACCTCGTTGCGGAAAACATTTTCGCTGCCGTCTCCGGCGAATGCGACCAGGTACAGATTTACCTTTCCCGGCGTGCGCGGCGTCAGTTTCGAAATCGCCTCGTCCATGCGCTTTCCCTGCGCGTACATGACCTGTTCGGGCGTGCCGGCTTCGTCGGGCCATGCAGGCGTGCTGTCGTCGTCGTTGTCGCCGGAGTCGTCGTTGCCGGCAGAATCGGGTGTGGAGTCGGCAGCGGAGTTCCCGCCGGTCGCAGCGGTTGCCGCTTCGCTGGCGACGGATTCGCGCGCGACGTCCTGCTCGTGGCGAACCAGATACACGGCGGCAATCACGCCGAGCGAGAACGCGAAGAGGAACGTCAGCAGCAGTTTGTGACGAATCATCGTCCGGTTCCGGCTCGGGTCGCTCGGCGCAAGCGCAGCGGGTTCGGAATCAGCGCAGGGACTTCCTCCTGGAATCTACGATAGGCGTCGCCGAACCGCTCGATCATCCAGCATTCCTCGAGCTTGAGCTTGCGCCAGAGTGCGACATAGCCGATTGCCACGGCCAGAACACCGCGCCATTCGTCGCGCGCGATGGCCGACCCGACGAAACCGAGCAGGATGCCGGTATAGATTGGATGACGCACAAAACGGTAAGGGCCGCCACGCACGAGTTCATGATCCTCTTTGAGCGTGACGACTCCGCTCCAGTTGCGGCCGAGCCAGTGGCGCGCCCATATCGCGAAGGCCAGCCCGGCGATGAGCACGCTCACGCCGGTGAAGTAAATCGCAGCGCCTGGTGCAACGATCTTGTCGCAGAAGAAAGGCGGGAACAAGGCCCACGTGCCGGTCCGGCATCCTGGAAGGGTTCGTGCGAATAACAGCCAGGAGGCCAGACCGAGGGGAAGGACGTGTCCGAGGCGCGATGCGGCCGATTCCTCGCGCTCAGTCGTTTTGGTTCCGTACGCGGCAATCGTCCAGTAGACGACCCACGTCACCCAGACTATCGGAACCAGGTTGAAGACGATCGCGTCCATTGCACCGGTAGCGTGGATCAGTCAGACGCGATCGCGCTGAAGTCCGCGACACAAGGGTGCGTGCTACCTGTCGGGCAGACAGACGGCGGGCGTGCCAGCAACACCGTGCGCATGCCGGCCGCGTGCGCTGCATCGAGTTCTTCGACGATGTCGGACAGGAACAGCACGTTTTCGCCGGGCCGTCCGATGACGCCGAGAATGCTCCGGTACGACGCCACGTCGCGCTTGGCGCCGATTTCGGTGTCGAAGTAGCCGGAAAACAATGATGTCAGGTCGCCGGCCTCGGTATGGGCGAAGAACAGCTTCTGCGCCGGCACCGATCCGGAGGAATAAACGTACAAATCCACATTCTGCGCTTTCCATTCGCGCAGCTTTTCGGCGACTTCCGGATAGACGTGCGCGCGGTATTCGCCGCTGCGGTAGCCTTCCTCCCAGATCATTCCCTGAAGGGCCTTGAGCGGCGTGGCTTTGCGATCCTCGTCGATCCAGCGCTGCAGCAACTCGATCATCTCCTGCTGCGAAGCCGAAACGAGGCCGGCCTCCTTCGCGGTCTCGTGCAGCCAGTGCTGCACGTAGGGCTTGTCGGCGTGCGTCTCGATGAACGCCGGCAGATGCTTGCGCGCGTACGGGAACAGCACATCCTTGACGAAGCTGATCGAGCTGGTCGTGCCCTCGATGTCGGTCAGGATCGCGCGAATCGTCATTGCGTTTGTCTCGCGGCGATTCCGGCGCGTTCGATGTTGGTCGAATAGGCCGATTCGATCGCTCGCTTGACGCCGACCGGATCGGCGACGCGGTTGAGCAACATGCTGCTTTCGCCGCGCCCTGTCACGCGCACGTCGCCGAAACCGAGCAGGCGTCCCCACATGCTCTGGCTCAGGTCCACCGTCTCGATCGCCGACAGGCGGATTTCATCGGTCTCGCGGCTGACGATCCCGGTCTTGCGCACGACGCGATGCGTCGTCACGCCGAGTTCGATCGCGCGCAGCCGCAGCCACTCGTAGATCGTGATGAAGATGCCGATCACGAGCGGAATCAGGATGATGCCGAGGATCAGCCGGCCCTTGGCGGTCCAGTGCAGTTCGAACCGGGCGACGATCGTCTCGCCGGGCGCGAGGGATTCCTCTAGGTAGCTCATGCCGCGACGGATTCCGGGGCGGGCAGGCGCGGGAAGCCTTCGGCGATGTCGCTGCCGGTGAAGTTCGCGACCCAGCCCTCCTTGTTCGTGAACAGGCGGATCGCGATGAAATAGGGCCGCTCGCTCATGTCGAACCAGTGACGGGTATTGTCGGGCACGCCAATGAGGTCGCCACGCTCGCACAACACCTCATAGACCTTGTCGCCGATATGCAGCGTGAACTGGCCTTGTCCTGCAACGAAGAAGCGAACCTCGTCTTCCGAGTGGGTGTGCTCGTTGAGGAACTTTGCGCGCAACGCCGCGCGGTCCGGGTGATCGGGCGTCAGGCTGATGACGTCGACGGCCTGATAGCCCTTCTCGCGCATCAACCGGTCGATGTCCGTGCGGTAAGCGGCAATGACGTCGTCCTGGCTGGCGCCAGGCGCGACGGACTTGGCGGCTTCCCAGCGCTCGAAGCGCACGCCGGCGGCGCCGAGTTCGCGCTCGATCTCGGTATGGTTCACGATGGTCTTCAGCGGCGCTCCGCCATCGGATTCATCGTAGATCCGCAATTGGCTCATGATTTCAGTCTCCTCAAATCCAGTTCGCAACCGAGCAGGAATTCGAATGCCTCGATGTGGCGTTCGGCCTCGGCCATGTCGCGGCCCCAGGTGTAGATGCCGTGGCCATCGATCAGATAGCCATATAGGGGTTTATCCGCCCGAATCCAGGCGTCGACGCGCTCGACCAGTTCGGGCATGTGCTGGGTGTTCGGGAATACCGGCACCTCGATGTGGGTTTCGTGGGTCGTCTGACCGGCAAACACCTTCAACAGTTCATAGCCATTCAGGGAAATCCGGCCGGCCGGCGCGAACAGCCGCGAGGCGACGGTCTGGGTGCGCGAATGGGTGTGCAGAACCGCGTTGGCGTCGGCGAAGCGCTGGTAGATGTGGGTATGCAGCAGCGTTTCCGCCGAAGGCCGGGCCGACGACTCGACGGCGTTGCCACTCATGTCGACGACCATGATGTCGGCCGGCGTCAGCGCGCCCTTGTCGCGCCCGGAAACCGTTACCGCGGCGTGCGACGAGTCCAGGCGCATCGAGAAATTGCTGCTCGTGGCCGGAGTCAGACCCTGCGCGCCGAGTTTGCGTCCGGCGGCGATGATGGCTTGGGCGCAAGCGGCGAGGCGGGCGCGGTCGTAGCTCAATCTTGAATTCCTCGACTGGATCGCGGTCGTAACAGCCATGATAACCGAACCGCGCTCCCCGCGGCCCGGCGAGCGGAGCGTCGTCTCGCCAATTGCGATAGCGGGCTGTCAGAATGGCAGGATGCCAACCGTTCGGGTAACACATGCTCGCCAATCTGAATAATGTCGCAATCTATCTCGCCAGTGCGCTCACGGGACTTGCGGTCGGCGCGCTGATCGCATGGCTGCTGATGCGGCGCCGCCTGCAGGAGGCCCACGCTGCGGGGCGGGCCAGCCGCGATGCCGAGGTCGCGAAACTCAGCGCCGAGTGCGACAGCACGAATGAGACGGGCCAGCGGCTGCTGCGTGATCGCGACGCGGCGCTGCGCGAGCTGTCGGAGCAGCGCGCGCGCGTGCTGGCATTGTCGTCGCAGGGGGCAACGTTGGCCGGCCGGCTCGAGCGCCTGACCCAGGTCGAGACGGAGCTGACTGCGGCGCGCGGCGATGCCAAGCACTGGAACGAGATGTGCCAGCGGGCCGAGCAACGCCTTACGGAATCGGCCACGCGCCTGCAGGAGCAGATCCGATCGGCCGAGGAACGCCAGGCGATGCTCGAGCGCGTCCGCGAGGAGTTTGCCGACCGGTTCAAGGCGTTGGCCGGGGAACTGCTCGAGGAGAAGAGCCGGAAATTCACCGAGCAGAACCAGGCGAACCTCGGCTCGCTGTTGAATCCGTTGCGCGAACAGCTCGGCGATTTTCGCAAGCGAGTCGACGAGGTCTACGACAAGGAAAGCCGTGAGCGTGGCTTGCTCAAGCACGAGATCGAGGCGCTCAAGGACCTGAACCTGCGCATCAGCGAGGACGCGGTAAACCTCACCCAGGCACTGAAGGGCGACAGCCGGGCGCGCGGTGCTTGGGGCGAAATGGTCCTCGAACGACTGCTCGAGATGGCCGGACTGCAGGCCGGGCGACAGTTCGAGACGCAGGCGAGCTTTGCTGCCGACAACGGTCGCCAGCGGCTCGACGTGATCGTGCATCTGCCGGACGAAAAGGACATCGTCATCGATGCGAAGGTTTCGCTCGTGGCTTGGGAGCGCTACACGTCGGCGAACGACGACGTCGAACGCGCGGCAGCGCTGCGCGATCACCTGACATCCGTGCGGCGCAACATCGAGGAACTGTCCGGAAAGGACTACAGCGGAATTCCGGGCCTGCGCACGCTGGATTTCGTCCTGATGTTCATCCCGATCGAAGCCGCGTTCGTCGAGGCCGTGCGCGTCGACGACAAGCTCTATGGCTACGCACTGGCGAAAAACGTTTCGATCGTCAGTCCGAGTACGCTGCTGGCGACATTGCGCACAGTCTCGCACTTGTGGCGTATCGAACGGCGCAATGTCAACGCGCTGGAATTCGCCCGCGTTGCGGCGCAACTGCACGATAATTTTGCGATGCTGATCGAGGGCATCCAGCAGGTCGGCATTCAGTTGGACCGGGCGAAAACCGAGCATGACGGACTATTGCGCCGGCTCACCGAAGGTGGCCGCGGCAGCGTGCTGCTGCAGGTTCAGCGGCTCAAGGAACTCGGCGCGGATGCGAAGAAGAAGTTGCCGCCGGGCCTGCTCGAACGCGCCGGAGCGACTATCGATGAAATCGAAGGCGAATCCGAAGCGCTCGCGCAAGACGACGAAGCGGCGCAATTGCCGCTGCATGTGCCGCCCGAGAAAAAGTAGGGTCTGGCGCCGATCGCCCGATGGCGTGGCGAGGGTGATCGGGCGTGCCCAGGCGGAGGAGCTACCACGCCTGGACACGCCCGAATCCAAAAAACTGACGTTCCGGCGCTGCTTCGGGCAAACGCGAGATTGCGCGCCGCACTGCCGGTAACCCAAGACTACCAGACTCGTCGGGATATGGAAGCGGAAAATTAAACTGAGATAAATCAGCTACCTGCGAAGGCAATCTCAGCGAGATTCGACTCGTGGGCAGCTGAACCGTGGCCCGGACGCAGCGCAGCAGAATCCGGGGTAACGGCGACCCGATTCCCAGATTGCGCCGCTGCACGGCTTCATCCGGGCTACGCAGGCTGGCGCAGCTTGCTATGGCGATAGCTGTAGCCGAAGTAGATGAAGAATCCGACGATCGTCCAGATTCCCATCATCGTCCAGTTGTACCAGTTCTCGCCGAAGACCAGCAGGAACAGGCAGCTCAGGACACCCAGGGTGCAGATGACCGGCGCAAACGGCACGCGGAACGTGCGCGGTGCATCGGGTTGCGTCTTGCGCAGGATCAGCACGCCGATACAGACGGCGCAGAACGCAATCAGCGTTCCCATCGAGACCAGATCGCCCAGGACATCGAGTGGGAACACGGCGGCGAGCGCGGCGATACCGACTCCCGTGATCACAGTATTGATATGCGGCGTGCAGTACTTCGGGTGAATCTTCGCGAACACCGGCGGCAGCATGCCGTCGCGGCCCATGATCATGAAGATGCGCGGCTGGGCGATGACCATGACCAGGATGACCGACGACAGGCCGATCAGCGCGCCAATCTCGACGACCCAGCGCAACCAGCCGAGCTCGGCATGGGCCTTGACCGCCGTCACGACCGGTTCGCTCGTTCCGAGTTGATCGAACGGCAGCAATCCGGTCAGCACGCTCGCCATGCCGATGTAGAGAACCGTGCAGATCGCCAGCGAAGCCAGCGTGCCGATCGGCAAGTCGCGTTGCGGATTCACCGCTTCCTGCGCCGCGGTCGACGTCGCCTCGAATCCGATGTAGGCGAAGAACACCAGCGCCGCACCGCGAATGATGCCGGCCCAGCCGTACTTGTCGCCGCCCTGGTTCTCGGGGATGAATGGGTGCCACAGCGTCGGATCGACGTACTTCCAGCCGGCGACGATGACGACGATGATCAACGCGACCTTCAGCGCGACCATCGCGGTGTTGGCGCCGCTCGATTCGCGAATGCCGACATAGCACAACCAGGTCAGCGCCAGGACGATCGCGACGGCCGGCAGGTTGAACAGCGCGCCGGTCACGACGAAGTGGTTGTCGGTGAACGCAAGCGGCGCGTTCGTCAAAATCTCGGGCAGGTGCAAACCGAGGTGATCGAGCAGGCTCGTGAAATAACCGGTCCAGCTTACCGCGACGGCGGATGCAGACACGCCGTATTCGAGCACCATGTTCCAGCCGATGAACCACGCGACGATTTCGCCGAGTGTCGCGTACGCGTAGGAATACGAGCTGCCGGCCATCGGGATCAGCGTGGCGAATTCGGCGTAGCACAACGCGGTAAAGCTGCAGCAGACCGCCGCCATGATGAACGACATGACGATTGCCGGTCCGGCATGCTCGGCCGCGGCCTGTCCGGTGATGACGAAGATGCCGCCGCCGATGACGGCGCCGATGCCCAATGCGGTCAGGCCCCAGGGACCGAGCGTGCGCTTGAGGCACGGGCCCTCGCTGGCATCGATGTCGGAAAAATCGGTCTTCTTGGCGAACAGGCGTTGCAGATTCATCGGGAGATTTTCTTCTTGGCACAGTCGAGGCGGATCTCGCCGCTGCTGCGTTGTTGGCCGATCATCGGCTAACGCAGCGACAAAGCGGCCGGCCGCGTGGGCCGGCGCTTTCCTTCAGAGGCGATCATTCTTGATCGCACGGATGTTTGTCAGTTTGGACTCGTCGTACCGTTCGCCAGATGGCTGCGACGATAACCATAAAGACGGTACACGATGAGTCCGAACAGTGCCCAGCCGACGAAGAACATCTTCGCGAAAGGACTCAGATTGACGAACAGCAGCAGGCAGCCGGCGACCGCAAGCGGGCAGACGATCCAGACCATGGGCGTGCGGAACGGCCGATGACGATTCGGCTGCGTCTTGCGCAGGATCAGCACTCCGATAGCGACCATGGCGAATGCGAGCAGCGTTCCGGAATTGGACGTATCCGCCAGTTTGCCGACCGGCAGTATCGCGGCGCTGATGGCGACGACGATGCCGGTGAGAATCGTGATCTTGTACGGCGTGAAGAAGCGCGGATGCACGGCCGACAACGCATCCGGCAGCAGCCCGTCGCGCGACATCGTGAAGAAAATGCGCGTCTGGCCGAACATCATCATCAGGATGACCGAAGGCAGCGCAAGGATCGCGGCAATACCGATCCAGTTGCCAAGTTCCGGATGGCCAAGCAACCGCAGGACATGAGCAAGAGGTTCCTTGCTGCACACCAGCGCCTGCGAGTTCGCGCAGGCGGCAGCCATCTCGGGGGTGCCTGGATCGATCGGCATGCCGGTGGCGCCGAGCATCGGCTGCACGCCAACCGAACCGCCTGCGGCGTAGCCGACGAGGAGGTAGTAAATCGTGCAGATCGCCAGCGAACCGATCAGGCCGATCGGGATGTTGCGCTGCGGATTCTTTGTTTCCTCGGCTGCAGTCGAGACCGCATCGAAGCCGACGTAGGCGAAGAAGATCGACGCTGCCGCGCCGAGCACGCCGACACCGCCGGTTGGGCTGCCCCAGCCGCCGGGAAAGTACGGTTCGAAGTTCGCCTGGTTTACGGCAGGGAAAGCGACGATTATGAACATCGTCAAAGCCACGATCTTGATTGTAACGAGCACGGCGTTGACGCGTGCGCTCTTCGACGTGCCGACGTACAAGAGGACGGTAACGACGAGGCCGATCAGGAAAGCCAGCAGATTGAAAGTGCCTCCGGACATTGGACCGGAGCGAAGCGCAATGGGCAACGCCAAAGCGCCGGGTTGGACCATGCCGAACAAATCTGCGTTAGCGAGCAGTCCATTCATGTATCCGGACCAGCCGACACAGACCGTCGCCGCGCCGATGCCGTATTCGAGGCCAAGTGCCCAGCCGACGATCCATG
>DASRTK010000059.1:0-6577 GCA_035655975.1 Rudaea sp.
AACAGGGCGAGCAGCGCGATCATTAAGATAGCTGCCGCAAGCCAGCGCGATGGAACGTAGTCAAACGCGATCGCGGGTGCGGATTTCATCGACGATCCTTCGCCATGCTTCGAACCCTGGCTGGGTGCGGCCCATCAGCCAATCCCATAGTTCCGGGTCCTGCTGATCGAGCAAAGTGGAAAATGCTTCTTTTGCCGCATCGTCCGACCCGGCGTAGCGCGAGTCCAGGTACCAGCCCAGCAACTGATCGAGTTCGCGCATGCCGCGCCGGCAGCGCCAGCGCAGGCGCGAGGTGTTCGCGTTCATTGCAGACGACTCCTCGGGCAGGCTCACCGCAAAAGGCCAATGGCCAACACGCCCCACAGCAGCCACAGCACTGTGCCGCCGCAAACGTACACATAGAAGCGGTGGATGACCTTGTTGTACGTGCAATGGATGGCGCTGTGGACGATGCGCAACGCGACGAACAGCCATGCGAGGGCAAGCGTGATCGCGGTTACCTGATTGGTTTGCACGGCGACAACGACCGCCAGGTAGAACAGGACCGGCAGCTCGAACAGGTTGCGGAAATTGTCGGCGGCGGCGCTGTCGGTCAGGCGTGTGTTGACCTGCGCGGACGTCGCCACGGCCTGAGGGTGGATGCGCTCGCGTTTCATCTGCGCGATGCGGCGGAAGTACATGCGCAGCCAGACGACGAAGGTCAATGCAGCCATCGCCACGGCGGGCCAGTACATCAGGCGTGTGTCCATGGCGATCGTGAGAGGCGTTGAGGTTGAGGGTTCGATGGAGGGCAGTGGCCGATCCACTTGTGTTCGAATGCGCCGGGATGAAAATGGATTCCCGCTTGCGCGGGAATGACGGCAAAAAAAAGTGCTGCGTTCTCCCTTCTCCCCTCCCCCTCTGCCTAAACTGACTTGCGCTCGACCATCAACTTCTTGATTTCCCCGATCGCCTTGGCTGGATTCAAGCCTTTCGGGCAGGTCTTCGTGCAGTTCATGATCGTATGGCAGCGGTAGAGCTTGAACGGGTCTTCGAGTTCGTCGAGGCGCGCGCCGGTATCCTCGTCGCGCGAATCGGCGATCCAGCGATACGCCTGCAGCAGGATCGCCGGGCCGAGATAGCGCTCGCTGTTCCACCAGTAGCTCGGACACGAGGTCGAGCAGCACGCGCACAGGATGCATTCGTACAGTCCGTCGAGCTTGGCGCGGTCTTCCTTGGACTGCAGACGTTCCGCATCCGGCGGCGGTGCGCTCTGCGTGCGGATCCAGGGCTTGATCGACGCGTATTGCGCGTAGAAGTGGGTCAGGTCCGGTACGAGGTCCTTGACGACCGGCATGTGCGGCAACGGATAGACCTTGACGTCGCCCTTGCAGTCCTCGATGGCCTTGGTGCAGGCCAGCGTGTTCGTGCCATCGATGTTCATCGCGCATGAGCCACAGATGCCCTCGCGGCACGAGCGGCGGAACGTCAGTGTCGCATCGATCTCGTTCTTGATCTTGATCAACGCGTCGAGAACCATCGGCCCGCAGCTGGCAAGGTCGACTTCGTATTCGTCGATATGCGGATTGTCCTGGTCGTCCGGATTCCAGCGGTAGACGCGGAACGTGCGGACGTTCTTCGCGCCCGCCTTGGCCGGGTACTTCTTGCCTTTTTGCACTTTGGAATTTTTCGGCAGCGTGAACTCAGCCATGACCTTTCATCCTCGGTCTATTGTCTATCTATTGTCTATTTTCCGGATCGGCGAGGTTCCTCGCCCACTGGCCCATCAAAACGAAACGCGGGAATGTGATGAATTGCTCGGCAAACACGCGCGCAACGAAATCGCCCGGCCCCGCGAACGGTTCTGGCGCAACGCGTTCGCGCTTGTGACCAATGCCCTGCACCGCGAATGCCGCAACCGCGACAACGAGCGCGAACGCAGCGCCGAACCACTGCGCGCGCAGGGCCTGCGTGATGAACGCAAGGACGCCCGCGATGAAAACCGGCACGCCGATCATGTGGATCAGAAGATTCGCAAGATCGCGGTGGTTGCGCGAGTAGTTGCGCCACTGCCAGTCAAGCAAACCGCCGTCGCGTTCGCTGGTTGCCATCTCAATACGTCCGGGCCTTCGGCGGTACCGCCTCGACGTCTTTCGTCATCGTCTGCAGGTGCACCGGACGGAACTCGAAGCTGGTCTTGCCGCCGGCATCGACGCTGACCAGCGTGTGCTTCATCCAGTTCACGTCGTCGCGATCCTTGAAATCCTCGCGAGCATGCGCCCCGCGGCTTTCGTGGCGCTGCTCCGCCGAGTGCATCGTCGCGACGGCCTGACCGAGAAGGTTCTGCAGTTCGAGCGTTTCGATCAGGTCGGAATTCCACACCAGCGAACGGTCGCTGACGCTGACGTTTGCGAACGCATCGAACGCCGAAGAAATCTTCGTGCAACCTTCTTTCAGTGTTTCGCCGGTGCGGAAGACCGCGGCGTCCTTCTGCATCACGCGCTGCATGGTGAGGCGCAGGTCGGCGGTAGACGTGTCGCCCTTCGCGTTGCGCACGCGGTCGAAATTCGCCAGCGCAGCATCGCAGGCCGACGCCGGCAGGTCCTTGTGCGGCGAATTCGGCTTGATCGTTTCGGCGGCGCGTTCGGAGACCGAGCGCCCGAAGATGACGAGATCGAGCAGCGAATTCGAACCGAGTCGATTGGCTCCGTGCACGGAGACGCACGCGGCTTCGCCGATCGCATACAACCCCGGCACGACGGCATCGGGATTGTCGCCGACGCGGCGCACGACTTCGCCGTGGTAGTTCGTCGGAATGCCGCCCATGTTGTAGTGCACGGTCGGCAGCACCGGGATCGGCTGCTTCGTGACGTCGACGCCGGCGAAAATACGCGCGCTCTCGGCGATGCCCGGCAAGCGCTCGTGGATGACTTCGGGGCCGAGGTGCATCAGGTTCAGGTGAATGTGATCGCTGTGCTCGCCGACGCCGCGGCCTTCGCGGATCTCGATCGTCATCGCGCGGCTGACGACATCGCGCGAGGCCAGGTCCTTCGCGTTCGGCGCATAGCGCTCCATGAAGCGCTCGCCCTTCGAATTGGTCAGGTAACCGCCCTCGCCGCGCACGCCCTCGGTGATCAGGCAGCCCGCGCCGTAGATGCCGGTCGGATGGAACTGCACGAACTCCATGTCCTGCAGCGGCAGGCCGGCGCGCAGCACCATGCCGCCGCCATCGCCGGTGCAGGTGTGCGCCGACGTGCAGGAGAAATAGGCGCGGCCGTAGCCGCCGGTTGCGAGCACGACGCCATGCGCGCGGAACAGGTGCAGCGTGCCCTCGGACATGTCGAGCGCGAGCACGCCGCGGCAGGCGCCATCGCTGTCGAATACCAGGTCGAGCGCGAAGTACTCGATGAAGAAACGCGCGTCATGCTTAAGCGACTGCTGATAGAGCGTGTGCAGCATCGCGTGGCCGGTACGATCGGCGGCGGCGCAGGTACGCTGCGCCGTGCCCTTGCCGAAGTGCGTCGTCATGCCGCCGAACGGGCGCTGGTAGATCTTGCCTTCCTCGGTGCGGCTGAACGGAACACCGTAGTGTTCGAGTTCGATGACGGCGGCCGGGGCGTTCTTGCACATGTATTCGATCGCGTCCTGGTCGCCGAGCCAGTCCGAGCCCTTGATCGTGTCGTAAAAATGAAAACGCCAGTCGTCCTCGCCCATGTTGCCGAGCGCCGCCGAGATGCCGCCCTGCGCGGCAACCGTGTGCGAGCGCGTCGGAAACACCTTCGTCAGACAGGCTGTCTGCAGCCCCTTCTGGGCAAGGCCGAATGTCGCGCGCAGGCCGGCGCCGCCGGCGCCGACGACGATGACGTCGTATTTGTGCTGCTGGATTTTGTAGGCTTCCATATTCTTCTTGTTATCCCCTTCTTATCCCAGGGCAATGCGCACGATCGACAGCACGCTCGCCAGCGCGCCGGCCGCGCAGAATAATTTGACCGCGAGTTGGGCAGTGACTTCGAGCCAGCGCGCGTGCACGTAGTCCTCGATCACGACCTGCAGCCCGAGTTGCGCGTGCCAGAACGTCGCGATCACGAATGCGGTCAGCCAGATTGCGGCGAACGGATGATGGACGATTGCGCGAGCATGCGCGTAGTCCGCGCGAACGAGCGCCAGCGCGAGCCAGATCACCCACAACGCCAGCGGCACCAGCGCGAGCGCTGTAATGCGCTGCACGACGAAATGGTGGGTGCCGTCCTTCGCCGAACCAAGTCCGCGCGCGCGCTTCAGCGGTGTCTGCAGGTCGCTCGTGTTCATGCCGCACCTCCCTGGGCGAAGACGCAGGCCCAGATCAGTGCAGTCATCAGCAAGCTGGCGGCAACGACGGTCCATCCGGTGGCGTAAGCGCGTGGAATCTCGAAACCCCAACCGATGTCCCAGACCAGGTGGCGAATGCCATTGAACATGTGGAAGCACAGCGCCCAGGACCAGCCGAACAGGAGCAGCATCCCGAGCCATGACGAACAGAACGCGCGCACCGTCTGGAAGGCGTCGGGGCCCGCGGCAAGCGCCAGCAGCAGCGCGATCAGCAGGATCGTGCCCGCGGCCAATGCGACCCCGGTCATGCGGTGAATGATCGACAGCACCATCGTGAGCTGCCAGCGGTAGACCTGCAGGTGAGGCGAAAGCGGACGGGCGGTTGGCATACGTTGCTGACCTTGGTCGGAAAACGTGCTGCGATGAAATCGTTTCGATGCGGCGGTTCAGTGGCGGAACTGTGAGGCGATGGCGGCGCTGCTAGAAATCGATGCAGCGACCGTTCTTCTCCCAGTCGCCGTAGCGTGTCGGTTCGGGTCCGTCGCGGCCGCCGACTTCTTTCGGCGGCACCGGCACCGGCGGCGGCGTCTCGGCCGGAGTCTTGGCCATGCTTTCGGAAGGATTCGAACTCGTCATCGTGCGTCCTGTCGTCGCGTGCTGCGCAGGGTATTCGAAATGGCGCGCATCGCGCCACTTGATAGCCGGCGGCACGGCGCCTACATTGATAGACGGATTATAGCTCCAACCGCTCATTTCCCACCCGGGCCGCCCGTGTCGATCGCCCTGCCTTCACCTCAAGTGCTCGAAATAACCGGCGCCGATGCTGTCGCATTCGCCCACGCGCAATTCGCCAGCGACGTGCGCGCGCTCGCGAACCGCCAGTGGCAGTGGAGCGCATGGCTGTCCGCGCAGGGACGCGTACGCGCGTTCTTCCGCGTGCTACGCATCGGCGACGAGCATCTGCTGCTGATCCTGCAAGGCGGCGTCGCGGAAACGCTGCGAGCGGCTCTGGCGCCGTTCGTGTTCCGGGCGAAGGTGCAATTGCGGGTTGTCGGGACCTGGCAGGCGATCGGATTCGATCGGCTCGTGGACGTGCTCGACTACCTGGGCGCGGCGCCCGGACCAACCGATGCCGTCATCGCGAACGACCGCATCGGCGTGGCGTTGCCTGGCCCGCAGCCGCGCTGGTACGTGCTCGGCGACGCGCTCCCGGCAACGGTCGACACCTCGCCTGCCGCGTTGAATCGCTGGAACGCTGCCGACGTCGCAGCAGGCATCGTCGAGATCGGCGATGCGCAAGTCGACCGCTTCCTGCCATCGTGGCTCGGCCTCGACGAGCTCGGCGCGGTCAGCGTGCGCAAGGGCTGCTATCCGGGACAGGAAATCGTCGCTCGCCTGCACTTCAAGGGCGGCAACAAGCGCTGGCTGCAGCAACTCGCCTTCAGCGCAGACGTCATGCCCGAGCCCGGAACGTCGCTCACGGCCGACCACGATTCGGGCGCCAGCGGCGAGTTGCTGAGGGCCGCCTGGTCCGAAGCCGGCCAAGGCTTTGCCCTGGCGGCGTTGCCGAAACTGCCGGCCGGAGCGGCCCTCACGGCGCCGGCCATGCCCGGCGCCTCGTTTCGCGTAGTTTCCACGATTGACAATCCTAACGATTGATTGATCTGGTTTTTTTCCGCAGTGCACCTCGCCTTATCGGAGCGTTCGTGATATAGCGGAAGCTGAGTGAAGCGGAAAGGGGAACGCATGCACACTCGTACTCGTCAATCCGGGCGGCTGCTGGCGGCCGCGCTATCTATAACCGGAATGTGCCAGCTATTCGCTCCGCTCGCGGCGCGGGCGGCCGACTATACGTTCGCGGTCGAGCCCTCGTACCGGCCCGAGCGCGCCGCGGAAATCTACAAGCCGCTGCTCGACTATCTCGACAAGGCGACCGGGCAGCATTTCGTCCTCGTCACCTCGCGCAACTATCACTTCTATTGGCGCGACATCCACACCGTCACGAAGACCGCGTTTTCGCTCGACGAAGCGCACTTCGCCGATTACCGCATCGTCCACGACAAGTACGTTCCCCTGGTACGCGCCGCGGAGCCGACGAGCTACTCGCTCGTAACCTCGGATCCCGAACTCGGCGGCAAGGGTCCGCAACTGCTGGTCGGACACAGCATCATCACGATGCCCTCGCCGAGCCTCGGCTACGTACTGCTGCTGGAAATGTATCCGAACCCGGTTTCGCAACCGGACATCCGTTCGACCGCCGGCGCCTGGCGCGACGCGATCGACTCGGTGT
>DASRTK010000060.1:0-3503 GCA_035655975.1 Rudaea sp.
GACGTCCGACAATGCGTTCGTGGCGGCGATGCGCCCGAAGTCGAACGGATCGTCGACGATCGGCATGAAGAAATCGGTCGTCGCGATGATCGCCTGACTGTCGTTGATGCGATACACGGCGGCGTCGTCGGCCGTTTCCGTACCGACCAGCAATTGTGGAAATTGCTGCACGGGTGTCGAACGCTTGAGCAAGTCGGCCAGGACGCCGGGGGCGATCTTGCAGCCGCAGCCGCCGCCGTGCGAGAGCGAGGTCAGACGCGGGACGGTCGAGTCGTTGGTCATCATGATCGGCAATGCTTTCGGCCAGGGCACGCTGGGAAGATTCAGAGTGGCGGAAGGCAGCAGGAGTCGAACCTACCAGGGAACGGCTGACGCCCCCTACTGGGTTTGAAGCCCAGCCGCACCACCGGATACGTATGCCTTCCAGGCTCCTATCAAATACCGCTGTCGCGCGGAGCGCGACGATCACTCCCCCTCTCCCCTCGAGGGAGAGGGTACGGGGTGAGGGGGACTTTCCGCAATCCGCGCCCCAACAATGGGTGTCCCCAGCGCGACGATCACTCCCTCTCCCCTCGAGGGAGAGGGTACGGGGTGAGGGGGCGTCTCGGCAACTGCTGCCGCACAGTTGCCGGCTGCTAACCCGCAAGCCACCTCGCATTTGTCCTGAGCACATGTGCGGAACGAACGCGGCGCGTATAACCAAGACGGTCGAAGAACTCCAGAATCTGGATCGCTCGCTTGCGGCCGACGCCGATCACGTCACGAAAGTGCGCGGCCTCGACGCCGCTGCCTTCACTCGCGAGCGAATTGATCACGGCGGCCAGCTCGCGCACTGCCGGCTCACCATAGAAAAGGTCCTTGACGACCTGGAACAGCCGGCCCTGCCGCACGAGGTTGTTGAGCACGCGGCGCACGCGTTCCTCCGTTTCGTGCACGCTGCGGGCAAGGTCGCGGGCCCAAGGCGGATCGAAGCGCCCTTTGCCTATCAGTGGCAGCAGTTGCTGCGCCAGCACTTCATCGGCTTCCGACAGCGTCAGCGTATGTCCAGGCAAATGCAGCCAGGCCGTGTTGCGCAGCACGCTGCCGTCGCGCGTGAGTTCGCCAATCAGTGCGCGCCATAGCGGATCCGGCAGGTCCGGTGCTGCGATTCGCCGCAGGCGGGCGCTGTCGGGGCCAGGCTCGTCCGGGCTGTGTAAATGGAATTCACGTAGTGTTCCCAGGACGCGCTCGCGCAACGCTTGCCAGTGCGACCCCAGAATCACGGCCTGGTCGCCGTCGTCGAGCGCACAATCGATGGCGATGGCGTCGGGCGGCAGGGCCAGGCGTTCACGCGGCACGCCGGTCAAGCGCGTCAATTCGGAAGTGCGTGCTCCGTACGGCGCGTGCCTCAGCAACGGCGCGATGTCCCCGCCCGCGAGCAGGCTTTCGATCGATGTCAGGTAGGCCAGGCGCTGCGGCGAGCGCCGCTTGCGCGACGGCGCGTACGGATCGAGCACGACGCCGCCGCCGACGGTGCGCGTCGCCTGCGCATTGCGGACGATGAAGCGGTCGCCAGGCACTGCGCACATCGGCGCGGCAAACACGAACTGCACGCGCGCGGCTTGCCCGGGCGCGAGATCTTCGCTGTCCAGCGGCACGACATTCGTGATGCTGTGTGCGGTGCCGATATGGATATGCAGGGGCGACCACTGGCTCAACCGGATGTCCGCGTCATCGAGCAGCTGCAGACGCACATCGATGCGCTGACTCGGCGCGAGCAGGCGCGCATCGGCAATCCAGTCGCCGCGCTCGATATCCTGCGTTGCGGCGCCGGCAAGGTTCAGTGCGCAGCGCTGCCCGGCTCGGCCGCTTTCAGCGGGTCGGTTCTGGGCGTGGATGCTGCGCACGCGCACGGGTTTTCCCGCGGGCATCAGCATCAGCGCGTCGCCGGTTTCGACCTTGCCGGAAAACACCGTGCCCGTGACCATCGTGCCGTGGCCGGGCAACGTGAACACGCGGTCGACCGCGAGGCGGAACAGACCCTCGTCGCGGCGCGCCGGCATCGTTGCGGCCGTCGCATGCAAGTAGTCGCGTAGCGCGACGATACGGGAATCGCCGCCTTGCCTGGCGTCGACTGGAAAGGTGGGCGCATCGCGCAGCGCGGTCCCGGCCAGTGCCGCGGCAACTTCGGCCCGCACCTCGGTCAAACGGACGGGATCCACGCGGTCGGCCTTGGTCAGCGCGATTGCCCCGCGCGTAATGCCAAGCAGACCGAGGATCGCCAGGTGTTCGCGCGTCTGCGGCATCACGCCGTCGTCGGCGGCGATGACGAGCAGGGCGAAGTCGATGCCGCTGGCGCCCGCGGCCATCGTATGGACGAGACGCTCGTGGCCCGGCACATCGACGAAGCCAAGCACGTCGTCGCCGGCCAGCTCTTCATTGCGGGATATTCCGGTTTCGATCGGAACGTACGCGTAGCCGAGTTCAATCGAAATGCCGCGCAGCTTCTCTTCCTTGAGGCGGTCGGTATCGACGCCTGTCAGCGCGCGCACAAGCGTCGTCTTGCCGTGATCGATGTGCCCAGCGGTGCCGACGATCACGTCATGCCGCCTACGCCGACCCGTTCATGGCTTCCCTCAACTCGCTGCATTGGTCGACGAACACCGGCTCATCGGCCTCGTCGAGACAGCGCAGGTCGAGCCACAGCGTCTGCTCGGCAATGCGGCCGATGACCGGCCGTGGCAGCGCCCTCAGCGCCGCTTCGAGCTTGTCCAATCCGCGCGAGCGCTTGCCCTGGACTTTCGCGGCGCGAATCGCAAGACCGTGACTGGGCAACTGGTCGACGGGCAGGGCGCCGCTGCCGATCTGGCTGAACATCGGCGCGTCGGTCACGACCCAGGCGGGGCCGACGCCCTGCTGCACGACCTGCTGCAGCCGGATGCTTTGCACCTGCATGGACAACGCGGCGCGCGTGAGCAACCGCAGTGTCGTCAAGCGTTCGAGCAAAAACTCCGGCGCCTTGTACAGTTGCAGCACGGGTTCCAGCGCAGCCAAGGTCAGCTTGCCGACGCGCAGCGCGCGTTTGAGCGGATTCTTCTTGAGCTTGCGGATCAGATCGGCGCGGCCGACGACGATGCCGGCCTGCGGACCGCCGAGCAGTTTGTCCGCGCTGAAAGAAACGAGATCGGCGCCGGCTGCGATCGTTTCGCGCACGGTCGGTTCCTTCGGCAGCTGCCACTGGCTCAGGTCGACCAGCGTTCCGCTGCCGAGATCGACGGCCAGCGGAATGTTGCGCTCGCGGCCGATGCCGGCCAGATCGCCGGCGTCAACGCTGCTGACGAATCCGCTGATCGCATAATTGCTCGTGTGCACCTTCATCAACAACGCCGTTCGCGCGTTGATTGCGTCAGCGTAGTCGCCGGGGTGCGTACGATTCGTCGTGCCGACCTCGACGAGTTTCGCGCCGGCGCGCTGCATGATCTCGGGAATGCGAAACGCACCGCCGATCTCGATCAGTTCGCCGC
>DASRTK010000061.1:0-6348 GCA_035655975.1 Rudaea sp.
CGAGTCCACCCTTGCTCAACAGCTGCTCGTACGCGCGGTCGCTGCCGGTGAAGACGCGCGGCTTCGGTTTGCCCGCTGCCGCAATGTCTTTCAGCGCGCTGTCGAGCATGAATTGCTCGATGTCGCATATCGCCGTAACGACGACATCGTCGCGCTGCAGCAGGTTCTGCAGATGATTCTGCCCGCGCAGGCCGGTGCCAATGATGCCGAGCTTCAACTTGTCGCCGGGTCGGCGGGACTTGCCGAAACCGCCGAGCGGCAGGGCCAACGCGGCGGTTGCCGCTGCGGCAGTGATGAATTCGCGACGCTTCATGGATGTGATTCCTGCGAGGGAGTCGAGGGGAGATTTGCCGCGCCACTTCTGGCTGGCGCGATTGCGGTGATGAGGGCACCTGACGACAGCGCCTCGGCATCGGCGCGTTTCGCGTAACCGAGGCCGGCGCTCGCGTTGGCCGCACCGCAGGCGGCACCGAGCCGGAGCATCGCCTCGAGGCTGTGACCGCGGAGCAGGCTCACGGCGAGTCCCGCAACCAGGCAGTCGCCGGATCCGACTGTGCTGACGACACGTTCCACCGGTACGTTTGCATGCAGCAACTCGCTGCCGTACGCGGCCACGACGCCGTCTGCGCCGAGGGAGACAATCGGCATCGCCACGCCTCGCGCGAGCAACATCTGCGCTGCGGTCGCGGCATCGCCTATGTCTGCGATGGGTCTGCCGATGAGTGCCGCGGCTTCGTCGCGATTCGGTTTGACCAGGAACGGTCGCGCTTCTAACGCCAGACGCAGCGTGACTCCGCTGGCGTCGACGAAGCAGGGCACACCGGCACCCTGCAAGTCGCGCACGAAATCGGCATAGGCCGCGTCATCGCAACCCGGCGGAAGAGTGCCGGACATTACGGCCAGATCCGATTCGAGCGCGAGGCCGCGAAACGTCGCGAGCATTTCATCGCGTGTAGCGGCATCGAGTTCGGGGCCTGGCTCCAGCAACTCGGTGATGCGTCCGTCGCGTTCGCGGATCGCAAGGCAGGTACGAATCGTGCCGGGAATCTCGATGCCATGAAATTCGACGCCACGCTCGCGCATCAGAGCGGCGATGGCCGGGCCCGTGGTGGCGTCGACGAGTCCGACCAGGCGCACGCGTTCGCCGAGCGACGCGATCGTCTGCGCCACATGCAGGCCCTTGCCGCCGAAGCTCACGCGACCGCCGCTTATGCGCTGTATCGCGCCGGGACGCAGCACGTCGACATCGACGAGCTTGTCGATCGCCGTGTTGAAGCCGGCTACGGTGATCATGTCGCGAGCAAGGCGCGCACTTCGGCCGCGTCCGGCTGGGACGGTGTGCCGCCGAGGCCGCGCGTCGAAAGCGCGCCGCACGCCGAGCCCCAGCGCAGGCATTCGCGTATCGGTTGCTCGCGCAGCCACGCATGCAGGAAACCAGCGTCGAACGAATCTCCGGCACCGGTCGTGTCGGCCGGATCGATCGCGAACGCCGGAACCTCGAGCAATGCGTCCTTTGTCAACGTCGCGCAGCCGCGTGGGCCGAGTTTCGCAACGACGCGCGTGCGATCGTTGCTCATGCGGCGCAAGCCGTCGGCCAGATCGGTCGTTCCGCTTATCGCTGCGAGTTCGACTTCGTTCGGAAACAGCAGGTCCACGGCTTCGAGAGTCTCGGACAGCCCATCCCAGCGTTCAGCCGGGTCAAAACCCGGATCAAGCGATGTGCTCAGGCCCGTGGAGTGCGCGAGCGCAAACAGCCTGCGGAATGCGGGCCGCAGGTCGTGCTGCAGGTAGAACGACGATACGTGCAGGTGGCCGGCATCATCGAGTGCCCAGGCATCCACGTCGGCGGCGCGGAGCGCGGCCACCGACCCTGCGTAGGTCACCAACGCACGGTCGACGGCCGACGTGATCGAGATGGTGACGCCCGTTCGCAGCGCCGGATCGCGGGCGAGGCCAGACACATCGATGCCGGCGGCGCGCAGAGTCTCGATGCAGTAGTCCCCCCACGAGTCGGCGCCGACCTTGCCGATGAAAGCGACCGGATTGCCGAGTCGCGCCAGGCCCATCGCGCAGATTGCCGACGAACCTCCGAGCGTCATTACGAAGTCGTCGACCAGCACTTCGCTGCCGGGCGAGGGGAAATTCCGGTAGCCGCTGCAGATCAGGTCGACGTTGATGTCGCCGGCGACGAGGATCTTTTTCATGGCGGATTCCGGTGAATGCTGAACTCCTCGACGACGCGCGTCAGGACGCCCTGCGAAGGCGCGTCGGGCTTGAAGCCGAGGTGCAGGCAGTTGAAGAAGGCCAGCAGCTGGCCGACCAGCACGTCGAGCAGCGGCGCATCGTCATCCCCGAGTGCGGACAAGCCCGGCGTTTCGACGGCGATTTGGCCGGTGCGAAGCAGATCGGCAGGAATGCCGTCGCCGACCAGCACGCGACGTCGGCCAAGCGCCTTGCGGTCGAGTTCGCGCAGGACGTCGCACTCGTAGGCGCGCACAGTCGGCTCGCAGGACACGAAGGCGACCACGAGCGTGTCGGCGTCGAGCGCGGCCAGCGGTCCGTGGCGTAGGCCAAGAAAACTTTCGGCGGTCGTCTTCACGCGGCCCGCCGACATTTCGAGCATCTTCAACGCGGATTCACGCGCCGATCCGAAGCGGACGCCGCTGCCGAGGTAGACCGCGCTGGAAAAATCGCTGCGCGCGATCGCCGCAAGGCGGTCGGCATCGCGTTCGATCACGCGCGAGGCTGACGCGGCAAGGCGCGCAACACGCGCTGTATACATGTTCAATTGTTGCATCCAGGCCAGCGCCCGGCCTGCCAGCAGCAAATTGGTGAAACTGCTCGTCATGACCAGGCTGCGGTCGTTCGTGCGCTCGTCGAGGACGATCGCGGCGACGCGCGGATCCCCGCGATAGCGCGTGGCGAGCCGGCCGCGCGCGTTGCAGGTGATGACCAGGTGACGGTAGTGCGGCACCTCGGCAAGAACCTTGTCGACGACTGCGGCGCTTTCCGGGCTGTCGCCCGAGCGCGCGATCGACACCAGCAATCCGCGGCCAGGCGGAAGCGTGCCGCGCCGATGCGTGAGCAACGTGCCGGCGGCGATCGCCTGCACCGGAAGGTTCAACGTCGCCTGCAGTCCCGCCGCCAGGCACTCGCCGACATAGTGCGAGCTGCCCGATCCCGTGAAGACAATCGCGTCGGGCAATGGATCGAATGTGTCGCTCAGGCTGCCCGCTTCAAATGCTCGCGCCACCTCCGCAGAGGTCTCGATCCAGCTGCCGGGCTGCTGCAGGATCTCGGAAAGAGTGTGCACATAGCCGCTTTCACGCTGCGCATCGGCATCGAGAACGAGCAACTGGGATAGTTCGGAAGGATTGACAGTCACGCTGGTTTCAATTAAAAATGAAAGATATCGAAAGCATAAGAAGGCTAACCGAAATGAAACGAAGCAGTCAAGCCGCGCCAGCCTCGACGCTCGACCGGCTCACGCTGGGGCATGGCAAGCGGGCGCGCTTGTGGCGGCTGCTCTACGGTCATGGCCCGCGCAACGGGACTCTGGTCGTCCTGCCGCTTGATCAAGGACTCGAGCACGGTCCGGCCGATTTCTTTCCGCATCCCCCGGCGGTCGATCCGGACTATCAGTTCCGGCTTGCGATCGAGGGCAACTATTCCGCGATCGCGCTCGGCGTCGGCCTGGCCGAAAAGTACCTGCGCGATTACGCCGGGCGCGTGCCGCTGATCCTGAAGCTCAACGGCAAGACCAATATTCCCGACGACGCCCAGGCGACGTCGCCCGCGATTGCATCGGTCGAGGATGCCGTGCGGCTCGGCGCCGACGCTGTCGGCTACACGATCTACGTGGGATCGCCGCGCCAGGACGACGAACTGCGCCGCTATCGGGAAGTGCGCCAGGATTGCGAGCGGTTCGGCATGCCGTTGGTGATGTGGTCGTATCCGCGCGGCGCAGGCATCGACGCGAAAGGCGGGAAGGGCACACTGTACGCGCAGGATTATGCGGCACGCGTCGCGCTGGAACTCGGCGCCGATATCGTCAAGCTGCACGAGCCCCAGGAAAACAACGCCGACACGCCGATGCCGTATCGCACGTTGAAGGAGAATGCGGCGGCGCGCACGCAACGTGTCGTGCGCTCGGCCGGGCGCACGCTCGTGCTGTTCTCCGGCGGCGAGAAGAACGACGACGACGCCGCGGTGCTGCGCAAAGTCAGGTTTTACATGGACAGCGGCGCGACCGGCGTGATGTTCGGACGCAACATGTGGCTGCGGCCGTTCGATCAGGCCGTGGCGTTGAGCCGCGCGGTGCACAAGATCATGGCGAAGTATCCGCGCTGAGGAGCGCCAGCGAATGTGTACTTGCGACCTGTTGCTGCGCCAAGGCCGATCGGATGCTTCGAAAGACCCGCATGCTCCGGCATCTGTGCCCGGCGCGGGTTCGTCGTCCGGCGCGGAATTGCCGCTCGCGCAATTCGCGCCGCGCAGCATGTTGCAGGTCGCGGCGACGCGCGTCGAGCGCCCGCGCTTTCCGGTCATCGACTTGCACACGCACCTGTCGTGGTCAGCGAGCGTGCGCAACGGCGTCGCCACCGGCGAGCGCATGCAGTACTTCGCCGATCCGCACGACCTGCTGCCGGTGATGGATCGCAAGAACGTGCGCACGATGATCAATCTGACCGGCGGCAGCGGCGCCGGTCTCGAAGAAACGATCCGTCGATTCGACCAGGCGGCTCCCGGCCGATTCCTGACGCTGACCGAACCGTCGTACGGCGACTGGCTCGATCCGCGCTACCCGCAGCTGCAGGCTGACGCGATCGGGCACGCCCGGCGCGCAGGCGCGCGCGGCCTCAAGGTGCTCAAGACGCTCGGGCTTTACCTGCGCGAGCGCATCGATGCCGGCGCGCTGGTCGCGATCGACGACCGCCGTTTCGATCCGATGTGGGAAGCGTGCGCGGCCAACAATCTGCCGGTGTTCATCCATACGTCGGATCCGGAAGCGTTCTTCCTGCCGGCAGACCGCAGCAACGAACGTTACGAAGAACTCACCCGGCATCCGGACTGGTCGTTCCACGGCCGCGATTTTCCGGGCAACGCCGAATTGCTCGAGGCGCGCGACCGCGTCATCGCCCGCCATCCGCGCACGACATTTGTGCTGCTGCACGTCAGCAATGCCGAGAACCTCGCCGGCGTGTCGGCGTGCCTGGACCGTTATCCGAACACGTACGTCGATATAGCGGCGCGCATCAACGAACTCGGGCGCCAGCCGCGCACGGCGCGACGTTTCCTCGAGCGCTATCAGGACCGCATCTTCTTCGGCACCGACGCGATTCCGCCGCCCGTTGGCGATGAAACCCCGCAACAGGTCTTCGGTGACGCGTTGTATGAGATCTATTACCGCTTCCTCGAGACTGAGGACGAATACTTCGAATACGCGCCCGCGTCCACGCCGCCGCAGGGGCGCTGGGCGATCTACGGACTCGGCCTGACCGACACGATTCTGGAAAAAGTATACAACGGCAATGCCGCGCGCCTGCTCGGGCTTGCTGCATGAAGGCGCAGCGCAAGCCGCCGCCAAAGTTGCTGGTCGAGGAACGGCGCCGCCGGATCGTCGCCCAAGTCGAGCAGCAAGGCCGCGCGACCGTGGAGGAACTCGCCGCGCGCTTCGCGGTTTCGACCGTCACGGTGCGCGGCGATCTCGAAGCGCTCGCCCGCACCGGCAACCTGGTGCGCTCGCACGGTGGCGCATTGCCGCCGGCTGGCCCGGTAACGGATGCGCCGCTCAGCGTCAAGGCCGGGCGGCACCACGACGAAAAGATGCGAATCGCGCAAGCTGCGCTGCGCATGATCCGCGACGGCGAGACCATCATCCTGGATTCCGGCACGACCACGGCCGAAATCGCGGCGCAGATTCGTCAAGCGCATTTCGAGTCGCTGACCGTCGTTACCAACGCGCTCAACATTGCCATGACGCTGGCCGGGTTGCCCAACGTGCGCGTGCTGATGCTCGGCGGCATGTTGCGTGGGATGTCCTATTCGATGGTCGGGCCCGATGCCGAACGGGCTCTCTCGAAGCTCACGGCCGATCGCCTGTTCCTCGGTGTCGACGGGATCGACCCGAAGGCAGGCGTGACGACGCCGGATCCGCTCGAGGCCGAACTGAATGCGTTGATGATCCGAGTCTCGCGCGAAGTCGTTGCCGCGACCGACTCGAGCAAGTTCGGCCGGCGCAGCCTTTCCGTGATCGCGCCGATTCGCAGCCTGCACAAGATCATCACTGACAAGGGCGCTGTGCGGGAAATGCTCGAAGAAATGCGCGATCTGGGCCTCGAGGTGATC
>DASRTK010000062.1:0-9697 GCA_035655975.1 Rudaea sp.
CTTCGACGATGTCGTCGACGATTCCTTGCAGGTCGGCCACCGCCTCTGCGATCGGCACGCGCACGGCGATGCCGTCGGCGATCGTCGACGATTCCGCATCCACGACGATTCCGCCCCCATAGCCCTTGCGCCACGACCTGGCAAACGCGCTGGCGCCGCGCGCGACGACGGCAATGATATGTGTCGACGGCGACGCAGCCTTGACCCAGCGCGCGACGCCACCTGATAGCGCGCCGTCGCCGAGCGGCACGACGATCGCGTCCCAGGCATCTCCACGCGCGAGCAATTCCACGCCGATCGACCCAGCGCCTTCGGCGATGGCCGGATCGAATCCATCCTCGACCATCGTTGTGCCGGTAGCGGCGGAAAACTCGCGCGCGCCCTCCTTGGCGGCATCGAAATCGGCTCCAAGCAGGCGCACGTTCGCGCCGAGCGCGCGCATGCGCTCGAGTTTGAGCGCATTGGCGGTTTCGGCCGCGAATACCGTCAGCGCGATGCCGTGGCGGCGGCACAGGTAGGCCATCGCCTGACCGAAATTTCCCGCGCTCGCGCACACGATCGGACCGTGCCCGGCGCGAGCCAGGCGCTGGACCATGAAGTAACTCGCGCCACGGCCCTTGAACGAACGCAACGGATTCAGCGTTTCGACTTTCAACGTGAGTTGGCACCCGGCAAGGGCGGACAGTGGCTCGGATTCAAACTGGGGCGTGTCGCGAAACACCGCGTCGATGCTGCGCGCCGCCTCCGCGATGTGCTGCAGCGACAACCGGTGGCTGGCCCGCGCCGTGTCAATCAGCGACGCACGTTCGGATGCCGGGCGTATCGCGTCCGGTCCGGTCGCCCGCTGCGTCATCAGCACGCCATCGAGATGATCGATTTCATGCTGCAGCAGTTCGGACAAATCCGGCGGAAGGTGCCGCCACGTGCGCTCGCGGAACTGCGCGTCGCGGTAAGTCAGCGAGATCGAACAGTCGCGCCGTACGCGCACGAGGCGGTCGGGCAGGCTGAAGCAGTCGTCCCACACGACGAAGCTGTCTTCGCTGCGCCAGGTGATCTGCGGATTGATCAGCGCGATCGGCCCTGCGCCAAGATCGATCACGATCATCCGGCGCGCGATGCCGAGCTGCGGAGCAGCGATGCCGCGACCGAACCCGTGGCGCTGCCGGTGCCAGCCGAGCGTTGCGCCGAGCGCGTCCAGATCGGCGCGGATGCTGGCATCGAGCGCCTCGACAGGCGCTGCTGGAGCAAGCAGACGCGGATCGCCATCGACGAGAATCTTCCGGGTTGGTACGGCTTGGGTACTGGATATCGTCATGGAGTGTTCGGTCAGTAGATATCGGACCGGGAAATATTAAACGGCACATGGCGGCGTCACGCCGCGTTTTCAGCCGCAGCGCTGCGGCCATGCCGCGCAGTTCCCCCGCAACTTGCGCCATTGCGTTTCAAAGTCCATTTCCCGCTGGAATGGGCTTGGCAAAAGGAACTGCTCCGACCCCCTCTCTCACCGGGAGAGGGGGTTGGGGTGAGCGTCGGGTCTCGCAATGACGTCGATGCGAGCCACGATCCTTTTCCAGGGAGAAGGGAATCATGAGCACGCACCGGGTTCGGTATACTTTGTCTTTGTCCAGGTACTCATCAGGCCACCCCATGCCCCTCGATCGTTTCGACTTGGCCATCCTCGAGCGCTACCAGCACGACACGCAGCTGCCGGCCAAGACTATCGGCGATGCCATCGGTTTGTCGGCCGCCGCGGTGCAGCGGCGCCTCAAGCGCTTGCGCGAGGAAGGAGTGATCGAGCGCGAATGCGCCGTGCTTTCGCCGAAGTCGCTCGGCATGATGGTTACGTGCATCGTCGCGGTGGACATCGATCGCGACGGCAGCGAAGACCTCGATCGCTTTCGCCGCGACATGGATCGCTGCGCCGAAGTGCAACAGTGCTACTACGTCACTGGTCAGGCCGATTTCGTGCTGGTCGTGCTGACGCGCGACATGGAGAGCTACGATGCGTTCACCCGCGAGGCACTCATGGCCAACGCCAACGTGCGCAGCTTCACTACGCAAGTAGTACTGGGCCGTGCGAAGGTGACTCTGGACGTGCCGATAGCGCCTGGTACCGTGCTGCGTTCGTCCTGAGCAGGACCCGAAGACCTTGATGAAATCGTTTGTTGCCCGGCACAGACGAGCCGGGTCGACGAGCTGCTGCGGGCGCGCCGCAGGATGCCTGGTTCGGTAATGCATGAATTGATGATGGCTGGACACGCCGATTGCCGTTTGTTGAACCATTGGCAGACGATTTTCGGAGAACGCATGAACTCGAACCGACTTCCGCGCTCGGCCCGGCTTGCGGCCGCGATCATGACCGCGCTGGCAACCATGGGGTCAGCACAGGCGAACGTAATCGTGGTCAACGGCGTCTGCACACTAGACAAGGCAATCGAAGTCGCCAACTCCGATTTTCCGGTCGTCGGCTGCGACTTTTCCGGCAACGGCAGGGACACGATAGAAATCATCGATGCCGAGACCGTGTTGACCAGCGAATTGCCGCCGATCATTTCCGACATCGACTTTGTCGGCCTTGGCTTGACGCAGCGCGCGATTTCCGGCGACGGCACGCATCGGCTGTTCTTCATCGGCGATGAAGCACATGCACCAACCGTCACGTTCTCGAACATCGCGTTCAATGGCGGCGCGGCCCGCGGCGGAAACTCGACGGCCGGTTCCACCGGGGGCGGCGGCGCTGGCGCGGGCGCCGGACTCGGCGGCGCCCTCTTCATCTATGGCGGCGACGTGGCTGTGACCGAGAGCTCGTTCACCTTCAACAGCGCTGTCGGCGGCTCGGCGTTCGGATATGTGAAGTTCGGCCAGTACGGCACCGGGAGCGGCAGCGGCGGCGGCGGCGGGATGTTCGGCGCCGGTGGCGCCGGCTCCGACGAGAACAGTGCCGGCTCCGGCGGCGGTTCCGGCGGGTTCGGTGGCGGTGGTGGCGGCGGCGGCGACACTTATGCGGTCGAAACCGGCGGCACGAATGGTGGCGCTGGTGGCGCCAGCGAGTTTGGCAGTTTTGCGAGCGGTGGCGTCGCCAACGGAAGTTACCCGGGTTCGGGTGATTTCGGCGGTGGTGGTGGCGGCGGCGCGGGTTCGCCATCGTCGCCGGTTCCATCGCAATCCGGCGCTGCAGGTGGATTTGGTGGCGGTGGCGGTGGTGGTGCCGGCGCCGGCGGCAGCTCGAACAGCACTATTGCTGGTGCTGGCGCGCCAGGCGGCTTCGGTGGTGGCGGTGGCGCCGGCGGCAGTTCCGGATTCGAGTTCGGCGGTGGCGCGGGAGGCAGCGGTGGATTCGGCGGTGGCGGCGGGGCGGGTGGTCTGGGCAGCAGCATCGGCGGAGGCGGCGCGCCCGGCTTTGGTGGCGGCGGCGTATTCGAAGGCGGTGGCGGCGGTGGCGCCGGATTCGGCGGTGCGATCTTCATTCGCAGCGGCCAGCTCGACCTCATCGCCAGTTCCTTCAACAACAACACGAGCGCGATCGGTTCCTCGAGCGGTTATCCAGGCACCGCGAAGGGCGGGGCAGTGTTCGCGTTGAACATCCTGCACGACGCGAACGGCAACGACCAGGGAATGCCGGCCAAATTGCCGAAGGTGACCGGTTGCGCCAATAGCTTCAGCGGCAACACGGCGACAAACGCCGGTGCCGCCGATGTCGACAATGCAGCGACTTTCGGCGTCTCACGCCAGGGACTGGCCCAGTCGTGCGATGTGGTATTCGCCAACGGATTCGATCCAGCCGAATTGCCGCCGTAAGCGCAGTTGGCCGACGCTCGCGGGGAGAATTGTTGCTTTTTGTTACAGAACTATAGGCGGACTGGACCAAGACACGACCGCAAAATCGCGCTAGAGTGATTTTCGAGGTTCTGCCTCTGCAGCAGACTCGACGCGGACATACGACGATGCGCGGCTATACGATCCTGGTCCTTCTGGCCTTGGCCTTCAGCCATGGCATCAGCGCCGGCGAAATCTACAAATGCGTTGCTGCAAATGGCGGCGTGACGTACACGAACATCGCATGCCCGGCGGACTCGCAGTCGGAACACGTCTCCAGTTACGAGCGCGAGCCGGTCGTGCGCTCGGCGCAGGTCGATGCTGAAGCAGCGCGGGCGGCCGAGATCAGTGCGCGCTTGGCGCAGCAAGCCGCCGCGGCCGCGCAAAACGCCGCATACGAAGCCGAGCAGGCTGCATATCGCGAACCGGCCGAATGGGAAAGCGATCACTCGAACTACAACGCCAGCGACAATCAGCTGTGGTACCCGACGTACCCTTATTACGGTGCGGGTCTTCCATGGCGGGTTGGCGGCGGAGGCAACCATCGCCCCGGCGGCGGTCATGATGGCGGCCATCGTCCCGGCCACGGCGGCGGCAAGCCAGGCGCGCCGAAGCCGACACCGCTGCCTTCGAAGAGCGCCCAGGTGCGCGTGCGCCACTGACCGGATCAGCGCGCAACTGATCCATGGCCTGCGGCCAAGTCACGGGCTCCATCCTGATTCGCATCAAGAAAAGCCGGTACTCGTGCTTGGTCCCCGGTGCGTAAACATGGCGCATGGCATACCGGCTTCGTTGCCAAGCCACAAATCGCTACCAGAAATAGATCTGCAATGCGTCCTCGCGCCGCTTCGGCGGAATCTGTGCCAGGACGTCCTTCTGCTTGCGGAAGTTCAATGCGCTGCGCGTGAGCAGGTTGTCGATCTCGGTCATCTTGTAGCGTGCCTCTTTCGCCGTCGGCGCCCGCATCTGGTCGCTGTCGGGGAAGATGCCCATGCCACTGAGGATGCAATACCAGGAGAACACCGGATAACCCTTGCCGAGTTTCTGCTGTGTGACATCGGCGACGATGCTCTTGCCTGACAGCCACGTGCGGAAGAGTTCCTGCAGCGGCTCGGACAGGTTTGCGTTCGACGCGTTCGCGCGCCAGTAGTCGGTATCGGTGCGATTGTTGGTCTTGAAGTGCGTGACGATGTAGTCGCGCGTGCCTTCGAAGTGCTCGTTGACGCGCTGGTTGTAGCGGTCCCGCGCCGCTTCGCTCGTGTCGCCGGCCTCCAGGAATTCGACGAACGTCGACACCGTGTGCTGGATGAAGAGCAGGGCAGTGGCCTCAAGCGGCTCGATGAAACCCTGCGACAGGCCGACGGCGAGGCAGTTGCGGTTCCAATGCTTCGTCACGCGGCCAACCTTCATCTTCAAGTGTCGCGCTGGCAGGTCCGAATCGAGCAGGCCAAGATGTTCGCGCAACTCGCGCTCGGCTTCATCGGCCGAGCAGAACGACGAGCTGTAGACGTAGCCGTTGCCGAAACGCTCGGTCAGCGGAATCTTCCAGGACCATCCGTGGCGCATTGCGGTCGATATGGTCTGCGACGGAATGTCGTCGCCGAGCGGCGTCGGCATCGCGACCGCGGCATCGTTGAACAGGTTGTTGGAGAAGCTCACGAACGGCGTCTTCAGCGACTGCTGGCTCAGCAGGCTGGCGAAGCCGGTGCAGTCGACGAAAAAGTCGGCGCCGATGGTTTCGCCGCCGTCGATGACGACCGATGCGATGTCGCCGTTTTCAGCGAGCTTGACCTGCTTGACGTGGCAGCTGCGGTACTTCACGCCGCGTTCGATTGCTTTCTTCTGCAGGAATTGACCGAGCAGGACCGCATCGAAGTGGTAGCCGTACCAGACGTCGAACGGAAAGTTCGAGTCTGGTTTTGGCGCCATGTCCTGTTCGGCGAGCTTCGCGGCGATGAAGAACCGGTTCGGATGCGCGTGCACATTCGCGCCCTGCACGCGCGCATTCACGTTGTGCACGAACTGCGTCATCGTCAGGTTGTCGAGCATCGAGGCGAATGGATGGAAGTAGCTCTCGAAGCCCGGCTTTGTCGACCACTTGTCGAAAGTGATGCCGCATTTGTAGGTCGCGTGGCATGCAGGCATCCACTCGGCTTCCTCGATGCCGAGCTTGTCGAAGAAGCCGCGCAGCCACGGCGTCGATCCTTCGCCGACGCCGATGATGCCGACGATCGGGGACTCCAGCACTTCGATTTCGATGCCCTTGGGCAGCAGGGCATCGGCCAGCATCATCGCCGCCATCCAGCCGGCCGAGCCGCCGCCGACGATGGCGACTTTGCGGATCGTCGGCGGCACGTGCGCGTCCGGGTTTGGCTGTGTAAGCGAAAATGAGTAGTTGAACAGCGTTGCGGTCGGCATGGGCGGTTTTTTCTCGATGCAGGATCGGTTCGTGGAAGGTTGCTTCAAACGGTGCCCTGTACGTCTTATACGCTAGCCGCTTGGGACATGGCGGGTGAATACGGTCTTGAATTGCTCCCAGCCAGGTTCGTCCTCGAGCAGGACATGGTTCCTGCCTTCGATGCTCACGAACTCGCTACCCGGAATTTCGCCGGCAATGCCAGCGACGGTTCGTTGATTGATTACCTGGTCGTCCGCGATCTGGATCACGAGCGTCGGCACGGCAACCTGTTTCAGGCGAGAAAACATGTGCAATTCCGCCAGCACCTTCATGAAGCGGCTGGCGACTTCCTTGCTCGCGGTCTTGCGCTGCAGTTCGGCGTACCACTGACGGATTTCCGGCGGTGACTCCGGCAGAAACAGATGCGCGAACATCGACGGAAACGCCATGTTGGCCTCGCCCCACCCCGACAGCACCAATTGTTCCATCGATTGCCACTGCTGCGCGTTGACACTCGTGCGGCCGCGCCATCCAGTGACCATCGGTGCATAGAGGGTCAGCTGCGTGACGCGCTGGGGATGCCGGATTGCATATTCGGCGGCCACGGCCGCGCCCTGCGACATCCCGAACAACGGGAACGACTTCAGTCCGAGCCGGTCGACGACGGTTTCGAGATCCTCGACCCACGCGTCGAAGGTTATGTCCGCGACGTCGGCCTGCGATAGTCCGCACCCGCGCGGATCGTAGCGCACCAGCGTGTGACGCGACGACATGAAGCGAAGCCAGTGCGACCAGAGCGGACTTTCCCAGTCGTGCTGCACATGAGTCAGCCAAGTGCCCGCGCGCACGAGCGGCGGCCCCGAGCCCGACAGCGCGTAGGCGATATTCGCCCTGCCTTCCGAACGGACGAACGCAATGCGCTGGTTGAGCGTATCGCGACCGGAATGCCTGCCATTCGCCGCAACAAGATCGTCCGGCGGCACAACAGAATCGCGGGGCGGTGAAAGAGCGGCGATGAACTGATAGCCGGATCGATGCCGCGTCTGGATGTAGCGCGGTTTTTTCGCATCATCAGCGAGCGCCTTGCGCAATTCCTGGATGCACGTTGTCAATGCGTCATCGCTGACGACGCGGTGGCTCCACACTGTGGCGAACAGTTCCTGTTTGGTAACCGGCTCGCCCGCGCGCGCGACAAGCACCGCGAGAACCGCGGCAGCCTTCGGGGTCAGCTTGATTTCGCGTTCACCGGCCCAGAGTCTCGTCGTCGGAGGCTCGAATCGGAAACGGCCAAAGGTGATTTGCTTGCCCATCGCTGATCGTTCGCCGAAAACACATCCCGGAGAAATCCCGGGACTTGCCCGGGACTTGCTGCTTGGTCCTGCGTACTCTTTTTGTCACAAAGCGGACGGGCAGACAAGCCGGATGACCTCGTGGCAGGCCCCTCGCTTCATATAGCGGCGCGCCGTTCGGCAAGGGCGTGGTCGCAAAGCTGTTGTTCACGAGAGAGGTTCGGCCATGAAACGCGTCTTGATTTTCACCTACGGCGTGATCTGCTACGCGCTGTCCGTTGCCACGCTGATCTATACGGCAGCATTCCTCATCAACTTTGGCGTGCCCAAGTCGATCGACTCGGCCCGCGAAGTGCCTTTCATGACTGCGCTGGCAGTGAACCTGGCGCTGCTCGCCGTGTTCTCGGTGCAACACAGCGTGATGGCGCGCCCGTCGTTCAAGCGCTGGTGGACGGGGATCGTTCCCGAGTCCGCCGAGCGCAGCACGTACATGCTGTTCTCCAGCGCGGCGTTGGGTGTGCTGTTCGCGTTCTGGCAGCCGATAGGAATCGTCGTCTGGAACGTCGACGCGCCGGTTGCCCGAGCGACGCTGTACGGCATCTTTGCATTCGGCTGGATGGTGCTGCTGTTCGCGACGTTCCTGATCAATCATTTCGACCTGTTCGGCCTGCGTCAAGTCTGGCTGCAGTTGCTCGGCAGACCCTACCGGCCTTTGTCCTTCCAGGTGACCGCGCTGTATCGCTACGTGCGTCACCCGATCTATCTGGGCTGGCTGCTCGTATTCTGGGCCACGCCGACGATGACTGCAGCTCATCTGGTTTTTGCCGTCGCCACCAGCATCTATATTCTCATCGCGATCTGGTTCGAGGAGCGCAACCTGGTCGCGGCGCATCCAGAATACGAAGGCTATCGCCGCCAGGTGCCAATGCTGCTGCCGTCGATGAAGCGGCGCGACCGAATCGGCGGACGAGTGGCGGCGCGTTGATGACTGAGCCCCGGACGGTCAGTTGCATCGCCTGGGCCCGCGGCATCGCCACGCCGCCCGGCGCGCACAAAGGAGTCTGTATTCCACGAGGCACGCGTCGGTAGAGCCGTTCGCGTGCCTAGCGCCTTGCGTGACGCCGGAAAAATTCGCGAGTAGTATTTCGACCTGGGGGATACAGGCACGTCGGGCCGGAGAGCTTTGATGGCCATGCTGACAGGATGGCGGCAACCGGGGAGAGATGAGCTCTTTTCGTTTCGGTGCGCGCGCGCAATGCGTGCCACACTGGGCGCTCGCGCGGCTGCGCCGACGAGTCAAACCGCGTCACTTCATATTCGATCGCCTGCCGGCGCTATGCTCTCGCGCCTGCTCCGTTCACGCAATTGCATGCGCGCGCGTCGAGGTTCCCCACGACTGCCGCGCGCTCCGAGATCCCTTTTTCCCCTTAGATTCCCGCGCGCAAAGCCTGGGGAATCGCCAATGGAGGAGCAACGATGAAAAGGGCAGCGACGAAGAAGGCAGCGACGAAGCGGGTCACGCGCACGCTCGATGCGCGTCCCGATACCCTGGATTTCCGCGACCTGATGTACACGCCGACGCTGGTCGAGGTGCCCACCCGACGCGACCTTGCCGAATATCGCAAGGCGAAGGTTCCGATACTCGACCAGGGACAGCAGGGCGCCTGCACCGGTTTCGGTCTCGCCACGGTCGTGCATTATCTTCTGCGCATACGCAGGCATTTTCCCGACGACCACGAAATCAGTCCGTACATGCTCTACGACATGGCGCGTCGCTACGACGAATGGGCAGGTGAGAACTACGAAGGCTCCAGTTGCCGAGGTGCGATGAAAGGGTGGCAGAAACATGGCGTCTGCCAGTTTCAGCTGTGGCCGAAAGCCGCCGACAAGGCGCTTTCCGAAGCCCGAGTCAACGATGCCGCGCAGCATCCGCTCGGCGCCTACTATCGCGTCAACCATCGCGATCTCGTCGCGATGCATGCGGCGATCAGCGAAGTCGGCGTGCTGTATGCGAGCGGAAACACGCACACGGGTTGGGACGATGTCGGCAGCAACGGGCGCATCGCGCTGGCCGACGGCAATTCCGGCGGTCATGCCTAGCGCGGGTTCGATCTTCCACGCGCCGCTCGTGCAGTACCTGACGACCAGCGGTGCGATCAAGGGCGGCCCGATGGACGGCCAGACGGGTCTTGGG
>DASRTK010000063.1:0-20951 GCA_035655975.1 Rudaea sp.
GATCGTGACCTTCGTCGGAGCCGGCTCAGGACGCGGCGGCGGCGGCGGCGGCGGTGGCGGCGGCGGCGGTGGCGGGGCAACCGCGACCGCATGGCCACCGAAGCTGTACGTCAGGCCGACCGTGATGATGCCGTCGACGAAACCGCTGTGGTTCTCGAAGCCGTACGACGCCGACAGCGGCGTGTTCAGCGAATTGTTGTCATGGTCATAACGCGCCGCGATTTCGCCGCGGAACGCCAGACGGTCGGACATCGCATACTGGATGCCGAAGCCGGCGGAGGCCATCGGATCCCAGCCGCCGCTCTCAGCGTAGCCGTTCGCGTGCAGGATGAAGCCCGAGTATGCCTTGTGGCGCACTGCGCCGAGGGCGCCCATGAAGTACGGACGCCAGCCAGACCCGATGTCGCCGAAGAACCAGCGGCCGGCAACGTCGAGTTGCACGCTTTCCCACTGGTGGCCGTCGCGCGGAGAGTCGCTACTGAAATCGTTGTTGTTGATGGCGTATTCGAAATCAACCGCGAAGTTCGGGTTGACCCATGCGCCGACGCCGATGCCGCTGTACAGATTTCCATCGGTCGTGCGGTTGCTATCGGGTTCGATGTAGCCGATGCGCGGCGCGATGTACCAAACGCCGGAATAGTCCTGGGCCTGCGCTACGCCCACGCCACCAAGTGCCATGGCAACAAGTGCAAACAAGATGTTACGTTTCATCGGAGTCTCCTAATGCTTGGTTTTTCTTGGGCGACCGCTCCACCATCTGCAGTGCGCCTAATCCATGACGCACCGTGATGTCTACGCCGCGTTAACATTATGTTATCACAGCGACAACGCGAGCGTCCGCATTCTAGCAAAATGAATTTTTTACCTCTACCCCACAAAAAAACCATTCAGGGAGCAGTCATACGCTACGCAACCCCTTGACCATCGGGGTTTTTTTAGAATAGCACGATCCTGCCCTGTTATTATGCCGTGAACAAGCCCATGAACTTGTGCAGCGGCATCGCTTCCAACGCACCGGGATCCCGGCACGCATCGAGGATGCGCGTGACCTGGCCGCCAGCCAGGTGTCCCAGCAGCGCGGCTTCGAATTTTCGCAACAAAACCGGTATGCCTTCGACGCGACGCTTGCGATGGCCGATCGGAAAATCGATCGAGACCTTTTCCGTCTTGCTGCCATCGGCGAAAAACACCTGCACCGAGTTGCCGATGAAGCGCTTGTCCGGATCGAAGTAGTCCTTCGTGAATCGCGGATTCTCCTTCACCGTCATCTTGGCGCGCAGCGCATCGATGCGCGGATCCGCGGCGACGTCATCGTTGTAGTCGCTGGCCGTAAGCCGGCCGAAAATCAGCGGCACGGCAACCATGTACTGGATGCAATGGTCGCGGTCCGCGTAGTTCGCCAGCGGTCCGGTCTTGTCGATGATGCGCACGCCGGCTTCCTGCGTCTCGATCTCGATGCGTTCGATCTGGTCGATCCTCGCGGCGACCTGCGGATGCAGGTTCATCGCCGCCTCGCATGCGGTCTGCGCATGGAATTCGGCCGGGAACGAAATCTTGAACAGGACGTTTTCCATCACGTAGCTGCCGAACGGCCGCTCGAACTCGAACGCCTTGCCCTTGAACGCGACGTCGTAGAAGCCCCAGGTTTTCGCGCTCAGCGCCGACGGATAGCCGACGACATGCTTGTCGACGGCATTCAACGCGTGTGTCACAGCGCGCCGGCATGCGTCGCCGGCCGCCCAGCTCTTGCGCGGGCCTGTGTTCGGCGCATGCCGATAAGTGCGCAGTGCGCCGTTGTCGATCCAGCTGTGCGAAACGGCGGTGACGATTTCGTCCCTGCCGCCGCCGAGCATCGCGGTCGCAACCGCGGTCGAGGCCAGGCGCACGAGGATCACATGGTCGAGGCCGACGCGGTTGAACGAATTCTTCAGCGCGTAGCAGCCCTGGATCTCGTGCGCCTTGATCGCCCAAGTGAGCGCATCGCGCACGGTCAGCGGCTGGCCGCCTTCGCGCTCGGCCTTGCGCGACAGGTAGTCGCCGACGGCGAGGATCGTGCCGAGGTTATCGGATGGATGGCCCCATTCCGCCGCGAGCCAGGTATCGTTGAAATCGAGCCAGCGGATCTGGGTGCCGATCGCAAACGCGGCCTGCACCGGATCGAGTTCGAGGTTGGTGCCCGGTACCCGCGCGCCGCCCGGCAACGTCGCCCCTGGAACGACGGGGCCGAGATGCTTGACGCAGTCGGGAAACTTCATCGCCAGCATCGCGCAGCCGAGCGAGTCGAGCAGCATGTAGCGCGCGGTGTCGTATGCCTCCTGCGAATCGATCGTGTAGCCGGCGACGTAATTGGCGATATCGACCATCGGCTGGTCGGGGTCCGGCCGGACGGCCGAACGGATGTCATGGTGGCTCATGGGATTTCCGGTCTTTTGGCTAAAGGCAGCCGCCTATTTTGCCAGACTCGGGGCGGTGTCGCAGCGACAAAGTCACAAAAGCAAAGATTGAACCACGGCCTCTCTCGGCCATCCGTGGCTCCGAGGCGCTCGGACTCGTGTTCAATCTTTTCTTCTCTGCGATACTTCGGGTTCCAGCTCGGGGAGAGTCTTGTGATCGACACAACCAAAACCGGTGACGAACTGCGCACCGAAATGACGCTGCGAGGCCTGATCCTCGGCGTGGTCATCACGATCGTGTTCACTGCGGCAAACGTGTTCTTCGGCCTCAAGGCCGGCCTCACGTTTGCAACGTCGATTCCGGCTGCGGTCATCTCGATGGCGCTGCTGCGCGGCTTCAAGGACTCGACGGTCCAGGAAAACAACATCGTGCAGACCGTTGCTTCGGCAGCCGGCACCTTGTCGTCGATCATCTTCGTGCTGCCCGGTCTGGTGATGATCGGCTGGTGGACCGGATTTCCGTACTGGTCGTCGTTTGCGATCTGCGCGCTCGGCGGCATCCTCGGCGTGATGTACTCGATCCCGTTGCGCCGCGCGCTGGTGACGAATTCGGATCTGCCCTACCCCGAAGGTGTGGCCTGCGCGGAAGTGTTGAAGGTCGGTGGCGGCGGCAATCGCACCAAGGCCGCCGACGATGAAAACCGCGCCGGCCTGGTCGCCGTCGTCTGGGGTTCGATAAGCGCCGCGGCGTTCGCGCTGATCGTGGCAACGCGCACCTTTGCTGCCGATGTCGTGCAGTACTTCCGCTTCGGGGGCGACGACAAGGGCCCGGTCAGCGGATTCGACTTCAATCTGTCGATGGCGTTGTTCGCCGTCGGCCATCTCGTCGGCCTTTGGGTCGGCGTCGCCATGGGCGTCGGCGCGTTGATCGGCTGGGCCTGGGGCGTTCCGCATTATTCCGGGCTCGCTCCAGCCGCCGGAGCTGCGGCCGATGTGGCCCAGTCGATCTGGAGCCACAAGGTTCGCTTCGTCGGCGCCGGCACGATCGGCGTAGCCGCGATCTGGACGCTGGCGAAACTCGTCAAACCGGTCGTGAGCGGCCTGGCCTCCGCGGTTGCAGCCTCGCGAATTCGCAAGGCCGGTCAGGCAGCGAGTCTGCCGCGCACCGAGCAGGACATTCCGATCGGCACGGTCGGCGTGATCATGCTCGCCTGCTTCGCGCCGATCGGATGGCTGCTGGCCCACTTCGCGGTAGAGAGCGGCCTTGGGGATCACTGGGTGGCACTCGTCACTGGAGGCCTTATCTACGTCGTCGTCATGGGCTTCGTCGTTTCGGCTGTTTGCGGCTACATGGCCGGCCTGATCGGATCTTCGAACAGTCCGCTGTCGGGCATCGGCATCCTCGTCGTGATCGGCGCAGCGCTGCTGTTGATCGTTGGCATCAAGCCGCTGCTGGGCGGCAGCAACGAACAGGGCCTCGTGGCTTTTTCGCTGTTCGTCACGGCGATCGTGTTTGCGGTCGCCACGATCGCGAACAACAATCTGCAGGACCTCAAGACCGGCCAGCTTGTCGACGCGACGCCGTCGAAACAGCAGTGGGCGCTGGTCGTCGGCGTGATTGCCGGCGCGGCGATCATTCCGCCGATCCTCGACCTGCTCAACCACGCGTACGGTTTTGCCGGCACGCCGGGTACAACGCACGAGCATCCTTTGCCTGCGCCGCAGGCTGGGCTGATCTCCGCGCTCGCGCAGGGCGTGATCCAGAACAACATCGACTGGGGACTGATCCAGGTCGGCGGATTGATCGGCGTGATCATGATCATCGTCGACGAAGTGCTGCGCCGGACGACGAAGTCCGCGCACCTGTCGCCACTGGCGGTCGGACTCGGCGTTTATCTGCCGACATCGAGCACGCTGATGGTCGTCGTCGGCGCGATTGCCGGCTGGTACTACGACAAACGCGCCGAGCGCGGGGCGAAACCGGATGCGGCGAAGCAGCTCGGCGTGTTGCTTGCGTCCGGGATGATCGTCGGCGAAGGTCTGATCGGCGTGCTGATCGCGGCAATCGTCGCCTTCTCGGGCAAGGACTTCCCGCTTCAGGTCGTGAGCGACGAGTTCGCGGCGAATGGCGCGCTGTGGGTCGGCGGCATCGCGTTCGTCGTCGTGATGCTCGCGTTGTATCGCTGGATCGAAAATGTGAGCCGCAAGACCGCTGCGACGACGTAGAAACGTGCAAACGTAGAATCGGGTTACCGATTTCCGATTCTGCGATTCTGTCAAAAGGGCGGCTCGACCACGCTCGAGCCGCCGAACGACGCTGCCCGTCAGGGCTTCCAGAACAGATTCACTGTCCACGCATCGATATGGTCGAAGTGGCCGTTGCTGTCCGCGTTCAACGCAAACTCGTTGCCGACATCGAAGATCCGGTCGACGCCGACGCGCACCTTCCATGCCGGCGCGAACTCCCAGGCAAAGCCGATGCCGAACAACCCGCTCGCACTGTTGTCGGTCGACGCGTGGAATGAGTACGGGTGTCCGTTCGTGCCGATGCCGTTTTCATCGTAGCTCAGGCGTGTCTCGGCAATGCCGCCGCGGGCAAGCAGTTCGAATCGATCACCGATTGGCCAGCTGACAACGGCGGCCAGATTGACGTCGCGCAGCCCGTACTCGCCGTTGATCTGTGCCGGACCCGAACTGAACCCGCTTATCGAGCGGACGCTGTAGAAAGTTTTCGCGCTGCCCAGATCCTGCCAGCCGAGTTCGAGCCCGAACCAGGGCGTGAACCTATAGCCGACGATCGCCTGCTTGGCCGTGTCGCTGTCGTCGGTAAATTGCGCGCTGACGAGCTGGGCGTCGGGATTGCCCGCGTAGGCTGCGCTAATCTGTTCAGGCAGGTCGCCGGAAAAATCCGAGCCGCCGAGGCCAAGCCCGAAGTAGAAGCCCGGCCCGTCGCTTTGCGCGGCGGCCGGTGCGGCGAACGCAAGGCACAACGCCGATGCAACGGATCCCAGAATCAGATTGCGCATGAATGAAGCTCCTTTGACTGTTGCCGGAAATGTTGCCTGACGTTGCGGCAGCGCGTCCAGCGCGAGCGTGCCGCCGGACCCGCATGCCGGTGGGCCTTGTGCGCGCTGCCGGCCTGCCCCACATTCAGGAATCCGCATCCTTGCGCAGCCGCGCGGAGACCCTGCATGAAAGCCGTTGCCCTGACCCGCTATCTGCCGATCGACGATCCGGCATCGCTTGCCGACGTAGAGCTGGACGATCCGTCGCCGGCCGGCCACGACTTGCTCGTGCGCGTCGAGGCGGTCTCGGTCAATCCGGTCGACACCAAGGTGCGCTCGCCGAAATCCCAGGTCGAAGCGCAGCCGAAAGTGCTTGGCTGGGATGCTGCAGGCACGGTGATCGCGGTCGGCAATGAAGTGACGCTGTTCAAGAAAGGCGACGCCGTGTACTACGCCGGCGACGTCACCCGCGCCGGGAGCAACGCCCAACTGCAGGTTGTCGACGAGCGCATCGTCGGCCGCAAACCGGATACTCTGGATTTTGCGCAGGCGGCAGCGCTGCCACTGACGACGCTGACAGCGTGGGAACTGCTGTTCGATCGATTCGGTTTCGACGCCGATGGCGGCGATCGCGACCGCTCGCTGCTGATCATCGCCGGCGCTGGCGGCCTGGGTTCGATCGCGATCCAGCTCGCACGGCGCGCCGGGCTCAAGGTGATCGCGACTGCTTCGCGCGAAGAGACGGTTGCCTGGTGCAAGCGCATGGGTGCCGACCATGTCATCGATCATCGCCGGCCGCTCCGGCCGCAGCTCGAGGCGGCAGGGTTCCGCCACGTCGATGCGGTTGCCTGCTTCACCGGCGCGGAATCGTACTGGCAGCAGATTACCGACGTGGTCGCGCCACAAGGATGCATCGGACTCGTCGTCGGACTGCGCGCGCCGCTCGACCTGGAACTCATCAAGAACAAGAGCGCGAGCGTGCACTGGGAATTCATGTTCACGCGCGCGATGTTCGGAACACCCGACATCGCGCGCCAGCACGAAATCCTGACGCGCGCTGCAGATCTGGTCGATCGCGGCGAATTGCGTACGACGGTCACTGAGACTCTGCGCCCGATCAATGCGACGAATCTGCGCGAGGCCCATCGCCGTCTCGAGTCGGGCACGACGATCGGCAAGCTCGTGCTTGCCGGCTGGGACTGAACGGCCAGCCCAACGATGTACAGGTCGGCAGGAACGAGATCGGCAGGCTTTGAAGGAGTGACGCCATGACAACATCGTTGAAGGGCCAGCGCGCGCTGGTCACCGGCTCGACGGCCGGCATCGGCTACGCAATCGCCACGGAACTTGCGCGCAGCGGCGCCGAAGTCATCATCAACGGCAGGACGCAGCAACGCGTCGATCAGGCGCTGCATTCGCTGCGAACTGAACTTGGCGCCGGCGCGAACCTGCACGGCGTCGCGGCCGACGTCGGCGGTGCGGCGGGAACGCAGGCATTGATCGAGCGGCATCCGGACGTCGATATCCTGATCAACAACGCCGGCATCTTCGCCGTGCAGCCGTTTCTCGAATCGCAGGACGAGGACTGGCAGACGTTCTACGAGGTCAATGTGCTGTCCGGCGTGCGCCTGTCGCGCCACTACCTGGCCGGCATGCTCAAGCGCAACCGCGGCCGCATCGTATTTATCTCGAGCGAATCCGGCGTGCAGATTCCGGTTGAGATGATTCACTATGGCATGACCAAGGCAGCGCAGATCGCGATTGCGCGCGGCCTCGCGCAACTCACTGTCGGCACGGCGGTGACGGTCAATTCAGTGCTGCCGGGGCCGACACGCTCCGAGGGCGTCGGCACGTTCGTCGCCGACTTTGCGCGCAAGCAGAATGTCACGCCGGCAGAATTCGAACGCGGCTTCTTCGAAACGGCGCGGCCAACATCGCTGCTCAAGCGCTTCATCGAGCCGGACGAGATCGCGCGCGTGGTCGCGTTCGTGGCGAGTTCAGGCGCATCCGCGATCAATGGTGCGGCAGTGCGCGCCGAAGGCGGCGTGCTGTTGTCGGCATTCTGAACGACGAAGCCATCGTCCATTCGCCCTCGGCGTAGCCGCGGAGCGGCGAAGTCGAAGGGTTGCGGGCGTTTCGACTTCGCTTGCTGCGCAAGCGCAGCCTGCCCTGAGCCTGTCGGAGGGCTCAACGCGAACGGTCTTTCCTTGACCCACAGTCCACGAACTTGCGGTCACTCGCCAGAACTGAGCTGTGGCCCGGAACACTACTGCCACCACGCTGTCTCCAGCAGTGAGATAAAAAGAACACACAGTGCAAGTCGCGTTCACCGCGTCGCAGGAGCACAATTCGATCATGCCACTCGACAACTTCCACCCCGCCGTCGCGGCCTGGTTCCGCCGTGCGTTTGCCGAACCGACGCCCGCGCAGGTGCGCGCCTGGCCGGCGATCCAGTCTGGCCGCCACGCATTGATTGCCGCACCGACCGGATCGGGCAAGACACTCGCGGCGTTTCTCGCCGCGGTCGACGATCTCGTGCGCCGTGGCGTTGTCGAACCGTTGCCGGACGAAACCTTCGTCGTCTACGTTTCGCCACTCAAGGCGCTGTCGAACGACGTGCGGATCAATCTCGAGGCGCCGCTGAACGGAATTCGCGACGAGTTGATGGCGCTCGGCCTGCCCGACGTCGAAATTCGCACGGTCGTGCGCACCGGCGATACGCCGCAAGCAGAACGCGACCGCATGCGGCGCCAGCCGCCGCACATCGTCGTGACGACGCCGGAGTCGCTTTACATCCTGCTCGGTTCGGAATCCGGCCGCGCGATGCTCGCGAGCACGCGTACGGTGATCGTCGACGAAATCCACGCGCTCGTGCCGAACAAGCGCGGTGCGCACCTGGCACTGTCGCTGGAACGTCTCGAGGCGCTGTGCGGGAGGCGGCTGACGCGTATCGGACTCTCGGCAACACAGAAGCCGATCGCTGAAGTCGCCCGATTCCTGGTAGGCGCCAGTGCAAGCCCTCTCCGCCATCGTTCCGATGGGGGAGAGGGTTGGGTGAGGGGGCAAGAGCCCGGGCCTGTCTCAAACATTCCGATTGCCACGACCTCACCCCCCTCACCCCAGCCCTCTCCCCCGACCGCGTCGGGGGAGAGGGAGTCGAATGGCTCCGCCTCGACAGTACCTGCGCAGTCAATCGATTGCGAAATCGTCAATGTCGGCTACTCACGCCGGCGCGATCTCGCAATTGAAGTGCCGAAATCGCCGCTGCAGGCGGTCATGTCCGGCGAGGTCTGGCAGGAAGTCTATGCGCGCCTCGCCGAACTGATCGAGCAGCATCGCACGACGCTGATCTTCGTCAACACGCGGCGCATGGCCGAGCGCGTTGCGCGGCATCTGAGCGAAAAGCTCGGCAAGGATGCGGTCACGTCCCACCACGGCAGCATGGCGCGCGAGCAACGTCTTGCCGCCGAGCAGCGTTTGAAACGCGGCGAGCTGCGCGCGCTCGTGGCTACGGCGTCGCTGGAACTCGGCATCGACATCGGCGACGTCGACCTGGTTTGCCAGATCGCTTCACCGCGCTCGATCTCGGCGTTCCTGCAACGTGTCGGCCGTTCCGGCCACTCGGTTGGCGGCACGCCGAAAGGACGGCTGTTCCCGCTGTCGCGCGACGATCTGATCGAATGCACGGCGTTGCTCGACGCCGTGCGCCGCGGCGAACTCGACACCCTGCACGTCGAACGCGACGCGCTCGACGTGCTCGCCCAGCAGATCGTCGCCGAAGTCGCCAGTCGCGAATGGAGCGAAGCCGACCTGTTCGCGCTGATGACCCGCGCCTATCCGTTTTCGGACCTGTCGCGCAGTGCGTTCACCGGAATCGTGCGCATGCTCGCGGAAGGATTCACTACACGCCGCGGACCGCGCGCGGCCTATCTGCATCGCGATGCCGTCAACGGCATGTTGCGCGCGCGGCGCGGCGCGCGCCTGACCGCGCTGACCTCGGGCGGCGCGATACCCGACACTGCCGACTACGAGGTCGTGCTCGAGCCGCAGGCGCAGAAGATCGGAACCGTGCACGAGGATTTCGCTGTCGAGAGTCTTTCCGGCGACATCTTCCAGCTCGGTAACACCTCGTACCGCATTCTGCGCGTCGAGCGTGGCCGCGTGCGTGTCGAAGACGCGCAGGGCATGCCGCCGACGATTCCGTTCTGGCTCGGCGAGGCGCCGGGACGCAGCGACGAGCTGTCGTTCGCGGTGTCGCGATTGCGCGAGGAGATTTCCGCGCGGCTCGGGTCGCCTTCTCCCCTCTCCCCCCTGGAGAGGGGTGGGGGTGAGGGTCGGGGCCCGGAACAACGTCATTACGATGCCGAACCCTCATCCGGCGCTCCGCGCCACCTTCTCCCGGAGGGAGAAGGAAGTGCATTGAACTGGCTCATCGACGAAGTTGACGTGCCCGAGCCGGCCGCACTCCAGCTCGTCGAATACCTCGGCGGCGCAAAGGCCGCACTCGGCTTGCTGCCGACGCAACGCGAACTGGCGATGGAGCGCTTCTTCGACGAATCGGGCGGCACCCAGCTCGTGATCCATTCGCCGTTCGGCAGCCGGCTGAATCGCGCGTGGGGACTGGCGCTGCGCAAGCGTTTCTGCCGCAAGTTCAATTTCGAGCTGCAGGCTGCGGCGACCGAGGATGCGATCGTGCTGTCGTTGTCGACCAGCCACAGTTTTTCGCTCGACGAGGTCACTCGCTACCTGCACTCGAACTCGGTGTGCGATGTGCTGACGCAGGCGCTGCTCGATGCGCCGATGTTCGGCCTGCGCTGGCGTTGGAACGCGACGACTGCCCTGGCGCTGCCGCGCTTCGTCGGCGGCTCCAAGGTGCCACCACAGTTGCAGCGCATGAAATCCGAAGATTTGCTGGCGACCGTGTTCCCGGATCAGGTCGCCTGCGCCGAGAACCTCGTCGGCGAGCGCGAAATTCCGGAGCATCCGCTGGTCGCGCAGACGCTGCACGATTGCCTGACCGGGGCGATGGATATCGCCGGACTGGAACAGTTGTTGAAGTTGCTGGAAAGTGGAGAAATCCACATTGTCTGCCGCGACCTGACCGCACCATCGCCACTCGCAGCCGAGATCCTCAACGCGCGTCCCTATGCGTACCTCGACGACGCGCCGCTCGAGGAGCGCCGCACTCAGGCCGTGATGAGCCGCCGCTGGGGCGACATCGACAGCACCGACGATTTCGGCCGGCTCGATCCGGAGGCGATCGCCGCCGTTCGCGACGAGGCCTGGCCCGAGGCGCGCAATGCCGATGAGCTGCATGAGGCGCTGATGGGGTTGGGGTTTCTCACCAATGCGGAGATCGCCGCCAACGTCCCTTGGATGGCGCTGCTGGAAGAGCTTGTTTCGCAGCGTCGCGCGACGCGCTTGTACCCCCTCTCCCCCATCGCTGGCGATGGGGGAGAGGGATGGGGTGAGGGGGCAGCGCATCCGCAATCCTTGACGGCGACAGCAGACCTCGGCGCCGCCCCCTCACCCCAACCCTCTCCCTCGACGATGTCGGAGGAGAGGGAGTCGGTCATTGTCGCTGCCGAGCGCCTTCCGGAATTCGGAGCGGTCTTCCCTGACGCTCCACTCGTGCCTCAGATCACCGCGCCATCCGAATTCGCCGCAATCGAATGGACACGCGAGCAGGCGCTCGTGGAGATCGTCCGCGGCCGCCTGACCGGCCTCGGCCCGATCCGCGCCGCCGACATCGCTTCGACGCTGCATCTTCCACAAATGGATATCGATACCGCATTGGCCGCTCTCGAATCCGAAGGCTATGCGATGCGCGGCCAGTTCACGCCGGGCGGTAGCGATGCCGAGTGGTGCGAACGCCACCTGCTCGCGCGCATCCATCGCTACACGGTCAAGCGCCTGCGGCGCGAGATCGAGCCGGTCGAGCCGCGCGACTTCATGCGTTTCCTGTTCGAATGGCAGCACGTTGCTCCGGGCAGCCAGGTCAGTGGCCCGGATGCACTTGCCGCAGTGCTCGCACAGCTCGAAGGACATGAGGTCGCCGCCGCGGCCTGGGAATCCGACGTGCTGCCCGCGCGCGTTGCCGGCTACGAGATCTCCTGGCTCGACGATCTGTGCCTGAGCGGCCGCATCGTCTGGACGCGGCTGCGGGCGCCGTCGCCGCGCGAAACTGGAAGCGGTGGAAACGCGCGCGATCGCACTTCGAGCGGCCCGGTGCGGGCCACGCCGATTGTCCTGCTGCAGCGACGCAACATGCCGATGTGGACCTCGCTAAGCGGCACGCCATCGGCATCTGCGCCGATGCTGTCTTCGCGCGCCCAGGCTGTTGCCGATCAGTTGAAGGACCACGGCGCGTCGTTCTTCGACGAACTCGTGACCTCGACACACTTGCTCCACACTGAACTCGAAGATGCACTGGCCGAACTCGTCGCCAACGGCGCCGTCACCGCCGACAGCTACGCCGGTTTGCGCGCTCTGCTGCTGCCGTCGTCCAAACGGCCGTCGCCCACGCGCCGTCGCGGCCGCCGCACCGCTCTGTTCGGCATAGCCGACGCCGGCCGCTGGTCACTGCTGCGCCGCAGCCCTCAGCGCTCAGCCCTCAGCCCTGCTCCTTCAAACAAGCATCCCCGCGCCCCCGCCGTCGACGCGGAGTCGCTCGAGCAAATCGCACGCACGCTGCTCAAGCGCTACGGCGTCGTCTGCTGGCATCTGCTTGCACGCGAACCGCAGTGGCTACCGCCGTGGCGCGATCTGCTGCGCGTATTCCATCGGCTCGAGGCGCGCGGCGAGATTCGCGGCGGCCGTTTCATCGCGGGGTTGAGCGGCGAGCAATTCGCGCTGCCAGAGGCTATCGGCTTGATGCGCAGCATGCGGCAGAAGCCGCGCGACGGTAGCTTCGTCAACATTAGCGGCGCCGATCCGCTGAATCTGGTCGGCCACATCGTCGCCGGTGCCCGGGTGCCGAACCAGTCTGGCGCGCGCGTTCTGTATCGCGACGGCGCGCCGATCGCGACGCTCGTCGGCGGCCAGTTCAGCGCGCTCGAACCGATGGATGATGCCGCGGGATGGACGGCGCGCAGCAAGCTGCTGCGCGCGCACAGTGAGTATCCGCAGGCGGAGGTCGAGGATTCGGCGCCGTAGCGCGCAGCGCCTCCGCTGTCTGCTCCGCTGTCTGCTTGGACTCGGCCTTGGTGTTGGGCCTAAAACCTCATCGCCGTCATTCCCGCGAAAGCGGGAATCCATTTTGATGTCTTCCTGTCGCCAAAGAGCAAGATGGATTCCCGCTTCCGCGGGAATGACGGCAGCTTTGGGGACTGAGTCGGGCCGGAGCCAACGGCCGATCAGGCCGCTTCGGGTGGCGGCTGAATCAAGCCTCGATCAATCCATTGCGCACGGCAATCAGCGCCAGTTCGGCCTGATTGGACGCGCCGAGTTTCTGCTTGATGTTGTACAAATGTGTACCGACCGTATTCGGCGACAGGCACAACGTCTCCGCAATCTGGTTGACCGACTGGCCGCGGGCGAGCTGGATGAACACAGTGAACTCGCGCTCGGACAATGCCTCGACCGGTCCGGGCGTGCCGCCGCCGAGATCCTGCACGGCCAGCTTGCGCGCGAGGTCTGCGTCGAGATAGATGCGTCCGGCCGCGACGGCGCGGACCGCGCCGATAAGATCCTCGGGCGCGCTGCGCTTGGACAGGTAGCCGAGGGCGCCGACCTTGAGTACACGCTTGAGGTGCGCGGTGTCCTCGTGGGCCGAAAGGATCAGCACGCGCGCCTGAGCGTCGCGCGACAGCAGGCGGCGAACCGCTTCGATGCCGCCGATGCCGGGCATCGCCAGATCCATGACGACCACGTCGGGACGCACGTCGGGATAACGCTGGTAGGCCGCTTCGCCGCTATCCGCTTCGTCGACGACTTCGATGTCGGAAGTCGCATTGAGCAGCATTCGAAACCCAACGCGCACGACCGCATGGTCATCGACGAGCATGATGCGGATTTTCGACATCGACATTGGGTGCGGAGTCCGGGTTCGTAAGTGTATTACGAGGGCTGAGGGCCGAGGGCTGAAGATCAAGAGCGGCGCAATTCTCTTCTTTTCGGCCCTCAGCCCTCAGCCCTCATTCCAACGGCAACATCGCACGAACGCGCACTCCACCACCTTCGGCGTTCTCGACGATCCCCTCGCCGCCGAGCACGCGTGCGCGTTCGCACATGCCGCGGATGCCGAAATGGCCTGGCTTCTTCCAGTCTGGCGCAAGTCCGCGGCCATGATCGCGCACGTCGAGCGACAGCTTGCCGGCGTCCGCCTGCACGGTTACATCGATACGGCGCGTGTCGGAATGCCGCAGTGCGTTGACGGTCGCCTCCTGGATGATGCGGTACACGGCCAGCATGCAGCTTTCTCCGAGTTCCTGCGGCAGTCCCGACAGGGCAAGCGTGAATTCCACTTGTGGATATTGCCGCCGCCACTCCGCGAGTTGTTCCTCGAGCACCTCGCCGAGCCCGAGATTCTCCAGCGCCAGCGGACGCAGGCGCGGAATCAGGTCATGCATCGCGGCGTACAGCCGGGCCGCGGTGTCGCCGATCAGCTGTGCGGTTTCCCGCGCCTGTTCGTCCTTGCCGCCGAGGCGATGCACCAGAGACAACGCCAGACTGCGGATGGCGGTCACGCTCTGGCCGGTCTCGTCGTGCAGCTCGCGCGCAATGTGGCGGCGTTCTTCCTCGATGCGATTCTGCACGGTCAGCGCAAATTCGCGGCTCTGCTCGAGACGGATGTTCGCTTCGAGCGCTTCCCGGCGCGCGCCGAGATTGTCCTCGATCGACTGCGCCATCTCGTTGAACGCTCGCGCGATCGCTGCCGCCTCGGCGTTGGCGAACGCCGGCAGGCGCGTGTGGTAGGCACCGCCCTGCATCGCTTCGAGGCCCTGCTCGATCAACTGGAACGGCCGCGTCGTGCGCCGCACCAGCCAGAACACGAACAGGTTGCCAAGCACGACGATGACGATGCCGAACTCGAACATGCGCACGGCGTCGTCCCAGCCGTCGAGCACGGCGCGCGACGCGTTCGCCTCGATCACGAGATTGCCGCCGGGCAGGTGCAGCTCGCGCCGGATCGGCGCCGGAGTCACGAGCGCGGCATACCAGTCCGGCGCGTCGCGACCGGCCTTGTAGGTCGCCGGCGGCGAATGGTAGACCTCGCCGCCGGCTTCATCACGCAGCGAGATTTCCGCCGCGCGCACGTGACCGAGGCGCGACAGATAGTTGACCAGGGCCAGGCGCTTGTCATCGCTGTCGGCATCGATGTAGTTCGACATCATCTGCGTGGCGACGAGGTTGCTCGCTTCGATCTCTTCGCGCACGCTGCTGCGCGTGCTGACGACCTGGTACGCGAACACGACGACGACGAACAGAGTGACGAGCCCGGCAATCAGCAGGTTGAGCTGCAAGCGCAGGCTCATCGGGCCTGCGCTCCGGCTGCGGGCCAGCGCGAAAAATCCCCGTCCGCGGCAAAACACGCCAGGGCCTTGCGCATCAGCGCGTCCATGTTCGGATGAAACGGATCATGCCCCGCGCCGTGCGCCCAGGCGAAGCGGCTGCCGCGGCAGGCGCGGTGCGCTCGCCATGCGCCTTCCGGCAGGCAGATCAGGTCGCGCGTGCCATGGATCATCGCGACCGGCACGCTGCTCAATGTGCTCGCAGCACGCAGTACAGCCGCATGGCCGAGGAAGCAGCGGCGCGCCAGATAGTGCGCCTGAACTTTATACTTTGCGCACAAAGCGAGCGAACCGCCGGCCGGTGGGGGCACGACTTGCGGCAGCCCCGGATCGGGCCCGTTCAAGGCCGCTTCGTAGCGCATCCAGGCCGTGGCGAGCCGTTCGCATTTGTCCGCGTCGGCGCCACTGAGGCTGCGCTCGAGATACTGCACCACTCGCCGCCGCCAGCGCATCGGAATTTCAGCCATGAACTGCTCGTGCGCCTGCGGCGCGACCACGCGCGAGCCATGGAAATACCAGGCGATGTCGGACCGGCCGGCGAGAAAGATCGCGCGCAACACCACGCCGCTGGCACGTTCGCGATGCCGGGCCGCGTAGGCCAGCGCCAGCGTCGAACCCCAGGAGCCGCCGCTGACGAGCCAGCGATCAACGCCAACGTGTTCGCGCAGCCGTTCGATGTCGTCGACCAGCGCAGCGGTGTGATTGTGCGCGGTCTGGCCCATCGGCTCGCTGCGGCCCGAGCCGCGCTGGTCGAACTGGACGACGCGAAAAAGTGTCGGATCGTAGAACACACGCTGGCGCGGGCTGCTGCCCGATCCTGGACCGCCGTGCAGCAGCACGACCGGAATGCCGCCCGGCGCGCCAGCCTGCTCGTAGTAAACGCGGTGGCCCTGACCCACGTCCAGCCAGCCGGCGTCGAACGCGGCGGGCGGCTGGGCGGGAACGGGCGCGTTATCGGGCATCGGAAAAGGATGCTAACCGATCGGGCAGCCATGCGTAGCTCCTGCTTCGGGGCCAGACCGCCCGACTAAAGAAAATCGTGAGGGCCAAATCAGGAACGCGGCGAGGCGGAAGGTATCCGGCAGGCGGACACTCGGCACGGAAGGAAACGTCGAACACGCTTCCCTCCACGTCAGGTTCACCAAACGGAGCAAGCCCATGAAATGGGAAACACCGCAAGCCAGCGACATGCGTTACGGCTTTGAAATCACGATGTACATCGCCACACGCTGAATCGCCAGTTCGGGAGCGTCAACGCAGTACACAAGGGCTGCGTTGGCGCACCGGTCCGGCCACGGGGTTGGCCGGCCATCGCCAATGAACCCCTGCCACCGCTGCTGCGGCAGACGACAGCCCGCCGACAATGCGCGTACATGTACTGGGTTCAGCCGCCGGAGGCGGATTTCCACAGTGGAATTGCAATTGCCGCATGTGCCAAGGAGTGCGCGACGGCAGCGTGCGTGCGCGCCCGCGCACACAATCCTCGCTTGCGTTGAGCGCAGACGGAACCAACTGGCTGCTCTGCAACGCGTCTCCCGACATCCTGACCCAGCTGCGCGCGTTCGCGCCCGCGCAACCGGCGCGCAAGTTGCGCGATACGGGCATTCGCGCGGTGCTGCTGATCGATGCGCAGATCGACCACACGACGGGATTGTGCATGCTGCGTGAGAGCGATCGCCCGCTGCCGATCTGGTGCACCGACCCGGTCAACGAGGACCTCAGGCACGGCTATCCGCTGCTCGGCCTGCTCGACAAATATTGCGGCACGCAGCGAAACGCCATTCCACTCGATGGCAGCGCATTCGAAAGCGCGGATGTCCCCGGCCTGCGCCTGACGGCACTGGCGCTGCGCAGCAATGCTCCGCCCTATTCCCCACATCGCGACCAACCGGTGCCGGGCGACAACATCGGTCTCCTTGTCGAGTCGACCGAAAGCGGCAAGCGGCTGTTCTATGCGCCGGGACTCGGCGAGATGGAGCCGCACGTGTGGGCGGCGATGCAGACCGCCGACGTCGTCATGATCGACGGCACCTGCTGGACGGCCGACGAACTGATCGACCTTGGCGTGTCGCGCAAGCGTGCGCAGGACATGGGTCACATGCCGCTGTCCGAACACGGCGGCACGCTCGAATGGCTCGGCCGCCTGCCGAAGGCGACGCGCAAGATCCTGATCCACATCAACAACACCAATCCCGTGCTGGACGAAGACGGACCGGAGCACGAGCGCATCCGCGAGGCCGGAATTGAGCTTGCGTACGACACAATGGAGTTCGACGTATGAACCTGGCGGAAACCATGACCACGGCCGACGCGTGGAGTCGCGAGGAGTTCGAGAAGAAGTTGCGCGAGCGCGGCACCGCTTATCACATCCATCACGCGTTCAACGTCATGCTGAATACCGGCAAGGCGACGCCGCAGCAGATTCGCGGCTGGGTCGCCAACCGCTACTACTACCAGATCGCGATACCTATAAAGGATGCCGCGGTCCTGTCCAATTGCCCCGACCGCGAAGTGCGGAGGCAATGGGTGCAGCGCATTCTCGATCACGACGGCCACGGCGACGACCCCGGCGGCATCGAGGCGTGGGTGCAACTCGGCCTGGCCGTCGGCCTGAAGCGTGAAGAACTCACCGATCTGCGTCATGTCGTGCCCGGTGTGCGCTTCGCCGTCGATGCCTACGTCAACTTCGCGCGACGCGCGCCGTGGCAGGAATCGATGTGCGCCTCGTTGACCGAATTGTTCGCGCCGAAGATCCATCGCGAACGCCTGGCGACGTGGCCCGAACACTATCCGTGGATCGAAACGACCGGCCTGCAGTACTTCCGCAACCGCGTCACGCAGGCACGCCGCGACGTCGAACAGGCCCTGCAGGTCACGCTCGGTCACTTCACGACGTTCGAAACGCAGCAACACGCACTCGACATCCTGCAATTCAAGCTCGACATCCTGTGGAGCATGAACGATGCGATGGCGCTGGCGTATGGCGTGAGCAGCTAGGAGTCGAATCGTGCAGCGAACGTTCCCCATCATCATGACGTCATTCCCGCGAAAGCGGGAATCCATCTTGATCTTGTGCCATCAACGAGTAGCAAAATGGATTCCCGCTTCCGCGGGAATGACGGCAATATGGGATGGAACCGAAGAAAGGACTCTCGAGTGACGGCCATCACCAGTCAAAGCATTCCCCGCGTCGGACACGGTTTCCGCCTGCAGTGGGAAGAAGCGCAGCAGGCCCACGTGCTGCTGTATCCGGAAGGCATGGTCAAGCTCAACGGCAGCGCCGGGGAAATCCTGACACGCTGCAACGGCGCCGCGCCGGTCGAGGCGATCGTCGCCGATCTGGAACAGCGCTTCGCGACGACCGGACTCGAGGCTGACGTACTCGCGTTCCTGCACATGGCGCAGGAACGGCGTTGGGTGGAATTCGCATGAGCGCGGAACCCGTCGACATCGCGCCGAACACCAGCATCGGTCCGCCGCTGTGGCTGCTGGCCGAGTTGACCTATCGCTGTCCGTTGCACTGCGTGTTCTGCTACAACCCGGTCGACTTCGCGCGCGACGAAACCGAACTGTCGACCGCCGACTGGCTGCGCGTGCTCGGCGAGGCGCGCGCTTTGGGCGCCGTGCAGTGCGGTTTCTCGGGCGGCGAGCCGCTGCAACGCGACGATCTGGAGATACTCGTGGCCGAGGCACGCCGGCTCGGCTACTACACGAACCTGCTGACGTCGGGCATCGGCCTGAACGAGGAGCGCATCGCGCGCCTGAAGCAGGCCGGTCTGGACCATATCCAACTGTCCTTCCAGGACTCCACGCGCGAGGTCAACGATTTCCTTTCTTCTACGCGCACGTTCGACCTCAAGCGCAAGGCCGCGGCGCTGATCAAGGCGCACGGTTATCCGATGGTGATGAACTGCGTCATCCATCGCATGAACATCGACCACATCGACCGCATCATAGAACTGGCGGTCGAACTAGACGCGGAATACCTCGAACTGGCCAACACGCAGTTCTATTCGTGGGCGCATATCAACCGCGATCACTTGTTGCCGACGCGCGAACAATTGCAGCACGCCGAAGCGGCGACGAACCGCTGGCGCGAGCAAATCGGCGCGCGTATGAAGATTTTCTTCGTCGTGCCGGACTACTATGAGACGCGCCCGAAAAAATGCATGAACGGCTGGGGCAACGTGTTCCTGACGATCATCCCGGACGGCACCGCCCTGCCCTGCCACACCGCGCGCATGCTGCCGGGTCTGGAATTTCCGAACGTACGCGACATGAGCGTGCGCGACATCTGGTACTCCTCCGAAGGCTTCAACCGCTATCGCGGCACCGGCTGGATGAAGGAGCCATGCCGCAGTTGTCCCGAGCGCGAGAAGGATCTCGGCGGCTGCCGTTGCCAGGCCTTCATGCTGGCCAACGATCCAGCGATGGCCGATCCGGTCTGCGACAAGTCGCCGCATCATGGCGTCATTGTCGACATTGTGGAAAAAGCGCAAACCCCGCGCATCGAAGTCGAGGCCAGGCCGCTGGTTTTTCGCAATCGCAAGGAATCGAAGGAACTCGCGCGGCCGTTCTGAGTTTTGTCGACGCGCAAGACGCGCCTTGCACGGTTGGCCTCATATCAGCGATTGCTTGCTTTCCCTTCTCCCACCGGGAGAAGGTGCCCCACCTAGATGAGCTGCGGAGTGCATGTCAATTTCCCCTTCGCATCCAGCTCATGTAGGTGGGGCGGATGAGGGCCGGGACATTTATCGGCGTTGATCCAGACCCAGCCCTCACCCCCACCCCTCTCCCGAAGGGAGAGGGGCTCAAGGCGTCGACCATCCAGACAATACGCGCGGTCTGGCGGCACGCCGCCGGGTTCGTCACAATCGCCGCATGTCCAACCCCATCTCCACGTTCGATCGCGTGCTCACACTCAGCGCCTTCGATGGCGATTCGCGCGCTGCGCTGCGCGCGATGCACGCGCATTTCGCGCACGAGCTTCCGGACTGCACGGTGGCGCTCCTGCTGGTTCGCGGTCAGGTCGCAGGACGGTGTCGACTTGCCGGGCTGATCGGTCCGGATGGCACCGAGCATGTGCCGAATCTCGATCCGACCGGCGAGCGGGTCACGCTGCCCTTGTTCGAGGATGAGTTGGCCGGCCGCATCGTCGCCGCGAGCGCGCCACATGTTCTCGCCGTGGAACCGGTCAAGCGCGGCCTGCCGCTCGCGCAGGCGCTATTCGCGCCCGCTGCAGTGCTCGCCATACCGCTCGCCAACAGCGGCGAGCTGACGCACTGGCTGGTGTTCGCCAGTTCGCTGGCGGCGCGATTTGCCCCGGTGCATCTGGAACAACTTCTGCTGCATGTCAATCTCGCGGCCAGCCTGATCATCCGGCCGATCGCGCTGCGTTCGCTGGCGCGCCAGAGCGAACGCCAGCGCCGCGAAATCGAGAGCCTGGCCGATATCCAGAAGCTGCTCTTGCCGGACAATCCGCAAATCCGCGGACTGGACTATGCCTTCCACTGGCAGCCCGCGGAGACGGCGGCTGGCGACTATTACGAGATGAGCAACCTGACTCCGTACGCGCCAGCGGATTTTCGTCCGACCGGCGACGATGTCTGGGGCGTTATCGTCGCCGACGTGTCCGGCCACGGCGCAGCGGCAGCGATGGAGGCCGCGCAGTTCGACGCGATCATGCGCACCTATCGTGGCGACGAGCCGGCGCAGCCGGCCGGCGCGCTCAGCTACGCCAACCGCTATTTCTTTTCGCGGCGCAACCGCGGCCACTTCATGACCGTGTTCGCCGCGTTGTTTCGGCCCGACACGCGGACACTGAGCTACCTGAGCGCCGGTCATCCGCCGATGCTGCTGCGTCGCCGGGGCGGCCCTTCTCAGTTCGCCAATGTCAGCAGCCTCGGCGAAAGCGACCAGATTCCGCTCGGCGTGCTGCGCGATTACGAGTACACGAACAATGAAATCACGCTCGAGCCGGGCGACCTGCTCGTGCTCTACACCGACGGCATCACCGAAGCGCGCGATCGGCATGACCGGAT
>DASRTK010000064.1:0-2405 GCA_035655975.1 Rudaea sp.
GCACTGCGTGGTAGACGAAGAGATTGAACAGTACGATCGCCGCCACCAGGCCGAAGGCACCAAGAAGGGCCTTCGGCCATCCCGTGGAGTAGGCGCGCCGCACAGCGAGCACAGCGTACGCTGGAAGCAACGTGCGCATCATCCAGTCGTACGCCGCATCGGGCGGGTGAAGGACTGCGGGCAGCAGATTTAGAAGATTGCTCAGCTGCAGAACGACTTGCAGCGAAAGCATCCAGAACGACAGGTAGTGCAGAGCAAACACGAAGTGCTCGGCGTAATAACGGCGCTGGCCGGCAAACATGAGCATCAGCGCCAGTGCCGCAATCGGTACGTGCAGGATCACGAGCGCCTTGCTGACGTCGTTGGCTTTGGCGTCGTAAGCCAGGCGGTAGTCGCGATAGCTGTAGCCGCTGGCGCCGGCAGACGCAGATCGCGCAGCCTCGTCCCGATGCCGCACGCGCTGTTCGATCCAGCGGGCGGTCAACGGCGAGTAGTATTGTCCGGTCGACGCGGCCTGCTGCTCGGTGACCGTTTCGTCAGGCCCTAGCGCCAACTGCCTGACATGCCCGGACACCTGCTGGTTGAATTGCAAAGTCAGGTCGCCACCTAGCGACGGCGCAACGAAGTAGACGACGCTGACCGCGAGGAACAGCGAGACCGGCGAAATCCAGCGCGCGCGCCGGCCGTCGAAGTACTCGCGTGACAGCAAACCCGGCTGGAATGCCAGCGCCCGGATTGTGCGCCAGAAGCGGCCATCGAGATCGGTCGCGCTCGCGGCGAACTGGTGCAACAAATGACCAAAACGGCGATCGCTCTCGACGAAGCGTTTCTGGCCGCAGGCGTGGCAGAACTCGCCGGTCAGCGTCGTGCCGCAGTTCGTACAAGGGGTCACTCACGTCTCCGTCGGTCGTCCCGGGCTGCTGATCATATCGCCCGGACTTATGGGCTCATGCATTTTCGTGCTGACAAAATAGAGTTACCCGTGAGGCCAGGAGCATAGCGCCGGTCGCGCTCATGGGATAATTCGCTCATGCAAGCCGCCCCCGAAGAGTTCGACCACGATCGAGACTCGGCCGAGTTCCGTCGCCCGGCATTCCGCCCCGGCGTCGAGCTTTATCGCGCCCACATCGTTCGTCATGCATTTCAGCCGCATACGCACGATGCGTTCGGCCTTGGTGCGATTGAGTCGGGCGTCGAACGTTTTCGCTACCTCGGCGCCGAGCATCTGGCCCCGCCCGATTCGATCGTGCTGATGAATCCCGACGAACTGCACACCGGCCGCGCGGAGTCCGAAGACGGTTGGCGCTATCGCATGATCTATGTCGATCCCGATCTCCTCGAAGACGTAAGCGGCGAGCGCGGCTGGTGGTTCGACGACGTCGTCCGGCGAGATGTACCGGGTGCGCGAAGCGTGACGCAACTGCTCGATCGGCTGTGGCAGGCGCACGAACCGCTCGCGTTCGACAGCCTGCTGTTTTCCCTGCTCGCCGAACTGCGCAAGCATGCGTGCGTGGCGCGCGCGACCACGACGCGCGGACAGCGTTTCGACGTGGTCGTCGACTACCTGCACGCCCACCTGTCGCGCCGCCTGTCGTTGGACGAACTCGCGTCGGTGGCTGGACTCAGCTCGTTCCATTTCCTGCGCAGCTTCCAGAAGCAGTATCACGTCACGCCGCAGCAGATGCTGATGGCGCTGCGCCTGGGCGAGGCAAAGCGCCTGCTGGCGTTTGGCGAAACGCCTTCGCAGGTTGCCGCCGCCACGGGACTGGCTGACCAGGCTCACCTGACGCATGCGTTCGCGCAGCGCTACGGCGTCACGCCGGCGCGCTACCAGCGGCAACTGCGCAACTGACTCTCACGGTGGCTACGCGGCCACCGCAATCTGCTACAAGACAGCGAATGCGCCACGCCGCAAGATGGCGGCACTATGGCACTTGGAACTCTATTCGCACTCGCTGCCGGCCTGATGTGGGGGCTGGTCTTCGTCGGTCCGCTACTGCTGCCCGAATATCCGGCTGCACTGCAGTCCGTCGGCCGCTATCTTGCTTTCGGCCTGATCGCTTTGCCGCTGGCGTGGTTCGACCGCGACAGCCTGCGTCACCTGAGCAGATCTGATTGGTGGGTTGCCATCAAGCTCGCCGCGATCGGCAACCTGCTGTACTACCTGTGCCTGGCCAGCGCGATCCAGCGTGCCGGCGGACCCCTGCCGACCATGATCGTCGGCACACTTCCCGTGACGATCGCCGTCAGCGCCAACCTGTCCGGCGGGCGCGACGGCCGCTTGCCATGGCTCCAACTCGCGCCCGCGCTCGTACTGATCGCGTTGGGCATGCTGTTCGTGAACAATGTGGAAATTGCCGCACTGGGCCATGGCACCAGGGCCGACCTTACCGACTATGCGCAAG
>DASRTK010000065.1:0-6757 GCA_035655975.1 Rudaea sp.
CTCCGGGCGCAGGCATCTCAGATCGCCCCGATCACGATGATGATCGTCAGCGCCAGTACCAGGCGGCTGGTCCGGTCGGATACCGCGAACACGACCGGATCATCATGCATGTCGCCACGGTGCGCGATCAGCCAGGCACGACTGATCCAGTAGAGCAGCAGCGGGCACAGCAGCCAGAGTACGACGGGGTGCCGATACAGCGCTTCACTCGCGGTGCTGTTGATATACAGCGCCAGCACGAGCACGGCCAGATATCCGCTGGCGGCGCCGAGCGACTGAACGAGCGGCAGGTCGTCCACGGCATAACCGCGGCCCGAGCTGCGGGCGTCACCATTGTGCAGCAGCGCGCGCAACTCGGTATAGCGCTTGATCATGGCCAGGCTCAGGAAAAGGAACATCGAAAACGCGAGGAGCCAGAACGACAAGTCGACACGCAGGGCCAGCGTGCCGGCGATGATGCGAATCGTGTACAACCCGGCGAGTACAACGGTATCGAGCATGACGACGCGTTTGAGCGCGAACGAGTACGCCAGGGTCAGCACGTAGTACCCGGCCAGGGCGACGGCAAAAGGTTTGGCGATCGACAACGCCAGCGCAAACGCAGCGAGGGTCAGTGCGGGAGCTGCGATCAGGCCGGCTTGCAGTGGCAGGGTACCGGCCGCGAACGGCCGCAGGCGTTTGCGCGGATGCTGGCGGTCCGCGTCGAGGTCGAGCAGGTCGTTGAGCAGATAGACACCGGATGCACAAAGGCAAAAAGCGAAAAATGCCAATGTGGAATGCAGCACCGCTTCAGGCGCCAGCATCAAGTGTGCGGTCAAGAGCGGCAAAAATACCAGCAGGTTCTTCAGCCACTGGTGCAGGCGCAGCGCCCGCAGCCAGACGCGCCACGGTTTGGCGCTGCGCTCGAAGACACGCTCGACCTCGCTGACCCGTCCGGCGCGCTCGGCCAGTCCGTGCGGCGCGTTGACCACGATCGCGCGACGGGCACGCCTCCACACGTGCAAGTCGCGCGCCTCGTTGCCCGCGTAATCGAAGCCGCGTTCGCCGAAGCGTTCGCCGAGCATCGCAGCCTTGTTGCGTCCCGAAAGATTGCGCACGCCGTCGCTGGCGAGCACTTCATCAAAGCCGCCGACATGGGCCGCCACGGCATCGGCGAACTTCTGGTCCGACGCCGTGCACAGCACGCGCAGCCGGCCGCCGGTTTCGGCGCGCAGCCAGTCGAGCACGCGTGGCTCGTAGGGCAGTGCGGCCACGTCGATTGAGGTGCGCTGGGCGATTTCGCGCTTCAGATGCGCTTTGCCTCGCAGCAACCAGGCTAAAAATGTCAAAATATACAGAGGGTTGCGCCGCAGCAGGCCGAGCGCCGACTCGACCAGCAGATCCGAACGGATCAGGGTGCCGTCAAGGTCCACGCACAGCGGGAGATCGCGTTGCAGGGTTGATGGATCCGGATTTTCGGCGGCGTTCACGGCGGCAAGAATACTAGAAGCGGCCGCGGGTATCGCGCTGAACCGTCCGGCACATACGCAAGGACGGTCGCGGGGACCGGAAGCTGGTAGCCAGAGAGCGCTCGCTGGCTACGAACGCTGCTCCCCCGTCGCCGGCCAACGGTAACTGCCTATCGCCTCAGGTCTGCAACTCCGTCCGGAGTTCCTCAAACAACTTCAGTGCCTGCGGATTGGCTAATGCGTCGGTATTCTTGACCGGCCGCCCGTGGATCGTTTCGCGCACGGCCAGTTCGGTGATCTTGCCCGAGATCGTGCGCGGGATGTCGGTGACCTGAAGCACCTTCGCCGGCACGTGGCGCGGCGTGGTGTTGTCGCGGATCTGCTTGCAGATGCGCGCGCGCATGGCATCGTCGAGTGTCAGACCCTCGCGCAGGCGCACGAACAGGACCACGCGCACGTCGCTGTCCCATTCCTGGCCGACCGCGATCGATTCGAGCACTTCGGGCAACTGTTCGACCTGGCGATAAATCTCGGCCGTGCCGATGCGCACGCCACCGGGGTTCAGCACGGCGTCGGAACGGCCATAGATGATGACGCCGTCGCGTTCGGTCAGCAGCGCATGATCGCCGTGGCACCAGACATTTGGAACCTTGGAAAAATACGCATTGTGGTATTTTTCACCCTCCGGGTCGTTCCAGAATCCGATTGGCATGCTCGGAAACGGCGCTGTGCAGGCCAGTTCGCCTTTTTCCTCGCGCACCGGCTCTCCGGCATCGTTGAGGATCTCGACCTTGAGGCCCAAGCCGCGGCACTGCAGTTCGCCGCGATAGACCGGAAGCACCGGGCAACCGAGCGCGAAGCACGAGATGATGTCGGTGCCGCCTGAGATCGACGACAGCATCACGCGCTGCTTCACGTCGCGGTAGACGTATTCGAAACTTTCATCGGAGAGCGGCGATCCGGTCGAGAGAATTGTCCGAAGCGTCAGCAGTTTGTGCGACTCGCGCGGCACGATGCCGGCCTTCTCGACTGCCGCAATCCATTTCGCGCTGGTGCCAAACACGTCGATGCCGACTTCGTCGATGAGATTCCACAGCACGTTGCCGTCCGGATGAAACGGCGAGCCGTCGTAGAGTACGATCGTCGCGCCGACCGCCAGGCTCGACACGAGCCAGTTCCACATCATCCAGCCGCACGTCGTGTAGTAGAAGATCGTGTCTTCGCGCTTTAGGTCGGTGTGCAGCACGAGTTCCTTCAGGTGCTGGATCAGCGTGCCGCCGGCGCCATGGACGATGCACTTCGGCACGCCGGTCGTCCCGGACGAATACATGATGTACAGCGGATGGTCGAACGGCAGCATCTCGAAGCGCGGCGGATGCAGTTCGTGGCCGAGGAAGTCCAGCCACGCCACCGCGTTGCGCAGGCCATCGAGCTTCAACTCCTCGCTGCCTGAGGGCACGACCACGAGTTTCTCCACGCTCGGCAGCTTCTCGAGCACGGAACTGATCTTCGCCAGGCAATCGAAACGCTTGCCGCCGTAACCGTAGGCGTCGGCCGTGAACAGCACCTTCGGTGCTATCTGACCGAAGCGGTCGAGCACGCCGTTGATGCCGAAATCAGGCGAACACGACGACCACACCGCGCCGACCGAGGTCGCCGCCAGCATCGCAATGACGGTCTCGGGCACATTCGGCATGAAGGCCGCGACGCGGTCGCCAGCGACGACCCCGGCCTCGCGCAGGGCGTTGCCGAGCTTGCCGACTTGTTCGTGCAGGTCGGCATAAGTGAACTGGCGGTTGTCGCCCCACTCGTTGCGCGCGATCAGGGCGATGCGGTCGTCCTTGTGGCGCAACAGGTTCTGGGCGAAGTTCAGGCGCACGCCGGGAAACCAGCGCGCGCCGGGCATCTTGTCCCCGTCGACCAGGACCTCGTCGAAATCGCCGCTCGCGCGGATTCCGCAGAACTCCCAGACGAACTGCCAGAATTTTTCCGGCTGGCGCACGGAAAAATCGTACAACGGGGCGTAACGGCGGATGTCGTCGTTGTTGGTCTGCTGCTGCACGAAGCGCATGAACCGGCTGATGTTCGCGCCGTCGACGCGCTCCTTGCCCGGCTCCCAGATGGGTTTGATCATGATATTCCTGTGAACGGCGTTCGATCCGCGCGGCCGGATCGTCGTCCCTCATAGGATAACCAAGCTTATGCAGACCCGCCCACGGGACCAAGGTCCTATTGCACGGTGCAGGTTCCGTTGGGCCTCATCGTCACGCGCTTTTCGACCAGACTGGTCACAACGGCGCATTGGCGAAACGGACCGCGACGGTGCGGACGCGCTCGATTACCTTACCGGGACGGAGGATCAGCCGAGCGCCTGCTCGAGTTCCGGGATGATCTTGAACAGATCGCCGACGAGGCCGAAATCGGCGATTTCGAAAATCGGCGCTTCTCCGTCCTTGTTGATCGCCACGATCGTGCCCGCGTCCTTGATTCCGGTCAGGTGCTGGATTGCGCCGGAGATGCCGATCGCGACGTACAGTTCCGGCGCGATGATCTTGCCGGTCTGGCCGACCTGGAGATCGCTCGGCACGTAGCCGGCGTCGACCGCCGCGCGCGAAGCGCCAACGGCTGCGCCGAGTTTGTCGGCGAACTTGAAGATCACCGCGAAATTCTCTGCCGAGCCGACGCCGCGGCCGCCCGATACGACGCGGCTGGCGCTCTGCAGGTCCGGGCGATCGGTCTTGTCCTGGGCCAGTCCGACGAAACGCGTGTGCTTCGGCAGCTCGACGGCGAGGTTCAGCGCCTCGACCGGTGCCGTTACCGTGCCATTGGCCGCGGCGGCGTACGACGCCGTGCGCACCGTCCCGACCAGGGTCTGGTCCGCCGGTGCCGCGACCGTCACGATCGCGTTGCCAGCGTAGATCGGGCGCTGGAACGTGTGCGCGTCGATGACCTTCATGATGTCGGAGACCTGAGCGACGCCGAGCAGAGCGGCGACGCGCGGCATGACGTCCTTGCCGAACGTCGTCGATGGCGCGAACACATGCGTGTAGCCGTTCTTCGCGACTGCCGCGATCTGCGGCGCGTAGGCTGCGGCCAGCGCATGCGCATTGGCCGGATTTGCCGCCGTGAGGACCTTGCTGACGCCATCGATCGTCGCCGCCTCGGCCGCGATCGCGTCCGGCGCATCGGCGAGCACGAGCACGTCGATTTTCTCGGGTTTCAATTCACGCGCGCAGGTCACGCAGCGCGCGCTCGAGGAATTCAGCTTGCCGTTGAGGTGCTCGGCGACGATCAGGATCTTTGCCATTTTTTCACTGTTCCTCTTGAACGCCTCTCCCATCGGGAGAGGGGCAGGGGTGAGGGCACGAATACGTATTGAGGTCCTCGAAACGCCGGACCCTCATCCGGCGCTTCGCGCCACCTTCTCCCGATGGGAGAAGGGAGCAGCATGGACTCGTTACAACAATCCCTTCGTCTTCAACGCCGCGACCAGTTCGGCGGCATCCTTGACCATCACGCCCTTGCTGCGTTTCGGCGGCGGGACATACGCCGTTGTCTTCAGGTGGTCACCGGACTCGACGCCGAGGCTGGCGAAATCGATAGTCTCGAGCGGCTTGGACTTGGCTTTCATGATGTCCGGCAGCTTGATGAAGCGCGGCTCGTTCAGGCGCAGGTCGGTCGTGATCACGGCCGGCAGGTCGACTTCGATCGTCTCGAGTCCGGCGTCGACTTCGCGCGTCACCTTTGCGACATTGTTTGCAATTTCCACTTTTGACGCGAACGTCGCCTGCGGCCGATCCCAAAGCGCAGCCAGCATCTGGCCGGTCTGGTTGCAGTCGTCGTCGATCGCCTGCTTGCCGAGGATCACGACCTGCGGCTGCTCCTTTTCGACCAGTTTGAGCAGCGCGCGCGCCGCGGTCAGCGGCTGGATCGCACTGGCGGTCACGACGTGGATCGCGCGATTGGCGCCCATCGCCAGGCCGTTGCGCAGATGCGCCTGGGCGTCGGCCGGGCCGATCGTCACGACGACGACCTCGGTCGCGATGCCTTTCTCGCGCAGCCGCAGTGCTTCTTCGAGCGCGATGTCGTCGAACGGATTGGCCGACAGCTTGACCCCGTCGGTAGCGACGCCGGAGCCATCCGGCTTGACCTGGATGCGCACGTTGAAATCGACGACGCGCTTGTAGCCCACCAGAATTTTCATCGGTCCAGGTTCCCGGCACAGGTACAAAAAGGGACCGCGATTCTACCGCGTACCAAGGCCTGCGAGCAGATTTCCGGGCGGATTGGCCGACAACTGCTTGTGGACTTTCAGCTCCTGGGCCGGCCACCGGCCGGAATTTGCTCCTGTTGCTCCTGCATTTCCGGCATACCCGCCATCCCTGGCGCTGGCCGGAAATTGCTCCTGCATTTCCGGCATACCCGCCATCCCTGGCGGTAAAAAAGAGGGCCGCGCGAGCGGCCCTAAGCGGGGAAGTCTGCTGGCAGGGATTCAGTCTTGGCCGGGGCCGTGGTTCAACCCGGCCCAGTGACGCCCTTTCCTCATCTCATCAGCGTCAAGATAGCCGTCGGTATTCTTGTCGAGTCTGGCGAAGCGCGCCTTCGCGGCGGCAACGAACTCCTCCTGCGTGACCACGCCATCGCCATTGGCATCCATACGTTTGACAAAACGATCGGCGGTGCGCACGGCCCGTTCCTGGGTCTTCGGCGCGGCTTCGATCTCCGCTGCCGTGACCTTTCCGTCTCCGGCCGTGTCGAACTGCGCGAACTTCGTCGCCGCCGCGGCCAGGAACTCGTCTTTACTGACCACGCCGTCATGATTGGCGTCGAGCTTGTCGAAGCGCTTCTGGCCGAATGCCGCCTGGGCGCCGCCAGCCTTGCCCTGCGTGCCGCCCTGCCTTTCGCGCGGGGATGCCAGTTCATCGGGCGTCAATTTGCCGTCGCCGTTGCTGTCCATTCGAGCGAAGCGAGCCTGCGCCGCGGCGAGGAATTCGTCTTTCGTTGCATAACCGTTGCCGGCTGTATCCAGGCGCTTGACGATGGACTCGGCGCGGTGGTCGATGCGTTCGACAGCGGCGGGCGAACTGGCGATGTCGGCAGCATCGATGCTGCCCTTGTTTTGCGTGTCGATGCTCTTGAAGCGCGCGCCGGCGGCGGCGACGTATTCGGCGAGCGAGATGCGGCCGTCGCCGTTCGTGTCCATCTGTGCGAGCAGGTGCGCGAAGAAATCCGGCCGCGCTCCACCCGAAGCGGCGCCCGAATTCGGCGGCTGCGCCACGGCGCAGAGCGACAGCGCCGTCATGGGTATG
>DASRTK010000066.1:0-13941 GCA_035655975.1 Rudaea sp.
GGTTACGAACAGCGCATACGCGGCGATGTACGCGGCGCCGAGCGCGAACAGCGCGATCAGCAGCAACCAGCGGCGCCACGCCGGCACGGCTGTCAAAACGAGATCGGTCTTTGCAGTGCCCATGCGCAAGTCATCAGACCATTGATAGAGGCCAGCATGGCGAATGTCATTGCTGAGGTGACGGGTCGCGGTGCCAGGACTCTGGCCAGCGCAATCCAGATCGGAAACAGCATGAGCCAATAGCGGAACTGGACCGCCACGCCCTGCCCGCAGAAGATCAGCAGAACAAAGACTGCACACAGCACGAATTCCTCGTACCAGCCCTGACGGATCAGCAACACCGAGCAGAGCAGCACGCCGATCACATCGACCGCCGCAAGCAGCTGCGCGGCGTCATGAGGCAGCAGCATGCGCAGGCTTTCCCACGGCGGGCCGAAGCGCCATCCCCAGCCATAATATTCCGTCGATGGGTGCGCGAATGCGTCGCCGGTCGTGACGAAACAGAAGGCCATGAAGACAAACAAGCCCAGTGGGGCAAGCACGATCGGCACGTAGAGTTCCGGCGCTCGCCAGGGCGCGAAAAACGCCCTCGCGCCAATTTGGCGAATGACGCACGCAACCGCAAAGAACAGGAAGAAAACTCCATTTGGCCGCATCGCCGAGAGCATGGCTGCGGCGATGCCCGCCACAAGGTAGCGCTGCGTGCGCAGGTAGAACATCGCCACGACGAGCAGCAGCAGGAAAGGGCTCTCCGAATACGCGGCGGAGAATGCAACGCTCTGCGGCAAGACGCAAAGCAGACCGACCGCCAGCAGCGCTGCGGCATGGTCGACGTTCATCAACCGCGCATAACGATAGATGTATACCAGTGCGGCGAGGAAGCAGGTGTTGGTCAGCACAACCGCCGCGAGCAGGTAGTTGCCGTTGAACAACGGCGAGATCAGTCGAATGACCAGCGGAAACAGCGGAAAGAACGCGAACGTCGTTGCACCGGGGTTCCCGCCGACTTCCACAGTAGAGTAACCGTTTGCCGCAATATCGAGATACCACTGGCAGTCCCAGCGGCACAGATACGATAGAGCGCCTGAGTCGTCGAGACCGGGGACGGGTCCGAATTGCAGCATCGATATGTGCGCGATCAGCAGCAGTACGGCGCGCGAGACAAGGAACATCGTGGCAATCGCCATGATTGCCGTGCGGAGTTCGGGTGCAGGGATAGGAGTGCGGGTCATTCTGCTGCAAGGTTCCGAGGCGGCGGAAGCTTAGCAGACGCATTCGCTGCGGTGGGGGTCGGCCCATTGTGCCGTGCCTGTGTGCTTTGCGAGCAGGCTGCGGTTGGGCCGTTTCCGTCCCGACCAGCCGCATGAGCCTACCAGTGTGGCTCGACGACGATACCTTTGTCCTTGCGGTCGAGTTCGACTTCAAGATAGAGGTCGGGGCGTAGTGGCGGAAGCGCACGTTCCAGCAATTGCACGAGTCTGCCGCCGGGCTTTGCCAGAAGCGTCGGCTGGTATCCTTCGGTGTAATCGAAATTCCTGCACCTGAAATCTGGCGACAGCATTTCGAAGTATCGCAACAGTTCACGCCGCGAATACTCCTTCCAGTGGTGCCCCAGCGTGCGCAGCGACAAAATTTGCTCAATCGCCAAGCCGCCACCAAACAGGCGAATCGCGCGCATCCACTGCCGCAGCCGAGTGCGCAGAGCGTAGTAGTTCGGCGTCGTGACAACGATGCGCGCGCCTGGCTTCATCACGCGGTAGATTTCTCGCCACATCGCGACCGGATTGAAGGCGAGGTGCTCGAGGACTTCGGTGAAGAGAATGATGTCGAACGTGTCGTCCGCGATGCCGGCCAGCGCGCTGGGGTGCTCCAGGTCGGTGTTCGGCAACAACTGGATCGAGTGCGCGCGAGCGAGTGCGCGCACACTGTCCAGGTCCAGCGTTGCCGGCAGATCAAGCGCGGTAACTGCAAACCCGTCGATCGCGTAGAGCAGCGTCTGATGCAGCCAGTGGGCGCCGATGTCGAGGACCTGATTGCCCGACGCGCGATCCCGATGCGAGAGCAGGCGCCGCTTCGTCGCGACGAAGCGCGGGAAGTGACGGCGCAGATAGTCAAGTCCGCTGCCGCCGTGCGCAGCGAACAGGGCGACGTATTCTTCCGGCATCGGTATCGTGTCGGTCACAACACTGGGAACGGCATGTCGTCAGACATGTCGGCTGCGCAGATAGCAGAACGCGCGCTCATCACCCTGGGCTGTCGCCGGATCGGAATCCTTGGTGTTTCCCACGGTCATGAAATCGAGGACATCCCAGCCGCTCCGGTGCAGGATCCGCCGCAGGCCAGCCTCCGAAAACATCCAGAAATTCGTCGCGTCGTTGTTGGTTTCGTCGGCGGCGACAAGATACGCCACCGGTGCGTCACGCACTTCGATCCGGTTCCGATTGATTTCGCTGCCTTCGGCGCCGGACGCGACATTGAAGCGTGTTACGCGTGTGCTGACGAATGCGTACCGGGCATGCTTGGCGAGCGACTCCAGCGCGAGGTAAGGGTTCTTGAGGTGATAGAGAATGCCGAGGAAGAAAGCCAGTTCATAGCGTTCCGCCGGCAGCTTGAATTGTGAATCCAGGTCGATCTCGAGGATTTCGACGTTGGAATGGAATGTCTCCTTGAGCAGTCGCACGCCACGGCAGCCATTGAAGTTGGTGGGCGGGTAGTCCGCAACGTGGGCCCGGTATCCGAGTGATTCGAGAAAGAAGGCCAAGTCGCCATCGGCGGCGCCGATATCCACGATCAGCCCGTCGCCGACGCGTTCGAGAAAGTTGCGGTTCTCGCCCGTAAGCAGTTGGCTGAGAATGTGGAAATTGTTCAACGTGCCATAGGGATACCAACCGAAGTCCGACGGCGCAAGGTCCGCCTTTTTCCTATCCAATTCGCGGCGGAATCGCTGCGAGTTCATGTCAAGCAACGCAATATCCATTACGGATTCCTGAGTCTATGGGACGAACTGTTGAAGCTGGAATGCGCGCATTGCCTTCGGTTGCAGCAACACGAGCCGGTAAATCTCGTTGGCACTGTAGTCGCGGATATAACCGTCGAAGCCACGTTTGCGTGGGAGGTCCAGACGCAGCGCGCGCTCGCTGCGAATGAAACTGAATTCAGCCAGGCCGACAATCGTATTGCTCTCGTCGAGGACGACCAGTTGGCCATCGCGCTGCATCTGGGCAATTCCCTGCGAGACAACACCTTCGAATCGCGCGGCCGGCCTTCCGGTATCTGCGTCGTGGAGCGTACCGGATAGATGTGCCTCGACGGTCAATCTGTCGCTTTGTTCCAGTGTGCCCTGCCACGGCGTGCCGACCAGTTCCCAGCTTGGTTCGGCAAACATCGCGAGGTGGTCTTTCTTGAGCCACTCGAGGCTGCGCAAGACATCGGCGTGGCTGGCGTCTGCACCATCGGGATAGATGGCGCCATCGAACACGCCGCTACGCGCCGCCGCGGCAATCTGCTGTGACGATCGATACACGATGCTGCCCCAACTGGCCCACACTTCCTGGGTTGGCAGCAGGACCAGTGGCAACGCGGCCGCGGCTGACAAGGCGACGGCGATCAGGCTTCGCGAACGGAGGTTCCTCGTGTCGGCAAGCACGAGCAAGGCGAGGCCTGTCCAGAACAGGTTCGACCAGACCAGATAGCGGTCGGCAAAGACCTGTTCTGGATGCTGCTGAAAATAGCCCAGGCGTCCGATGCTGACCACCGCGGCGCTGGCAAGTGCAAACAGACACAACATGCTCGCAAGCGTTTGCAGGCGCGTCGGCCGCTCGCCTCGATTGAGCGCCAGGATGGCAAAGCGAACGAGAAACGTGGCAATCCCGAGAATGCCAAGCACGCGGGCGCTCGACTGCCATGAAATTCCGGATAATGTCTGTATCGTGTTCGCCGATGCGATGACCGCCGGGCCGAGTCCGGTCAGGAGAAGGCCGTCCGTCACCGAGGGATCGAGCGGCGGAGTGGCGTGTCCCAACAAGCCGTACACCCAGGCCGAAGAGAGCCAGTCGGCCGCGATCAAGACGCTTTTCAACGGGTGAAAGCCCAGTACGCCGCGTACAGCCTGGTCGCCAGGCAGCGCGAACACGTAGAGAAACAAACACAATACCAGCACCGCCAGAGGGATCATCAGCCAGCGCAGCGGCAGACGCAGCGCAAATCCGATCAGAATTACTGCCGGAAAGCTCGCTACTCCAGAGCCAAAGCAAAACATCGCGACGGCGCACGCAGCGCATGCGCCGGCCAGCCACAGCGGGGAACTGCGTCGCGAGGCCTCATAGGTGCATAGACCGGCGGCCGAAATCGACAGGATCAGCAGGTAGACGTGCAGCGATTCGTAGCTATGCAGCAGCATGCGTCCGTTCGCCAGCCACAGTACGCCGAGCACGCTGAGCAGCACGCCGGCGGCGCGGGCTGCGCGAGGCAAGTCTCGCTCACGCCATACGCTGAAGGTTGCAAGCAACGTGGCCAGCACGGCGCATATCAGACCGCCGGCCAACTGCAGAATGTGATTCGCGGCGAGCCATTTGATTTCCGCGAGGATGACGAGGTTCGGAAAAACAGGGCGATGCCCGTTCCCCGATTGCAGCACATTCTCCGGAAACGGCGCCTGCAAAAACGTCGGGTACATGGTGTATTCGTCGAACATTGGCTGTCGCCAGCTGAAGTTCAGCATGGCGCAGATCGTCGTCCAGGCATAAAAGATCGCCCAACCGAGGAACCACACCGACAACAGAATGCCGAAGGCGGCGGCAGCCGCCTTCACGAGTCGGCCCCCGTACACATTGGCGCGAACGAAGTCGCGTACCGAGACGCCTTCCGCGGCGCCGCCGTGAACCGCACTGGAGTCGCGCATCAGGGAATTCCGCGCATTGGCCGCACGTGGAGCTGAGAGCAAACCTGCCTCCGATCGCACGGGTCGAACCGGCGACATGTATACTTGCCCGCTGCGCACATCCTGTGGTTTCGCGGAAGCGATGCAAGATAGCATACCGGTGGTATCCGTTTGCATCCCGACCTATCGGGCCGCCGATCACCTCGCGGCGACGATCGAATCGGTACTTGCGCAGACCTTCGCTGATTTCGAACTGGTCATCGTCGATGACAACTCTCCGGACCGTACCGCAGAGATTGTCGCTGGCTATCGCGACTCGCGCTTGCGCTATCTGCAAAATCCCGCGAACCTTGGCCCGGAAGGCAACTGGAATCGCTGCCTCGATCAAGCGCGCGGCAGGTATTTCAAATTGCTGCCGCAGGACGACTTGCTCGCGCCGGACTGCCTTGCGCGTCAAGTCGCGGTGTTCGAGCTGGACGCGGCGCAACGGATAGCACTGGTGTTCGGTGCGCGCGAGGTGGTCGATGCCGACGGCAAACCGCTGCTGCGCCGCGCGACGTTCGGAAAGCGCGCCAAGTGCGTGAGCGCTCGGGATTTGATTCGCGCCTGCTTGCGCAAGGGCAGCAACGTCATTGGCGAACCCGGGAATGTGCTGCTGCGTCGCAATCTCGCGGACAGCGTAGGACGGTTCGATGCGACTCATGGCTACGTCATCGACCTCGATTACTGGTTTCGCGCGTTGCAGCGTGGCGACGGCTACTACCTGCCGGATGTGCTTTCGTCGTTCCGTATATCCGGTAAGTCATGGAGCGTCGAAATCGGCGCGCGCCAATACCACGAATATCGCGATTTCGCGCGCAAGTATGCGGCCGATCCAGCGTATCGAATCGGCAAAACCGATCTGGCATTGGCCACTGCGATGGCCTACGCCAATGCGCGGTTGCGGCGCATCGCATACTGGTGGCTGTTGCCGAAACAGGGTGCTGCGGCGGGCGCTGGCGCGAGTGCTGCCGAGGTTGGCGAAACTACAAGGACGCGCTCATGACGGCGGACCTGGAGTTCGACGCCGCCTATGCCGCCGAACAATTGCGTCGCAGCAGGCATCCCTTGCGCCGCTTGATCAAGCGGTTCTATCTCGATCATGTGTTGCATGACGTGCATGGGCCGACAATCGACCTCGGCTGCGGCGCCGGGCAATTGCTGGCGCGCTTGCCTGCCGGATCGGTCGGCGTCGAGGTCAACCCGGTGCTGGTCGAGCACCTGCGCGGCGCAGGCATGAATGTGCTCGGGTACGATGCGGCGGGCGACGGTTTCGCATTGACCGGGCTTCGCGAGAACCATTACAAGACGCTGGTTATCTCCCATGTCCTGGAGCACTTCGACGACGCGGCAAGCGTCATTCGCGCCCTGTGGCGGTCATGCGCGCGTTTGGGTATTGAAACGATCGTTGCGATTGTTCCCGGCGCCAAGGGCTACGCATCGGATCTCACGCACAAGACGTTCGTCGACGTGAAATTTATCGAGGGCCAGGGGCTGCGTCGAGTCGAAGGATTCGAGCTGACGAAGCTCCGATATTTTCCGATCGACCACGCGGTTGTCGGGGACTATTTCACTTTTCACGAACTCAAACTCGTCTACAAGGCAGTCCGTTGATGCCAGTGGTGCGGATCAAATCGCTGCTTGCACCGCTGCTGCGCCGTGAATTTCTGCGCTATCTGGCCGTCGGCGCATTGAACACCGGTTTCAGTTATTCGATATACGCGCTGCTGCTTTGGCTCGGTCTTGCTTATTTCGTGGCAAATCTGATTGCGTTGGTATGTGGAATCGTGTTTTCGTTCCAGATGCAGGGACGATACGTGTTCGACAACACATCCCGGCGGCTCTTTCCGAAATACATGGTGCTCTGGGTCTTGATCTACTTTTGCAATATCGCTTTGATCAAATTGCTCCTTGTTTGCGGGTTCAACGCGTATGGTGCCGGCGCGCTGGCCCTCCCGCCGATCGTGTTGCTGTCGTACGTGCTGCAGAAGTATCTGATCTTCAACGTCAACCGGAGACCCGATCAAATCTCATGAATCGGATGCAGGCTCAGGCGATGGCGACGGAAGCATGATCGTCGGCACGGGGTTGATCGCGCGGGGTTTTGCTCCGCACCTACCCGCACTGTCCGGCACGTGCGTCTACGCCGCAGGCGTTTCCAACTCTTCATGTACCGACCCGAGAGAGTTCGGGCGCGAGCGGCAGAGAGTGGCCGAGGCGCTCGCAGCCACGCCGGTGAATAGTCTATTTATATACTTCAGCACCTGCAGCGTCGATGATCCGGCCGCGCGGGATAGTCCCTACGTGCGCCACAAGCTTGCGATGGAGGACCTGGTCCGCCAGCGCGAGCGCTATCTCGTCGCACGCCTGCCACAGTTGGCGGGGAACACGCCAAATCCGCACACCCTGTTGAATCATCTGTACGCGCGAATCGTCCGTTCCGAGCGCTTCGCGATCTGGCGTGGCGCGATCCGCAACGTCATCGACGTCGACGACGTCGCGCGCATCATGACCGATCTGATCGTGTCGGAAAGAATCTGCGGAGAAACGATCAATGTCGCCTGCACTCGCAGCTACGGCATTTTCGATATCGTCACGTCGATGGAGGCGGTGGTCGGGCACAGGGCCATTTTCGATATAATCGACCGGGGCGCAGGCTATGCGATCGGCATCGATCGCATCCAGGCAGCACTGGACAGATGCCACATGTCGTTTCCGGAAGACTATCTGCTTCGGGTCATAAGGAAGTACTACGGCCACAATGACTCAATCCCGACCTGAAATTTCGATTGTCGTTCCGGTGTACCGCAGCCAGAGCATCCTGCCGCTTCTGGTCGAACAGGTGTCCGCGGCGATGGATGCCGCCGGCATGGCGGGCCGGTTCGAACTGATTCTCGTCAACGACGCCAGCCCGGACGGGAGCTGGCAGGTCATCCAGGATCTTGCGGCCAGGCATGCCTTTGTCAGTGGGCTTTGCCTCGCCAGAAATTTCGGCCAGCACAACGCGACGATGGCCGGCCTGAATCATGTACAGGGCGACATCGTCGTGATCATGGATGACGATCTGCAGCATCCACCGCAAGCCGTCATGTCCCTCGTCGCAGCCGTCCGCGACGGCCACGACGTGTGCTATACGCAGTATGTCAATCGGCAGCACGCGATGTGGAAGCGACTTGGCAGTGGGTTCAACGACCGCGTTGCGTCCTTCCTCCTGTCCAAGCCGCGCGGCCTCTACCTGTCCTCGTTCAAGGCTGTGCATCGCAGGGTGGTCCAGGAAGTCATACGCTACGATGGGCCGTACGCCTATGTGGACGGGTTGATACTGGACATTACCAATCACATTACCAGCGTGCCGATCGAGCATCAGGCGCGGCATGAAGGAAAGGGCAACTATGACCTGAAGCGTTCGCTGTCGTTATGGTTGAAGATGGCGACGAGCTTCTCGATAGTTCCGCTGCGCGTTGCATCATTCAGTGGAATGATACTGGCTGTGGTCAGCGCCGCCGTGATGGTGATCCTCGTGGTGGAAAAACTGCTGCATCCCGAGACGCCGGCAGGATGGACCTCCCTGGTACTGACGGTCTTGTTCGTTGGCGGCCTGCAGCTGCTTTGCCTGGGAGTCATCGGGGAATACCTGGGAAGGGCGTATCTGAAGATCAATCACAAGCCACAGTTTGCTGTCCGCGAGAGAACAGGCCGCGGGGCGCCCGAGCCAGCGCGTGTGGCGAACGTCGAATGAGTTCCCGACTGGCGTGATGCAAAGTTTGCGATCAGCACGAAGTCCGGCTGCGGTCATCGCCTGAAGCGGCCGACAACGCGCCGCGCAACATACTGCAGCCGCCCCAGCCAGCCACGGCTCATCGCCGTCTGGATCAGATCGACCTTGTTCGACAACGACGAGATGTCGCGATACAACCGCTGAATGTGCCCGTCGCGACGCGCAAGCAGGACGTGCAATTCCTGAATGTCGGTCGCGCCGAGCGTCATGCCGGGCTGAAAGCGTTCGGGCAACGGCTGGTCGACGTAGATCGTCGAATGCGCGTCGGCGAGTTCGTCGGCCGGGCGATCCTTTGTATAGAAGTATAAGGCAATCGACTTGCGCGTCAGGCCCTGCTTGCCGGCCGGCAACTCGATGCGTGGAAATGCATGCCAGCTCCATTCCGTCGTCTCGAAGATCACGGCCCGGTTGTACAGCGGCGTGATCGTCGTGACCCGGTCATCCGGCGCGCGCGGATTGGAATGCAGTTCGAGCGAGCCTCCCCAGGCATCGTTCCACTCGTGGTTCAGGTAGACAATCAGGTTCAGCCGCCGATGCCACTTTTCGACCGGATGACGGTTGAAATCCACATGGGGGTCGAGGTCCTGGCCGTTGCGGTTTTCGTGCGTTCCGCCGCCGAAGTACCAGCGATCATAGAGCAGGTCCGGGATGCCGGTGATGCGTCCGACGAGAGCGAGGAATTCGCCGGATTGGACGAGTTCGTCGAGCGCGCTGAATGCCGGGCCCAGGCCGCGAATCCTCTCGATGGTCGACTTGTTGCCGATTTCGCCGTTCTCGTTGCGCGCATTGCCGCGCTCGAACGCCGGAAACTGCGCGAGCAGTTGCGCGCAATAGGCCGGCGCGAAAAATTCGTCGATAACGACGTGGCGAAACGGATCGCGCTCGCGGAAGCGAGCGGCGAGTTCATCGGCCTGGGCGTGCAATCGCGGGTTGAGCATGCTCAGTGGTTCGAATGGTGTGGCCGCGCCCATCGCCGTCAGGATTTTTCATTCGTGCGGCGTGGCGCACGAACGTGCGTGCGAACGCGGTGCCGCGCGCGATCGCGGAGTTTCCCCCATCCCAACCTTCCTCCGCAAGCGGAGGAAGGTGCGCTCACCCCGCGCGTCGGCGCGGTGACTATTGCAGGTCCGTCCTTGTCCTCCTCGTGCCAGCATCCTGTCGGCTCGGCCCCCTCACTCTTTGCTCTCTCCCCCAAGCTGACGCTTGGGGGAGAGAGGAACGGATCGCGCCGCGCGCTCTGCGCGCGACATATTCGACTGGGGCGGCGGTGCTCATGGCGCCTGCATTCGCTTGAGCGCGCGTTCGATGCCGGCGCGCGTCTGCGCGCGCAGCAGGGAGGCGCATTGCTTACGCAGCTTCGCGCGGTCGCAACCGGCGATCGCGTGGCGCACTTCGAGCATCGAACTGGGGTGCATGCTGAAGCTGGTCAGGCCGAGCGCCAGCAGTAGCGCCGAATAGCGCATCTCGCCAGCCATTTCGCCGCACAACGTGACCTGTTTGCGCGCGCGATGCGCGGTGGCAATGATCTGTGAAAGCAGTTTCAGCACCGCCGGGTGCAGCGGATCGTACAACGCGCTCAACGAATCGTTGCCGCGATCGACGGCCAGCGTGTATTGGGTCAGGTCGTTCGTGCCGATCGCGATGAAGTCCAGGTGGCGGATCAGCGAGGGCAGGGCGATTGCCGCCGCCGGCACCTCGATCATGGCGCCGAATTCGTAGTGATCGCTGATTTCGTGACCGGCGGAGCGCAACTGCCGGGCACATTCGTTGATCAGTTCGCGCGTCGCCACGACTTCCTCGGGCGTCGTCACCATCGGCACGAGGATGCGCACGCGGCCGAAGCTCGCGGCGCGCAGGATCGCGCGCAACTGGGTCCTGAACAGCTCCGGATGCAGCATCGACAGGCGCACGCCGCGCACGCCGAGGGCCGGATTGGGTTCCTTGCTCAGTGCCACGCCGGTGTTGTCGGCCTTGTCCGCGCCGAGATCGAGCGTTCGGATCGTTACCGGCATGCCACCCATGCCGAGCACGACATCGCGATAGGCGATGAACTGTTCCTCCTCGTCCGGCACTTCGCGCCGCTGCAGGAACAGGAATTCGGTGCGGTACAGGCCGATGCCGGCGGCGCCGAGCGCGCGCGCCTGGACGATGTCCGCCGACATCTCCGCGTTGGCGTACAAATGGATTTCCATGCCGTCGGCGGTCAACGTGCGCGCGTGCTTGAGGCGTAGCAGCGCCTCGGCATTGCGCGTCTGTTCGCGCTGGTGCTGGCGGTAGCGCGCGAGGTCCTGCGCGGTCGGATGAATGACGATCTCGCCGTGCGTGCCGTCGATCAGCACCAGGTCGTCGTCGCTCATGCGCTTGAGCGCGTCGTGCGCGCCGACCACCATCGGCAGGCGCATGCTGCGTGCCAGGATCGCGCTATGCGAGAGCGCGCTGCCACCGGTCGTGATCACGCCGAGCACGCCGTGTTCAGTCAGGTGCGCGAGTTCGGCCGGCGCGATCGTGTCGGTGACGAGCACGCTGCCGACGCGCGCGGCGATCTGGCGCTCGGCCGGCGTCGTATCGCGCGCCAATGCTGCCTGTACCCGGCCGATCACGTGATCGACGTCTTCGCGGCGGCTTCGCAGGTATGGATCGTCGATCGCGTCGAACGCGGCGACGAGGCGGTCGCGTTGCATCTTCAGCGCGGCGCTCGCGCGGTAGCGCGCCTTGCGAATCAGGTCATACAGGCCGCCGGTCAACTCGGGATCGTCGAGAATCAGGCTGTGCGCATCGATGAACTCGCCGACCTCACGCGCCAGGGCGCCATGCAGTTTTTCGCGCAGCTGCTTGAGTTCATCGCGTGCCGCCGTCAACGCGCCGGTCAGTCGCAGGACTTCGCCTTCGACCTCCGCCTCCGGCAGCGGCCGTTCATCGACGTCGGGCTGACTCGGCTGGACCAGTCGCGCCCGCCCCAAGGCCATGCCGCGGCCTGCAGGACTACCGGCTATGACAATGCGGGTGCTCATACTAGGGACGAGGGGCGAGGGGCGAGGGGCGAGGGGCGAACGGGCGGGATGCCGGTTCGAGGAGTCCAACGATGGGCCCCTGAAATGCGCACAGCACATGACGCAGGAGGCGTCATTGCCTCAAGGCGCGACCCGGACATCACGCACCCTCATCGAACTTGCGTTCGAACAGGGCGGCCATCTCGTTCATTGCGGCCTCCTCGTCGACGCCGTCGGTGCGCAACGTGATCGTGTTGCCGACACCCGCGGCGAGCATCATCACGCCCATGATGCTCTTGGCATTGATCTCGCGCCCGCGGAATATCAGGAACGCATTCGACTTGTAGTTCTGCAACAGCTGGACGAGCTTGGCTGACGCGCGCGCATGCAGGCCGAGCTTGTTCGTGATCATGATCTCGCGCTCAAGCATCGTCGATCCTGATTCCGCTGCGGCCGCCATGGGCCGCGGTCTGTGCGAGTTCGGTCAAAGGCTGCTCAGCGTAATTGAGCACGCGTAGCAGCATCGGCAGATTAAGCCCGGAGACACGATGGATCGACAGGCCCGGCTCGGCAACCCGGTCGGCAATGTTGCTCGGCGTTGCGCCGTAGATGTCGGTCAACACCAATACGCCATCACCCGAATCAAGCCTGCGCGCGTGCGCGCGCGCGTCTTGCAGGGCCTGATCGACGTCACTGCCCGGCGGTATCGCATGCGCCTCGACCGCCAGCGGCATTCGCCCGAGGATATGGTGCGCGGTCGCAATCAGCGCGGAGCCCATTTCTTCGTGAGTGAGGAGGAGGATGCCGACGGTCATTGGAGGGCAGGGGCGAGGGGCGAGGGGCGAGGGGCGAGGGGGCAGGAACGAGGGACGAGGGACGAGGGACGAGCGGCGGTGATGGCGCGGAACGCGAAGCGCACGCGGGTCGGGGCCCGCAAAAGAATTCCGACGCCACAGTCTCTGACGCGCCGCTGTTCCCTCGCCCCTCGCCCCTCGCCCCTCGCCGCTGCTCTCATTCCAGCTCCCGATGAAACGTCAGCACCTGTTGCCGGGTCGCGCGGAAATGCTCGGCCAAGCGCTCGCACAGGTAAACCGAGCGATGACGGCCGCCGGTGCAGCCGACGCAGATCGTAACGTAAGAACGGTTGTCGGCTTCGAAACGCGGCAGCCAGGTGTCGAGAAATCCGCGCACGTCGCCGAGGTACTGCGCGACTTCGGGCTTTTCGGCGAGCCACTCACGCACCGGCGCGTCCTTGCCGGAGAGCGGACGCAGGCGCGTGTCCCAGTGCGGATTCGGCAGGCAGCGCGCGTCGAACACGAAGTCGGCGTCGGCCGGGACGCCGCGCTTGTAGGCGAACGATTCGAACAGCAGCGACAACGGGCCGCCGGCCATGCCGAGTTCCGTTGCAATGAGGCGGCGCAGCTGGTGGACGTTCAGATCGCTCGTATCGATGACTCGTTCGGCGATCGAGGCGACCGGCTGCAGCAGTCGCCGCTCGCGTTCGATCGCGTCGCTCAGCGACAGGCCCTCGCCGGTCAGCGGGTGGCGCCGGCGCGTGTCGGAATAGCGCTTGAACAGCACGTCGTCGCGCGCGTCGAGGAAGATCAGGCGGTGCTCGATGCCGTGGCCCGCGAGATCGGCGAGAATCTCCGGCAATCGGTTGAGGTCCTCTGCCCGGTTGCGCACGTCGATGCCGACCGCAAGGCGCGGGTGCAGACTTGGCTGCGCCTGCGTCACGGCGGCGACGAATGCCTGCATCAAGGCGCTCGGCAGGTTGTCGACGCAGTAGTAGTCCAGGTCTTCCAGCGTGCGCAACGCGATCGTCTTGCCCGAGCCGGACATGCCGCTGACCACGACCAGGCGAGTTGCTGCATTGTGGATATTGTCACTTTGCATACAATGCAACGCCCGGATACACAGCGGTCGCAGAAGGACTGGACCCCTCTCCCCTCGGGAGAGGGGTAGGGGTGAGGGTGCCAAGTAGCAACGACGCAGGATCTCGCAACAGGCCTGCAGGTCGTAGCTCTTGCGTACCCTCATCCGCCCCTTCGGGGCACCTTCTCCCGGAGGGAGAAGGATCCCGCCTCTGGGCTCTCGCGGCGCTCAGATTCCCTACCATGCCGGCTGGCGGCGCATTTGATGCGCCTGCCGGTCGAGGAACGTCTGCGCCGGGTCGATGCCCTTGGTCTTGAGCACGTGATTGCGCACGGCGGCCTCGACGAGAACCGCGAGGTTGCGGCCTGGCGCGACCGGGA
>DASRTK010000067.1:0-2689 GCA_035655975.1 Rudaea sp.
ATGATGGGCGAGCAACCGAGCTTCTACTTCACTCATTTCTGGGGTGTTGGAAAAGCCGACGATCTCGCGCGGAGTTTTCGTGCCGCATTGGACGTAGAGGCGGCGCTGAAAAAATCCTGAGCCTGCTACGGTCGCCGCCCCTTCTTGTCTTCAATCACGGCGTCGCTGCGTCGGTCGATGACCCGAGCGCGCACCTCGCGCCGATATCGAACGCGGTGATCGCGAAATTACGCTGGGATTTTCGCTTTTGAACCATGGACCATCGCCATGTCTGAAATGACCCCGCCCGCACCGACCGACGACCAGGTGACCCTCGCCGAGGCCACGCGCGTCTGGGCGAAGATCGGCTGGCTCGGCTTTGGCGGACCCGCGGGCCAGATCGCGCTGATGCATCGCGAACTCGTCGAGAAGCGCCGCTGGATCAGCGACGATCGTTTCCTGCACGCGCTGAGCTATTGCATGCTGCTGCCGGGACCCGAAGCGCAGCAACTCGCAATCTACATCGGCTGGCTCATGCATCGCACCGTCGGCGGTGTGATCGCTGGCACGCTGTTCGTGCTGCCCGGCGTCATCGTCATCGGCGCCCTGAGCTGGCTGTACGCCACTTATCAGCAATTGCCTGCGGTCACGGCGATCTTTTTCGGACTGAAAGCCGCCGTGCTCGCCGTAGTGATCGAGGCCGTGCTGCGTGTCGGCCGGCGCGCGCTGAAGAATCGCGTGATGGTCGCGATTGCGGCCGCCGCATTCATCGCAATCTACTTTTTCAACTTGCCCTTCCCGCTCGTGATCCTCGGCGCCGCAGTGATCGGCATCGTCGGACGTCACTGGCGTCCCGGAAGTTTCCCTGCGCCGGCGTCAGCTGCGACACTGGCGCAGGGAGACTACCTTGTCGATCGGCGCATCGCCCGCGGCGAGCTGACCCAGGCAACACGTTCACTGCGGAAATCGATCGCAGTGACGGTCGTCTGCGCCTTGCTGTGGTTCGGGCCGATTATCGCGGTGATTGCCCTGTTCGGCCGCGACAGCACTTTCGCCCAGCAGGGCGTGTTCTTTGGCGAGGCCGCAATCGTGACATTCGGCGGCGCCTACGCGGTTTTGGCCTACATCGCGCAGAAGGCCGTCGAGACCTATGGATGGCTGAGCCCAGGCGAGATGCTCGACGGCCTCGCGCTGGCCGAAACGACACCCGGTCCGCTGATCATGGTCGTGCAGTACGTTGCGTTTCTCGCCGCGTTCCGCCATCCGGGTGCGATGTCGCCGTATGCCGCCGGCGTGCTCGGATCCCTGCTCACGACCTGGGTCACGTTCGCGCCGTGCTTCCTCTGGATATTCGTCGGGGCGCCCTACGTCGAAGCGCTGCGCGGCAACCGCACGATCCACGCCGCGCTGTCGGCGATCACCGCGGCCGTCGTCGGCGTGATCCTGAACCTGTCGGTCTGGTTTGCGGTGCACACGGTATTCCACACGGTGCATGCGACGTCGATCGGCCCGATTCACGCAGACCTTCCCGAGTGGAGGAGCGTCGACTTCGCCGCGCTTGTGCTCAGCGCCGGCGCGCTCGTTGCGATGCTGCGCCTCAAGGTCGGCATGGGCTGGACGCTGCTTGGCAGCGCCGTGCTCGGCGCGTTGTGGGTGTATGGCTCGAACTGACGCGTGCGGTGGATCAGACTCGGGCGCTTGGAATTTTGCCGGGGCTGTGCAAGTGCAGGCTCCGGCGCGTCAGTTCCGTTGCCCGGTCAGCTTTTCCCGCCGCATTCGCCCGCGTGATCGACCGAAACTCCCGCCGAGGCGGCGCCGCACGAGTTCGCATAGGTCTTCCCGTCGCAGCCGCACACGGGCGTGTAGTCCATCGTGCACATCTGCGTCTTGACCCTGCAGACACCCGGGGCGTCCGGCATCTGGCACTTGCCGATGCCGCGGTCGCAGAATTGATTCGTGCCGGGGCATTGCGTGTCCGCGGTTCCGCCGCACGCCACGGGGTCTTCGGCTCTGGCGAGGGCGAACTGGAGCAGGCAAGCGATGCCCAGGATCGCGACGCTGAGTGTTCTCATGGTTGATCTCCAGTGATCGGACGCTCCGGCATCCACGCTTCCGGTCGTCAATGCTGGCATTGGGACGGCCGTCTTCCGATCATAGTCCTGCCGCGCGCAAACCCATAATGCGAAGCGCGAGGCTCCCGGTGGCGCGCCGGTGCCGCGGCAATGGCGGCCTGCGATCGGGGCGGAAGTCCGAAGAGTCGCTGTCAGACCGCCCTTCTGCGCTATTGCAGCGCAGATTGTGCGCGGCTTGCCGAGGATTTAGACTCGGCTGGTCCGCAGGCATGTAGGAGATTCGCATGGCTGAATTATCCCGGCGCCAGTTCCTCAAGGTGAGTGGCGCTTCCCTGGCAGGATCGAGCTTGGCGCTGATCGGATTTTCTCCGACCGCGGCGCTGGCGGAAGTGCGCGAATTCAAGCTCGCGCGCGCCACCGAAACCCGCAATACCTGCCCCTACTGCTCGGTGTCCTGCGGCGTGCTGATGTACAGCCTCGGCGACAACGCAAAAAATGCAAAAGCGAGCATTTTCCACATCGAGGGCGATCCCGATCACCCGGTCAATCGCGGCACGCTGTGCCCGAAGGGCGCCGGCCTCATCGACTTCGTGCACAGCAAGAGCCGCCTGACCCATCCGGAATACCGCGCCCCCGGT
>DASRTK010000068.1:0-10176 GCA_035655975.1 Rudaea sp.
GGACAGTGCAGAGTTGTACGACCCGGTCACCGGTACCTGGAGCGTTACCGGCAGCCTGAACGGGCCTCGCAGTTCTCATACTGCGGTAATGCTCCAGGACGGCAGAGTGCTTATCGTGGATGGCTTCACCTCCGGCCGGTGTCCCTGCGGGGGTCCATCGGAGCTCTATGACCCCGCGACTGGGCGGTGGAGTGTTACCGGCAGCACCGACGTCCAGTTCAATTACATTGACCACCCATCCACCCTGCTGGCCAGCGGCGAAGTGCTGGTCGAGGGAGGCGACGACGGAATTGACGACAGCGTTGCGGATGCAGCCCTCTACGATCCACACAGCGGCGTTTGGCGGAAGACCGCCTCGCTCAACATCGCGCGCGGGGGGCACACGGCCACACTGCTGACGAATGGCCAAGTCCTTGTCGCCGGCGGTGCCAACTTCGGCTCGATCAGCAGCACCGAACTTTTCACTCCGCCGACAGGCATCGTCGCGAGTCCGCCGACAGCCATCGACGCGAGCTTTACCGGCAGCTGGTTCGACCCGGCGCAGAGCGGGCACGGACTAATGCTCGAAGTGTTGTCCGACAATCGCCTGCTCGCTTTGTGGTTCGCGTTCAACCCGCAGGGTACCGAGCAATCGTGGTTCGGCGGAGTCGGAATCTATAACGGCGACACGGCTGTCATTTCCGATGTTGCTCTTCCTACTGGCGGAAGCTGGATTCCGAATTTCGATCCGAACAAGATCACGCGCGAACCGTGGGGCACGCTGACATTCACGTTTGCCGACCACGATCACGGCAAGGTGTCGTTCAACTCCGTGCACGGCTACGGCAGCGCAAGCATGGACCTGCTGCGTCTGACAAACGTGGCGAAACAAACCGCGCTCAGACCGATCGGTTCTCCTGGCGCCGTGACGACCGATAGCTCCGGCAATGTTTATTTCAGCAGTAGTCCAAACTTGATCTTCAAACTCGATGCGCAGGGAATGCTGAAGCGCATTGCCGGATCGGGCGCCCCTGGATACTCGGGAGATGGTGGTCCGGCAACGCAGGCGCAATTGAATTTTCCTCTTTCGTACCCTGAACTCGTGGCCGATCCGGTCAACTTTTCGCCGCTGGTCGGCGGACTGGCGGTCGACGCGACAGGTCGCGTATACATCGCGGATGCCTACAACAACAGGATCCGCCGGATCGACACCAATGGCACCATCAATACCCTCGTGGGTACCGGCTCGGCCGGATACACGGGCGATGGGGGGCCAGCAACCAGCGCACAAATCCACTGGCCTCAGGGCGTCGCCGTGGATTCCGGCAACAATCTTTACTTCACGACCGCGTTCGCCAGCCTGAGAAAGGTCACGCTCGCCGGCTTCGTCTCCACACTCGCCGGCGGCAACTGCGGCTCGAATTATCTGGGTCCCGGCCTTTGCGTGCCGGAGCAGATTGCTATCGACGCCGCGAATAATGTCTTTGTCCCGGATGGGTACTGCAGGGTGCGAGAGGTTCGGCACGACGGCAGCATCTTCACGGTCGCCGGCGCCGATAACGTGCCGAGCAACGGAGCGGCCTACACTTGCGGTTATTCGGGCGACGGTGGATTGGCGACGAAAGCAGCGCTGAATTCACCGTACGGCGTGGCAGTGGACCCCAGCAACAACTTGTACATCGCGGACAGCGCCAATAACTGCGTCCGCAAAGTCAACGCGGCCGGAATCATCACGACTGTCGCCGGAGTCTGCGACGCGGACTCGTCGCAAGCGGGTTACTCCGGCGACGGCGGCCCCGCGACGAGCGCGCGACTGAATCTGCCGTACGGCGTTGCCCTGGATGGCGCGGGCAATCTGCACATCGCAGACACGAACAACCATCGCATTCGCAAGGTGACCGCGAACGGCATGATCAGCACGATCGCCGGGAATGGCGCCGATCAGGGATCCTGGGCGGCCGCTGGCCGTCTCACCACAGGACGCGTCAATCACACGGCAACTTTGCTCGCGAGCGGCAAAGTGCTCGTCGCCGGTGGCGCGGGCAACGCAACGGCAGAATTGTACGACCCAGCTACGCGGAGCTGGACTCCTACCGGCTCGCTCGGCACAGCCCGAAGCCAGCATACCGCTACGCTCTTGAGCAACGGCAAGGTCCTGGTCGCCGGAGGAGCCAACAGCACGTGCACATACACGTGCAACGTCGCGACCTCGGAGTTGTACGATCCTTCCACCGGTACCTGGAGCGCCACCGGCAGCATGGCCGCATCGCGCTTCGGCCACACTGCTACTCTTCTGGAGAATGGCAAGGTGCTGGTCGCGGGGGGCTTTGGCGCCGACTATCTCGGTAGTGCAGAGTTGTACGATCCGGCAACCGGCAGCTGGAGCCAGACCGGCGACATGCGGGAGCGGCGCACCGGCCATCAGGCCGTTCGCCTTCAAGATGGCAAAGTGCTGGTTGTCGGCGGGTCGGACGACATAGACGACGGCGTCTTTTCTTCCAGCGCCGAGCTCTACGATCCCACGACGGGAACCTGGAGCTTTACCGGTTCGATGAAATGGCCGCGGTTCACTCCGGTCGTGGCGCTGCTGAAGAACGGCAAGGTACTCGTGGCCGGTGGGGACGGCTATGATCAAGGGTCCCATGGCTACCACTCGACATTGAGCTCGGCCGAAATATACGATCCTGCCAGCAGCAGATTTTCGGAGACGAGCCAGCTCGTCGCCGGACAGGAGGGTTTCACCGCGTCCGCGCTGCCTGATGGCACCGTGCTTGTCGCAGGTGGCTTTTCCGCACGCGCTCCGAATTGGCTATCCGCAGCATTCCCGACTGTCACGGAATCGTATGATCCCGACAGCGGGCACTGGAGTCCCGCCGGCGACCTTCACAGCGCGCGTGCCGGTCACACGGCCACCGTGATGGCCGACGGCAGCGTTCTGGTTGCAGGCGGCAGCGCCGGTTTCAACGATTCACCTGCGTTGGCCAGCGCCGAAATCCACACGCCATCCGTGACCGTCGATGCGAGCTTTACCGGAAGCTGGTTCGACCCGGCGCAAAGCGGGCATGGCCTGATGGTCGAAGTGCTGCCCGACAATCGCTTCCTGGCACTGTGGTTCGCGTTCAATCCCGACGGCAAGCAGCAGTCGTGGTTCGGCGGCGTCGGTACCTACAGCGGCAACACGGCGACGATCACCGATGTCGCGCTTCCGACCGGCGGGAGCTGGATACCGAACTTCGATCCGGCCAAGATCGTGCGCAATCCGTGGGGCACACTGAAATTCACGTTCTCGGATTGCGATCACGGCAGAGTCGATTTCGTTTCGACCGATGGCTACGGCAGCGGCAGCATGAATCTGCTTCGACTGACGCTGCCGGCGGGATTTAGTTGTCCGTGAGTAGTTGGGGCTCAGGGCCGAAAGACTCTCCCTCTCCCCATCGGCTTCATCGATGGGAGGGTGAAGGGCCGCTCTTGCCGCATTGTGCACAAAGTATTCGAGAGCTCCCCTCATCCCCTGACTCGCGCCATCCTGGCGCTCGCCCTTCGGGCCAGCTCCGCTGTTCGCAGGCGCTCCCGGCGCCTGCAGTCGCCACCTTCTCCCCGCATGCGGGGAGAAGGAAAGATGACTCGCCTCATCCTTGCCCTCGCTCGCCCTCGCCCCTCGCCCCTGCTCTCACAAATCCCGCGCCACCCGCATTCCCACGCGCGCGCTGCGCGTCTGCGACGGTGCCGCAAGGCGATAAGCCGAGCGCGACTGGTCCTGCGAACTGCCCCAAGAAGCGCCGCGAATCACGTGCTCGGCGCAACCCGGATTCATCCACGCACGGCTGTCCGACGGCGCGCGCGTGTAGTTGTCGTGCCAGCAGTCCTCGACCCAGATCGAGATGTTGCCTTCGATGTCGTGCAGTCCGAGCCGGCTCGCGGCAAAACTGCCGACCGGCGAAGGTCCCCAGAAGCCGTCGCTGTAATGCGGGAACGCCTTGGCCCAGCTGCGCTTGAGGTGCGGCGAGCGATCGCCGTCGCCGGTAAGGTTGCCGTATATCTTCGCCGGATTCTTGTCGCCCCACGGGAATCGCGTCGCCGTGCCGGCACGCAGCGCGTATTCGAACTCCGCCTCGCTCGGCAGGCGATACTTCTTGCCGGTACGGGTCGACAACCACTGCACGTAGGCCTGTGCGTCGGTCCATGACACGTGCAGCACCGGCAAATCATCGGCAGCTTTCTCGCCGAGGTAGTCGTCGCGCCAGCTCGCGCCGCGGCGATCGATCATGCGTCCGGATTCCTCGTCGTAGACGCTCGACGTGCCGCTTTCCTCGGCAGTGGTTGTGTAGTCGGCGTCGCTGGCGAACGCGCGGAATTGCGCAACGGTCACGTCGTCGCGTCCGAGCGCCACGCCGACCTGGAGTTTCACTTCGCGCAGCGGCTCTTCGTTCGCGCGATGACCCTCCTCGCTGTCCGGCGATCCCATCATGAAACTGCCGGTCGGCACGACGATCAGCGGCGGCGCGCTGCCGCTGCGGTCGAGGAACTTGTCGGTGATGACCTGGCCGGGACTGAAGCTCGCGTACAGGCGCGCATTGCGCAGTCGTTCGTTGAACTGGTCGACCCCGGCGAGATCAGGGCTGAGGCCCAGCGCCTTCTGCGCCAGCAACTGGGCAAGGTCGGCGTTGCCGGCATCGAGCGCGGAATTGGCCTGCATCAGCACATTCGTCGCGCGCTGGCGGCGAATGCCTTCGATGCGCGAGCGCGTGTCGAGCAGTTCCTGCGAACCGGGCGACACGAGCGAGCCCTCGCCGAGTATCGAATCCGCGCCGCTGAAGTCGTCCTGCGCTGCCGCCGCGAGCGCACGGTCGAGGTAGGCGCGCTGCACCTGCACGAGTCCTTGTTCGGCCAGTTTGTTGTTCGGATCGAGCTTCAGCACTTCGCGATAGACGGCGAGCGCGTTGCCGCCCCTAGGCTCGGTGGCGTGACCCTGGCTGAGCAGATCCGCGGCGCGCGTCAGCAGCGGACCGGTCTGCTTGAGCAGCTTCAGGCGCGCACGCAAAGCCTCCAGCTCCGCCCCCTGCTGCTGTGTCGCGGTTTGCGGCAGCGTTTCGAGTTGTGCGATCCCCCGCGATGCGTCGCTCTCGTCGTCGCGATCGAGCGCGGCATTGACCTGCGCAAGCAGCGCGTCGTGGATTTTTGCCAGTCCCGCGCGTGCCGCTGCATTTTCCTTGTCGGCATCGAGCACCTGCGTGTAGAGCGCGAATGCACTGGTGTCTTTCGGCTCGAGCAGATGGCCTTCCGCGAATGCCTTGTCCGCTTTGCGCAGCAGCGCTGCGATCGCCTTGGGCGGTGGCGGCGCCGGCTTCGCCGGGGGTGCGGGCGCGGGCGCCTCGGCCGCCGGTTCCTGCGCCGCCACGGGTTTCACGGGTGCCGTTTCCTTCGGCGCCGACACCGACATCGGCGCACTGGTCGGCGGCTCGGCGACGGACTTTTCCGGCGCGGCGCCGCCGCTGAACGACGGCAGGAAGCGCCACGCCAGCGCAAACGCCAGCAACGCGATGCCGGCCGCGCTGCCGAGCACGTTCTGCTTGATGACAAAGTCGTTGCCGGGCATCGCTGCGCGCAAAAAGTGTTCGAGTTGTGGCACCTTAGGCCATTCGTCGCCTGCGCCGCAACCGTTGCGCCGGCTCATGCAAAGACCGGAACTTGCCTCCGGGGTTCCTCAACCTTCAGGAAAACGCAGACCGATGCACAGCTGGATCGATACACCCACCGCGCTCGCCGACTGGATCGACTCGCGCGCGATGCCGCAGCTGATCGGTCTGGACACCGAATTCATGCGCACGAACACCTTCACTCCGCGCCTGGCGCTGGTGCAGCTGTGCGTCGACGGGCACATCGCCCTGCTCGACATTCCCCAGCTCGGGCAGCCGGAACCGTTGATCGCTCAGCTTCTCGATGCGCGCAACCTGTGCGTCATGCACAGTGCCGGCGAGGACCTCGAAGCACTCGCGTCGATGTTGCCGCGCGGTCCGGCGACGCTGTTCGACACGCAGATCGCGGCGGCGATGGCCGGCCTGGGATTCGGGCTGAGTTACCAGAAGCTCGTCGCGCTGCTGATCGGAGTCGATGTACCGAAGGGTGAAACGCGCTCGGACTGGCTGCTGCGTCCGCTCAGTGCCGCGCAGCTGGAATATGCGGCGCAGGACGTCGTCTGGCTGCCGAAGCTGCATGAAATTCTGGCGGAGAAACTTCACGCGCTCGGTCGCGTGGACTGGCTTGCCGAGGATTGCCGGGCGCTGATCGAGCGGGCCAATACGCAGCCGGATCCGGAGCCGCAACGTGCATTGCGCGGCGCGGCCGACTGGCCGCCCGAGCGTCAGGCGTTGTTGCGCCGGCTGCTGCGCTGGCGCGATGCGCGCGCGCGCACGCTCGACAAGCCCAGGCCGTGGATTCTCGACGACGCGCACGCACTGCAACTTGCCTCGCAGCCACCACGCGATGCCTCCGAGCTGTTCGAGCGTACGAAAGGACTGCGGGCGCTGCGCGGGCCGCAACGCCAGGAACTGCTCGACTTGCTGCTGGCGCCGCTGACGGCGGAAGACCTCGCGTTCGCACCGATTCCGGCGCCGCTCGATCTCGAACAGCGGCGCGCGATGGCAGAGATGAAAGAGACAGTCGCGACGATCGCCGCGCAACTCCGGTTACCCGAAGGTTTGCTTTGCGCGCGGCGCCATCTGGAGACGCTGCTGACCGATCGCGCGTGGCCAAGTGCGCTCGAAGGCTGGAGAAGGCCCCTGCTGCACGATCCCCTCATAGCGATGATTCCATGACCAGCCGCCATGAGGGAATCTATTCGAAGGTGCCGACGAACACATAGTCTGTTTCGATCGCGCCGAGATCGCACGCCAGCGCCTGCGGTCGCAGCGTGCCGTGCTGATCGTTGGCCAACGTCGAATTGTCGAGCAATGCGCAATTGACCGCGGCATCGATGACGCTGCTGGCGTAGACCGGCAGGAAGGAAAATGTCCCGTCGGCGTTTGCTGCGAGCGGCTTCAGCGTCTGCGTGACAGCGCCGTGCAAGGTGAAGCCGCTGCAAGTATGGTTCTGGTCGAAGTTGTTCCCTTGTGCATTCAGCGAGCCGACGCAGTCCGGATCCGCGCTGGTGCTGGCGATGATGCTCGATTTGATCGAAGACGGCGTCTCGCTGTCGAGCGCGGTTGCGGCAATGATTCCCGCTGACGCCTGCGTCGGGTAACTTGCGCCACTGCCGGCGGTGAGCGTGTTGCCGGTAAGAGTGGAAAACTCCACATCCGCCAACAGCGCGCTGCCACTGACGAATACCGAGCCACCCGAAGCGGCACCGCCGGCACCGGCGGCCCCGCCGAAGCTGGCCGCCCCCATGCCCGCTCCTCCACCGGATCCGCCGGTGACTGTGCAGCTACCGATGGTGCTGTTTCGGATCAGCAGCGTGCCGCCGCCGGCGTAGACGCCACCGCCGAACGCGACGCCTCCGGTGCCGCCGTTACCGGCGGCGTAATGGTTCATCGATGAGGTGCCGTAACCCGACGACCCGCCAGACCCACCCCCGCCCGCCGTCAGCGTGCAACCGGTGACGCTCGATTGCACGATCGTCAAGTCGCCCAACGAATAGATCGCTCCAAGCGCGGAGCCTCCGGTTCCGCCTGGACCGCCCGGGCCGCCGACGGCACCGACCTGGCCATTGCCGCCCATGCCTCCACCGCCGGCCTCGGCGTTACAGACCGTGACCGCTACGCGCGAAAGCGTCAGCTGCGCCCCGTTGTGCACATAGACACAGCCGCCGTGCGCATACCCGCCCGTGCCCCCAGGCTCGCCGAAGTCGAATCCGGGCACACCGAAAGCACCGGTCCAGCTGCCGTCACGCAAGGTCAAGCCGCTGATCGTAACGTTCGACGCGGTCACGCCAACCACGCGCGAGTTGTTCGCCGCGCTGACGCTGAGCAGGCCGGCCCCGGGTCCGACGATGCTCACCGGCGTTGCGATCGTCAGCTCGCTGCCAGCCAACACGATCGTCCAAGGCAGCGCGATGTTGAATTGGATCGTGTCCCCGGAATTCGCGGTCGCGATCGCATCCCGGAGCGTGCAGGCAACATTGCAGTTGCCCGGACCGTTGTCGGCGAGACTATTCACCGTGATCGTGCCGGCCAACGCAGGATTCGACGCGGCAAGCAGGATCGCCTTGGCGATGGCGCGCATTCGATTCATAACGCATCCCCCGCTAGAAATCGCAGGCACCCTCGCACCGTTCCGGGCAATGGCAAAGGCGCCGCACATTATGATGCGAGGCGTAACCCATTTCCGCAACCACGGCTTGACAGGGCCGTGGTGGATCGGTTCCACTACCGTCATGTTGCACCGCGCCACGACCACGCCGACGACGACAACTACGAACGTAGTGGTGCGGTCGGCCGTGCGCGAATAGCGAACAAGAAACCCGGCCCCGCACCTCGATCGAGATGCGGGCGCACAAGTCCTCATCCCGATCAGCGCGGAGCCCCTGTCGGAGGCCCCAATGAAAGCGCTCGATTCCATCGATTCAACTCTCAAGACCGCGGAACTACCGCCGGCTGATGGCTCCAGTTCCGCGCACGTCGTGGCGCACAAGTTCGGCGGTTCGTCGCTGGCCAACGCCGAGCGCATCCGCTGCGTGGCCGATCTGTTGCGTTCGCGTCCCGAGGCCACGCAAGTGGTCGTCGTATCCGCCATGCAGGGCGTCACCGATGCCTTGATCGGACTGACCGCAGCAGCGGCGAGCAAAGCCGAGTGGCGCCCGCAATGCCAGGCGCTGCGCGACCGCCATCTGGCTGCCGCCGGCGAATTGCTCGGCACGAATGCAACTGCGATGCAGGCCTGGCTGGGCGAACGCTTCGACGAGCTAAGCGAAAAGCTGCACGCGATCAGCGTCCTCGGCAGCGCCGGCCGCGACATCGCGGATGCCCTGAGCGGCAAGGGTGAAGTCTGGTCCGCCCATCTGCTGCACGCCTTGATGCAAGCCGACGGCGCAAACTACGACCTGCTCGACGCGCGCGAGCTCCTGGTCGTGCGCCACGAAGAACTCGGCGTCGCCGTCGACTGGGACGCAACCGCGCAGCTGCTGGCGGCATGGCGGCAGAAACATCGCGCGCCGCGCACGATCGTGACCGGTTACGTTGCACGCGACGCTGCCGGCCGCGCGACCGTGCTCGGCCGCAACGGCAGCGACTACTCCGGCGCGATCTTCGCGGCCTTGTGGGATGCCCGGGAACTGCATATATGGACCGACGTCGACGGTGTGCTCAGCGCCGATCCGCGCGTCGAGCCCGAAGCCGTGACGCTGGCGGCAATGACCTACGAGGAGGCCTGCGAACTGGCCTATTTCGGCGCCAAGGTGATTCATCCGCAGACGATGGCTCCGGCAATCGCGCGCGGCTTGCCGATTTACATCCGCAACACGTTCAAGCCTGAACTTCCCGGCACGCGCATCGATGCCGACGGCGACGACGCCGGTCCGGTCAAGGGCCTGACGCTGGCCCACGACCTGGCGATCGTCAACGTTGAAGGCACGGGCATGATCGGCGTGCCCGGCACGGCCGAGCGCGTGTTCGCGGCGTTGCGCGCGGCGCAGGTATCGGTCGTCATGATCTCGCAGGGGTCGTCCGAGCACTCCATCTGCAGCGTCGTGCGCGCAGCGCAGGCCACGACTGCGCAGGCCGCGCTCGAAGGCGCGTTCGCGCGCGAACTCGCGGCCGGCCAGATCAATCGCGTGCAGTTGTCCGACGGGATCGCCGTGCTCGCCGCAGTCGGCAACCGCATGGCGGGCGTCCCGGGCACCGCCGCGCGCCTGTTCGATGCGCTGGCGCGCGCACGTGTGAATATCCGCGCAATCGCCCAGGGCGCTTCGGAGCGCAACATCTCGGTCGCGATCGAAGGCGTAGAAGCTGCCAAGGCGCTGCGTGCGGCACATGCGGCATTTTATCTTTCTCCACAAACCATGTCGGTCGGCGTGATCGGGCCGGGCAAGGTCGGCGCGGCGCTGCTCGATCAGATCTCGGCAGCGGCAGCCCGCCTCAAACGCGACGCCAATCTCGACCTGCGCGTGCGCGCGCTGGCGGAGAGCCGGCACATGTGGACGGACGATCGCGGCGGCGACGGCAACGGCTGGCGCGAGCGCCTCGGCGCCGCCACCGCGCCGAC
>DASRTK010000069.1:0-3634 GCA_035655975.1 Rudaea sp.
GATTCCTCCATTCCGAGTAGTCGGCGACGTCGGCGATCATCGCCCAGAGCAGCGGAATCGTGATGCCGTAGAAAAAACCGTGCAGGATGTACGACACGACGACCAGACCGATCGATTGCGGCGAATAGAACCAGAACGCCAACAGGCACAAGGTCGAGACGAACAGCGCGCCGCCGAACACGTCGCGTTTGCCGAAGCGGTCGGCGAGCGGCTTGGAAAAACCGATGCCGATGATCATGAAGACGATGCCGCCGGCATTGAACAGGCTGAATGCCGATGTCGGCGCGTCTTTCGGCCACTGGAATTCGGTCAGACCAGCGCCGACCAGCGCGTGGTTGAGGCCGGCGATGAAGGCGTTGAATCCGATGCCGTCGAGAAACTGCGCGAGCTGCGCCGCGTCGAGGTAATACTTGAAGTAGTAGACGTACATCCCGCCTTTCAGCGCGAGATTGATGAATACGAGGATCGTCAGCGCGAGCATGACCAGCCAGGGCCGGTTGCGCACGAGGTCGGCCAAATCCTGGCGAACGCTCGAGGTCTGTTCTGCCGCCGGCACGATGCGTTCTCGCGTCGTGAAGAACGCGATCAGGAAAAACAGGGATCCGACGACCGCGAACACCGCCATCGTGCGTTCGAAGCCGCGCGCCTTGTCGCCATCGCCGAGGATCAGCACGAGCGGCAGCAGCAATACCTGGATGATGAACTGCGCGATCATGACCGCGACGAAGCGGTACGACGACAGGCTGTTGCGCTCGGCCATGCTGCCGGTCAGCACGCCGCTCAACGCCGAGTACGGCAGGTTGTTGGCCACGTAGACAAATACCAGCAGCGTGTAGGTCGTCAGCGCATAAACGATCTTGCCGTGCACGCCGAGATCCGGCGTGCTGAATGCGAGCAGCGACAGCGCGCCGAATGGAATCGCGGTCCACAGAAGCCACGGCCGGAACTTGCCCCAGCGCGTGCGCGTGCGGTCGGCGACCAAGCCCATGACCGGCGTGAAGACGAACGCGCCGAGCAGGCCGACGATGAAGATCAACGTTGCCGCCGCGCTCGGCGGGATGCGGTAGACGTCGGTGTAGAAGAACGCCAGGAACGTAACCAGCGTCTGGAAGATCAGGTTGGCAGCGAGATCGCCGAGGGCATAGCCGATTTTTTCCCCGGCCGAGAGTGGTTGCGTCGCGCTGTTCATGTCCGCGGAAGGCTCGTTGCTAAAGCATGGGCATTATCGGCGAATTGCGAAGACCCGGGAGCAAATAAACCGCGGCCCGGCCGGCAGTGTTACGCCGGACGGGCCGCGTCGCGCTGGAGCCCTTTCCTACCGCACCAATCAGAACGAACCGCGAATGCCGATCAGATACGTGCGACCCGGATCGTAGAAGTCGTTCGTCGCGTTCGGCCAGTAGAAGATCGAACGCAGCTTCTGGTCGGTGATGTTGATCGCGTTGAACGTGATCTGCGGATGCGACGCCCACGACTCGATCGTATAGCTCGCCGAAAAGTCGAGCTGGCCGCGGGAGTCGCCGTTGAGCGTCGCGTACGGAATGCCGTTCTGGTTCGCGCCGGCGGTCTGGTATCCGCCGTTCCAGGTATACGACAGCCGCACCGAGGCCGGCCCGCGTTCCCAGTACAGCGTGCCATTCCACAGTTTCGGCGCGATTCCATACAGATTCGACGCCACCTTCGCCTTGTTCGGGCCGCTGCCTACGACCGATGTGTCGATGTGCGTGTAGTTCAACAGGAAGCCGAAACCGTCGATCAGGCGGTCGAGCGGCTGCACCCAGGTCGCTTCGTAGCCGCGCAGGTTGACGTTGTTCGACGCGTTGACCTGCTGCGACACGTTGACCGTCGCCGCATCCGGGCCGCCGCGCTGGGTGATCGCGAGCTGCTGGGTCGGGTTCAGGCTATCGTACGGGATGCCGAGCGCCGTGAACGGAATCGTGTTCACGCCCTGGTACGTGTAACCGCTGATGCGCTTGTTGAACAGGCTCAGCGCGACGTAGCCGGCGCCGCCGGTATACCACTCGCCACCGAGGTCGACGTTGTTCGACATGTACGGCGCGAGGTTCGGATTGCCCTGCGAGGCGTTCTGCGCCGACGGGTCGCTGAAGTTCGTGTTCGGCAGCATGCTGCTCGGATTCGGCCGCGTGATCGTGCGCGAACCGGAGAAGCGCAGCACGATGTCGTCGGCCACGCTCCACGCCGTGTTGAACGACGGCAGATACTTGTGGTACGTCTGCGCGAGCGTGAGGAACTGCGTGACGCCGGCGACCGTCACCGGTCCGTCCGTTTCCTGGTCCGTATGCACGTAGCGCACGCCGCCGTTGACGCGCAGCGCGCCCCACTCGTCGTTGCCTTCGACGAACAGCCCGCCGTTCTTCTCGTCGAAGCCGCCCGTGGTCGCGCCGGTGTTGGCCGAACCCGAAACCGGCGCGGCATCGCGCAGCGCGTAGTAGTTGCTGTCGTTCTTGAAACGATTGAAGTCCGCCGTGATGTAGCCGAACGGACCGGGCAGCAGGTAGGAAGACAAGGCCGATTGCGGAATCGCCGAACCAGGGCCGCCCGTGCAAGGCGGGTTCGGCGTGACGATGGCAACGCCGCCGCCGCAGACCGTGTTCTGCCACTGCTGGCTGTTGTCGTAGCCGGTGATATTGCGGCTGTCCTGGTCCCAGGCGGCGCCGAAGATCAGGTTGCGCTTGTCGTCGCCCCACTGCAGGTTGGCGCGGGCGCCCTTGTTTTCGGTGTCGCGCCGCTCGTTGTTGATGTTCACGCGGCCGCCGGCCCAGGTCCAGCCTGCGTTCGGGTCGTTGAGATTCAGGCCGCCGGTGGTCCAGGTCGGGAAATCGCCGCCCGCGTTCGAGTACTGCACCGTCGTGAATGGCGAGTTGACCAGTACTGTCGGCGACTCGCGCAACATCCAGCTGCGGCCATAGTTGACCTGCGCGCTGAGCTTGAGACTGTCGTTGAAGATGAAGTCGCCGCCGGGATTGACGTTCCAGTACTTGACGTCTTCCTGATACGGGCGCGCTTCGAGGAAGAACTGCGCGTTCGTGAACGTCGCCTTGGTCACGACGTTGTTCGCGTCGACCTGCATGTCGAGCGGAATCATGTTGCCGTTGCGACCGACCAGGTTCATGTCGATGCGGTCGTTGGTGCGATGCGCCTTCGTGAACATCGTATCGATGTAGAAATGCGCGTTGTCGCTGGGCCGGAATTCGAGCGAGCCGATGAACCCATCGCGGTCACGATCGCCTTCCATGTTCACCGGCCGTCCGAGGCGCGGTATCAGCGCTTCGCTGATCTGGTTCGTCGTCAGTCCCGGGTTGTGGGACAGCAGGAACGCGTTGTCGATGACGGTACCGGGCGTGAGGCCGGCGCCGACCGTGGCGGGATTGTTCGGAACCGTGTCCGGGATGCGCCAGTTGCCGCCGCCGTTGACATTGCACACGGCCGGCTGATTCGTTGCGGGCGTGCCGGTCGGCGGCGCCAATCCGCACTGCGTATAGGTCAGGCCCGGATTCGTCCAGCCGATCGATTCCCAACCGTGCACGCCGATTTTGCCGCGGCTGAGCGAAATCCCGCCGAGCACGCCGAATGTGCCGGCGTCGTTGGTCCAGCTGCCGATCACCGAGCCGAG
>DASRTK010000070.1:0-18175 GCA_035655975.1 Rudaea sp.
GCATGGTAGCGCTCGATCAAGGCGACGTGCTGCTGATTGCGAGCAAACTCGACGCCGCCGACGCCGCGTACGGGTCAGATCTCAGCGGCGCGCTGATCACGAGCGACAAGCCGATCATCGTGTGGACCGGCCACGCGGGGACGAACATCCCGGCCGCCACGGGATTTGCCGATCACCTCGAAGAAATCCTGCCGCCGATTTCCGCCCTTGGCAACGACTACTTCATTGTGCGACCGGGCGAAGTGACCGGCACCGACACGGGTAGTCGCTACTTCGTGAAGGTTGTCGGCAACGTCGATGGGACGCTGCTGACGACCGATCCGACCGTCGCCGGCGTTCCGGTCAGCATCGACGCGGGTGCGTCCACCACATTCGAAGCGACGATCAACTTTCGTCTGCAGACGAGTCAGCCAGTAGCGGCTGGATTGTTCATGGAGGGCGCGTTTGCGGCCAACTTCACGGCAGGAGACCCGTCACAAACGATTGCGATCCCGACGCAGCAGGCGCGTCGTTTCGTCGACTTCATCGCGCCGATATCGCTCGCGCCGATCTACGCGCAGATCGTCGCGCCAACCGCCGCGGCGATCATGGTCAATGCCGCGCCGGTGACTGGTTGGACAGCGATCGGCAGCAGCGGCTATTCGGAAGCGCGGGTCGCACTCTGCTGCACGGATGCGCAACATGCCAGCGGCGACAAGCCGTTCCTGCTGTCCGTACATGCCTATCCGGCCGCCGGCAGTACCAGCTACTGGTATCCGGGTGCACTGGGAACCGACGACCAAATTTTCCGCAACGGGTTCGAGTAGACGAGTTAGCGTTCGGCGGGAGTGCCCCTGACGAGGTACCCGCCCGACTTCTCGTCGCGGTCCAGTTCGAGCACGTGCCGCGCCTTGGCTTCTTCGAGCAGGGCGTTGAACGACTTGAAACCGTAATAGCTTTCGTTGAATCCCGGGTTGCGCCGCTTGAGCGCCTGCTTGACCATCGAACCCCAGACTTTTTCGTCCTCGCCGCGTTCGCTGATCAGCGCTTCTACCGTTTCGAGGACAAGGTCGAACGCTTCCTGTTTCTTGTCGGCGTCGGTTTTCACCGCCTTCGGTGCCCTGGGTGCCTTTGCCGGTTTCGAGGCCGTGTTTGCCGGGGCCTTGGCTGGCGAAGTTTCGGGCGGCGGCGTTGCCGCCTTCGTCATGGGCTTGTCCTCGGCCCTTTTCTTCGGCGCCTGCCGCGCCTTCTGCGCGCGCACCAGGTCGTCGTAATAGATGAACTCGTCGCAGTTCGCGATCAGCAACTGCGAGGTCGAACTTTTCACGCCGACGCCGATCACGGTCTTGTTGTTCTCGCGCAGCTTGCTGACCAGCGGCGAGAAATCCGAATCGCCGCTGATGATCACGAACGTATCGACATGCGACTTCGTGTAGCACAGGTCGAGCGCGTCGACGACCATGCGGATGTCGGCCGAGTTCTTGCCGGACTGGCTGACATGCGGCACTTCGATCAGTTCAAACGATGCGTAGTGCATCGCCGCGCGGAATTCCTTGTAGCGTTCCCAGTCGCAGTAGGCTTTCTTGACGACGATGCTGCCCTTGAGCAGCAGTCTTTCGAGCACCTTGTTGATGTCGAACTGCGCATACCTGGCTTCGCGCACGCCGAGCGCGACGTTTTCGAAATCGCAGAACAGGGCGAGGTTGCGGATTTCGGGTTGCGTGGCCATGGGCGTAGCGCCTTGTCAGTCGAAGCCGTTGCGGAAAAGATAGTCCGGCAGGATCGCCGGACCGATTGCCGGGAGGCCGCCTCTGTTTTATATCACGTTGGCGATCCGCTTGATGCCAGAACGGCGGCGATCGTCCCGACCAGCTATGCTGCGCAACCATGATCTCGTTCATCGTCCCCGCCTACAACGAAGCGCTTCTGCTCGGAGCAACGCTCGACGCATTGCATCTGGCCGCGCGCGCTCTAGGCGAAGGCTACGAAATCATCGTCGTCGATGATGCGTCGACCGACGCCACGGCGCAGATCGCCGAACACCACGGTGTGCGTGTCGTCAACGTCGCTCACCGCCAGATTGCCGCGACGCGCAACTCCGGAGCGCGCGCCGCGCTTGGCGAACTGCTGATATTCGTCGACGCGGACACGATCGTGAACGAAGCCGTAGTTCGTGCCGCCGTCGATGCCTTGCGCGACGGTGCCGTCGGCGGCGGCGCCGCAGTCGCATTCGAAGGCGTGGTGCCGCTGTACGGAAGACTCCTGCTGCCGGTCATGGTCCGGTTGTTCCGGGCAACGCGATGGGCGGCGGGATGCTTCGTGTTCTGCACGCGCGCTGCTTTCATCGCGGTCGGCGGCTTCGACGAGGAGTTCTATTGCGCCGAAGAACTGGTCCTGAGTCGCGCGCTCAAGCGTCACGGCAGGTTCGTTGTCTTGCGCCAGGCGGTCACGACGTCCGGTCGGAAACTGCGTACGCATTCGGTCCGCGAGATCCTGCCGCTGCTCGGTCGATTCGCATTGGGTGGATCCCGGATCCTCAAGCAGCGGCAAGGCAAGGACCTGTGGTACGCCGAGCGCCGCGAGGATCCGCAAGCGGTTCAACGAATGCCGGCAGGTTGACGGTCGCTCACGCGCCAGACAAAGCGTGTATCGTTGCGCTCCATGTTGCCGGTCAGGGGAGTGGCTGCGTGATGGGCGAAAGCGACGGCGCTTCGAGTCGGCCACCCGATCCACTCGATGCTCAGCACACATTGGATGCGATGACGGCGGCGCCCGATCACCATGAGGTCCTGCTCGAAAACGAACGGGTCAGGGTGCTCGACACGCGTCTGGGCCCTGGCGAGAGCACGCCGGTGCACTCGCATTGTTGGCCCGCCGTGCTATATGTTCTGGGTTGGAGCGATTTCGTCCGGTTTGACGCGGACGGCAACGCCATCCTCGATTCACGCGCCAAGGGAATGAAGCCCGCAATCGGCAGCGCATTGTGGTCCGGCCCGCTGCAGCCGCACTTCGTCAAGAACATTGGCGACGGCGAATTGCACATTATCGCCGTCGAATTGAAGGATTCCTGAGCGAACGTCGAGGAGATGCGCAAATGACAGCCGTGCGTTTTTGTTTCATTGTCATGGCAACCGTTGCAACGGCCGGCTGCGGTCCTGCGCCTTTCGATCGCGTGGCAGAGCAGCAGAAGCTGCTGCAGCGCGATGCCGAGTGGGCCGAGGTCGCGTCTGCCGGCAAGGACGTCGACAAGGCGGCATCGTACTGGGCCGACGATGCCGTCGTCATTCCGCAGGGCCAGCCGGTCGTGCAGGGCAAGGCCGCGATCCGCGCGTTCGTCGCCGCCAGCTTTGCCATTCCCGGATTCCACATCCAGTGGAAGTCCGAGCCTCCGGAATTTTCGCCGGACGGCAAGCTCGCCTATATGCGCGGCATGAACGACATGACCGTTTCCGGCCCCGACGGCACGCCGCTGAAATTGCCCGGCCGTGCATTGACGGTGTGGCGAAAGGACGCGGACGGGCAATGGCGTTGTGTCGCGGATATCTGGAACGATCCGCCGAAACCTGCGGACGTCGCCAAATAGGTATGGGTGTTGCCGGCGCGGGATCTGATTGATAAAAATGATTTGACCAGTTACGCAGGGTGCGGGCGAATGCGCGGAGCCATATATCTGCTGTGCACACTGGTCTTGCTGCCTTACCTTGCGTTGGCAGCGTGGTTCCTGATCATCGGTGACGTGATCGCCGCCGGATCGCTCGCATCGGCCCTCACGACCCTGCTGTCGCATGCCCTGTGGTTGTTTCCTTGGGGCCTGCTCGGCATCGCCGCCGGGATCATCGCCATCGCGGCGCTCGGCGTGATCGAAAGCGCGCGCTGGCTTGGCGGACTTTGCCTATTCGCACTCGCAGGCGCCTGCCTGTTCATCGTGATAGCAGGAAACCCTTCCGCGATCGGGCCAGGAGAATTGCTGTTCCTGCTGCCTTGTCTCGCGATCCTGATTTTCGGCGGCTGGCTCGCAGTCGCGGAATTGAGCGCGCGCCGGCGCAGTGGCGGACTCGTCTGAACCGATTATAAAAGTGGAATATCGGGTACAGACGTCGTTCATCGGCGCAGCGGTAATTTGCCCTCGTTGCATGGTGGCCCGCCGATCTGGATTGTTGGCGGGGGAATTTCTCATCCGTATGTTGATCCGGAAGCTCGTCGACGCGGGCACGGATGGGTGTTCCCCGGACTTTTGCGCGAGCAACCTGCGACTGATCGCGATCCTGGCAAACGGGAGAACAAAGATGCTCGAGACAATTGCGGTTGTTCTGGTGGTGCTGTGGCTGCTGGGGTTCGTGACCTCCTACACGATGGGCGGGTTGATCCACATCCTGCTGATCGCCGCTCTCGTTGTGATCGTCATCCGCTTCATGCAGGGGCGGCGCGTTTGAGCGAGTACAAAGCGGTTTGCAGTGGGCCATGGGCCAGACGGCGCTTTCGCGCGCCAATTTCTTCATGAGGAGACAGCAATGAACGCGATCAAGGTGGTAGCGCTCGTTTTGATCATCGCCGGTGCGCTCGGACTGGCATATGGCAGCTTCAGCTATACCAAGGAAAATCACGAGACCAAGATCGGTCCGGTCGAGTTGTCGGTAAAGGAAAAGGAGACGGTCAACATTCCGATGTGGGCAGGGATCGGCGCGATCGTCATCGGCGGGGTACTTCTGCTCGGCGGCGGCCGGCGGACCTAGCGGCATGTAACGTTGAAGCGGTAGTGCCTTGTGTCTTCGCATGGAGCGCCCCCTTCCGGCTGCCGCCACCTTCCCCCGCAAGCGGGGGAAGGACTCCAGATTTAGTGGATCGCGTTCTTCCTCCTTCCCCTGCGAAGCGGGGGAAGGCGCCGAAGGCGGAAGGGGACAATCGTGGCTGGAGACTCACAAACAGTCCGGTATACTTACAGTCCGGTATACTTGTGGAGTCCGGTCCGATCGATCCCGGCGCACCTCCCACGCCAGTTTTGCCAATGAAGAGTCCGCCGTCGAATCTCGATGAGGTGCGCCGCCACGCGCTGTCGCTGCCCGAAACGGCGGAGCAACCGCATTTCGCCTACACTTCGTTCCGCGTCCGCGGAAAAATCTTTGCCACCGCGCCGCCTGACTGGCAACACTTGCACGTGTTCGTCGACGAGGAGCAACGCGAACTCGCGCTGGCTGTGCATTCGGCCTTCGTCGAGAAGCTGTGGTGGGGCGGCAAGGTCGTCGGCTTGCGCGTCGATCTGGCTCGGGCCGACGGGAAAGTCGTCAACGAACTGGTACGCCAGGCTTGGGCGCGCAAGGCGCCGAAAAGCCTCACCCGCGGCTGAAAGGCGGACACCGAGCCGGCGCGGCTACAATCGACGGCATGCCGATTGATCAACGACCGCCCGCGATCTTCCTCATGGGACCGACCGCCGCAGGCAAGACGGCGCTGGCGTGCGCGCTGGTCGAGCGTTTTCCGCTCGACCTCATCAGCGTCGATTCGGCGCTGGTCTATAGCGGCCTGGATATCGGATCGGCGAAACCCGACGCGGCAACGCTGGCGCGGTTTCCGCACCGGCTCATCGACATCCGCGATCCGGCTCAAGCCTATTCGGCGGCGGAATTCCGCGCCGATGCACTGGGCGAAATGCAGGCCATCAGTGCGGCCGGGCGCACGCCGCTGCTGGTCGGCGGAACGGGTCTGTATTTCCGCGCGCTGCAATCCGGTCTGTCGGCGCTGCCGGCCGCGGACGCGGAGCTGCGCGTCGGCATAGCGCAGAGTGCGCAGGCGCAGGGTTGGCCTGCGCTGCACGCGCGCTTGCATGAGCTCGATGCGTTTGCCGCCGCGCGCATCAAGCCGAACGATGCCCAGCGGATCCAACGCGCGCTCGAGGTCATAACTCTGACCGGCAAGCCGCTGTCCGCGCTGCAAGGCACGCCTCCGTCGCGCTTCGAGTATCGCGTTCTCAAGCTCGCTCTCGTGCCGGCCGATCGCGCGGCACTCCACGCCCGCATCGCGACGCGCATGGACGCGATGTTCGAGCACGGATTTCTTGACGAAGTACGCGCCCTGCGCGCGCGCGGCAACCTGCAGCCGGATCTGCCGTCGATGCGCGCGGTCGGCTATCGCCAGGCCTGGCAACATCTGGACGGCCAGTTCGATGCGACGCAACTGCGTGACCGCGCGATCTTCGCCACGCGCCAACTGGCCAAGCGCCAGTTGACCTGGCTGCGCGCCGAGCTCGATGCCCGCGCCGTGGACCCGTTCGACACGCGCTATCACAGCGTTTGTGAGGGAGCCGTCAAGGCATTCCTGGACCGGCCCTGATCTCTTGGCGGTGCGGGCCGGAACGCCGCGGCCCTTGAGCGCAGGGTGAAAAGGTGTAGAATTTCAATCCCTTGAATCGGGGCGCGCCAGGCCATATGCATAGGGTCCGGCGGCGTCTGCTTTTTTCCGGTTCGCGATCGCGCACAGATTTGAATTATAAGGAGAACAACAGTGTCCAAAGGCCAGTCGCTGCAAGATCCCTTCCTCAATGCATTACGCCGCGAGCGCGTCCCGGTCTCGATCTACCTCGTCAACGGCATCAAATTGCAGGGCACCGTCGAGTCGTTCGACCAGTTCGTGGTCCTGTTGCGCAACACGGTCAGCCAGATGGTCTACAAGCACGCGATCTCGACGATCGTGCCGAGCCGCAACGTGCGCATCGGCACTGAGGGCGGTGCCGAACCTAGTGCCGCAGCACACGGCGAAGCCGCCGAAGGTTGAAAGAACTGTTCGAACGATCACGCAAGGGTGAGCGTGCGCTGCTCGTGCAGCCGCAGCGCTCGGGCGCGGACGATCCCGGCGCATTGGACGAATTCGCCGAACTCGCGCGCTCCGCCGGCGCGACTGTCGTCGGAACGTTGGCCGCTCGCGTCGAGCGGCCGAATCCGAAATTCTTCATCGGCACCGGCAAGGCTGACGAGCTCAAGGCGAGCCGTGAGTCGTACGGCGCCGACCTGATTCTGGTCAACCACGCGCTCAGCCCGGTTCAGGAGCGTAACCTCGAAAAGCACACCGAGTGCCGCGTCGTCGATCGCACGGGCCTGATCCTCGACATCTTCGCCCAGCGCGCGCGCTCGCACGAAGGTAAGCTGCAGGTCGAGCTGGCGCAGTGCAAGCATATGGCCACGCGCCTCGTGCGCGGATGGACTCACCTCGAACGCCAGCGCGGCGGCTCGATCGGCCTGCGCGGTCCGGGCGAAACGCAGCTCGAACTCGATCGCCGTCTGCTCGCAAATCGCGTCAAGCAGCTGACCCAGCGCCTGGAAAAAGTCGAGGTCCAGCGCACGACCGCGCGCCGTGCGCGCCAGCGCAAGCCCCTACCGCTCGTGTCGCTGGTCGGCTACACGAACGCCGGCAAGTCGACGCTGTTCAATGCGATTACCGGCGCCGGCGTCTACACGGCCGACCAGTTGTTCGCGACGCTCGATCCGACCCTGCGCCGCATCGACGGGCTGGCCTGCGGCACGTTCGTGCTGGCCGATACGGTCGGTTTCATACGCGACCTGCCGCACGATCTCGTGGCTGCGTTCAAATCCACGCTCGCCGAAACGCGCGACGCGGACCTGCTGCTGCATGTCATCGACGCCTCGGCAGCCGAATCCGAGGACCGTATCGCGGATGTCCAGCGCGTGCTCGAGGAGATCGGCGCGAGCGATGTGCCGCAGATCCTTGTGTACAACAAAATGGATAGGTTGCCCGCCAACGGCGACGGCGCAGCGCCGACACCGCGGCTCGACAGCATCGACGGCGGCCGCGTGCAGCGCGTCTGGCTCTCGGCCGCGACCGGCGAGGGGCTGGATTTGCTGCGCGAAGCGATCACGCGCGCGCTTCAGCACGACCGTGTGCACTGCTGGTTGCAGGTCCCCGATTCCGCCGGCCGCCTGCGCGCGCGCCTGTTCGCGTCGGGTCTGGTCGCGAGCGAACGCGAGGCTCAGACCGGTTGGGAGCTCGAGATCGACGCGCCGCGCGCGCTGATCGAACCGCTGTTTGGGCTGCCCGGTGGCGAGGGCGAGTGGTTGCGGTCGCAGTTCGCGCAAGAGCAGCCTGCCACTCTGGCTTCCTGACCTCGCCGGTCCAACCTTCGCCAACCCGATGATTGCCAGTACAATTCGGTCGGCCTTGCGTCCGCGCCGCGACTGCGGCGGGACCTGCGGCATCCCTCGTTCGAACACAACATGCCCGCAAATGTGTCCGGGTGTGGGAACATTGACGTACTGAATCCGAAGCGCGTTTCGTGCTTCACACGAAGTGCGGTAAGTGCGCTTCACCCTGATGAGGAAAGTTTTCATGGCTTGGAACGAACCCGGCAAGCGCGATCCGTGGAAGGGCAGGCAGGAGTCCCCGGACATCAATGACCTGCTGCGCCGCGGGCGGGAGGGACTGCGCCGCATCTTCGGCGGCGGTAACGGCGGCGGTGGCGGCGGCGGTTCGTCGCATTCCGGCGGATTCCTGATCGCCGTGCTCGCGCTGATCGTGCTCTGGGTCGCGTTCGGCAGCTTCAAGATGGTCGACGCGCGCCAGATCGGCGTGGTTCTGCGCTTCGGCCAGTTCAACCGCATCATGAACAACGGCCTGAACCTGAAGTGGCCGTCGCCGGTCGAGGAAGTCATCACGGTCGAGGCGACGAGCGTGCAGTCGGTGTCGGACGAAGTGCGCATGCTGACCAAGGACGAGAACATCGTCGTGATCGATTTCAACGTTCAATACACGCGTGCCGACGCGCGCAAATACCTGTTCTCGGCGAACCAGCCCGACGAGACGCTCAAGCAGGCCGCCGAGAGCGCGGTGCGCCAGGTGATCGGCAGCAGTCCGATGGACACGATCCTTTCCGGCCAGGGCGCCGAAACCGCGAGCGAAACCGAAAAATTGCTGCAGCAGACGCTCGACTCGTACGGCGTCGGCCTGCTCGTCAAGGCGGTGAACTTCCAGAAGATCCTGCCGCCACCGGAGGTCAAGGAAGCGTTCGACGACGCCAACAACGCCGGCAACAACCAGCAGCAGTTCATCAACGACGCCGCGGCCTACCTGTCGCGCGAAGTGCCGCTGGCGCGCGGCGAAGCAGCGCGCATCCGCGCCGGGGCGGAAGGCTACAAGGCCGTGCAGATCGCCACCGCGACCGGCGACGCGCAACGCTTTACCTTGATCGACGCGCAGTATCGCGCGGCGCCTGACATCACCCGCAAACGCCTGTATCTGGAAACGATGCAGGGCGTGCTTTCGACGACGCTGAAAGTCGTCGACCAGAGTGGAGGAAGAAACATGCTCTACCTGCCGCTCGACAAGCTGAAAACCCAGGCCGGTGAAGCCGCCTCGACCGCGGCGGCCGCAGCCGCTGCAGCAGGCGAGGCCGAGCAACGGGCACCGGCACGGTCAAATCGAGGTGGCCAATGAAACTGCTTCCGCCAATCATTGCCCTGATCGTCGTCCTGTTGCTGGCGAATTCCGCGTTCATCGTGAAAGAGGGCCAGAGCGCCTTGCTGCTGCAATTCGGCCGCATCGAAGGAGCCGACGCCAAGGATACGTCCGACTACAAGCCCGGCCTGCACTTCAAGATGCCGATCGTGCAGCAGGTCGTGCGCTATGACCGGCGCATCCTGAATCTCGACGCACAGCCCGAGCGCTACTTCACGTCCGAGAAGAAAGCGGTCAATGTGGATTTCTACGTAAAGTGGAAAATCGAGAACGGCGCCGCCTATTACCGTTCGTTCGGCGCCGATGAGTTCCAGCTGCTGGCCAACCAGCGGCTCGGTTCGATCATCAAGAACTCGCTGCGTTTCGAGTTCAACTCGCGGCCGTTGAACGAGCTGATCGCCAGCGCGCGCTCCGACATCACCGAGAAGGTCATCGAGCAGGGCAACAAGGGCACGGAGGAGACGCTCGGGATCAAGATCGTCGACGTGCGCATCAAGCGCATCGAATTTCCCGACGAGGTCGTCAATTCGGTCTACGACCGCATGCGTGCCGAGCGCACGCGGCTGGCCAACGAGCAGCGGTCGAACGGCCGCGAAGCCGCGGCGAAGATCACTGCCGATGCCGACCGCCAGGTGCAGGTGCTCAAGGCCGAAGCCGAGCGCGATGCGCAGCAGGCGCGCGGCGAGGGCGACGCAAAGGCCGCCGAGATCTACGCCGCGGCCTATTCGAAGAATCCGGAGTTCTACGCGTTCTATCGCAGCCTGGCCGCCTACCGCGAGGCGTTCAAGAGCGGCGACGTCATGGTGCTCGATCCGAAGTCCGAGTTCCTGCGCTATTTCGGCGAGCCGGAAGCGAAAGGCAAGTAACAGAGCTCGGGGCCTGTATCGGCGCTGCGTGCCGCCGGCGCAGTACCGCTTTTGAGCCCTCCCCTTGAAGGGGAGGGTTGGGTGGGGATGGTGTTGATGTTGATGTTGATGCCTCCGGGGCACGTTAATGCATGAACTTCTGTCCGCCCTGTGCCTCGTCCTCGTGATCGAAGGCCTGTTCCTGTTCGCCGCGCCAGGCACCTGGCAGCGAATCGTCGAGCAGATGCGCGAACTCGAACCACGCCAATTGCGTATCATCGGCGGAGTAATGGTCGGGCTCGGCGTGGTGGCACTGAAATTGGCGACTTGGTGAAGTATCTTCCGTAACGGAAGCGTGACGCATTGATTCAAGCGAGAACAATATGGGCAAGTCAGTAGTAATCCTCGGCGCGCAATGGGGCGACGAAGGCAAAGGCAAGATCGTCGACCTGCTGACCGAGCGCGTCGGCGCGGTCGCGCGTTTCCAGGGCGGGCACAACGCCGGGCATACGCTGGTCATCGGCGGCAAGAAGACGGTGTTGCACCTGATTCCGTCCGGCATCCTGCGCGAAGGCGTGCTGTGCCTGATTGGCAACGGTGTCGTGCTGTCGCCGGCCGCGCTGCAGCACGAAATCGGCGAACTCGAGGCGACCGGAGTCGAAGTGCGCTCGCGCCTGAAGATCAGCCCGGCGACGCCGTTGATCATGCCGTATCACATCGCGCTGGACCAGGCGCGCGAGAGGGCGTCCGGCGAGAAGGCCATCGGCACGACCGGCCGCGGCATCGGTCCGGCTTACGAAGACAAGGTCGCGCGCCGCGGTGTGCGCGTCGCCGACCTGATGTATCCGAACGAACTGCCGGACAAGCTGCGCGACGTCGTCGACTACCACAACTTCGTGCTCAAGGGCTGGCTCAAGGCCGATACCGTCGACTATCAGAAGGTCCTGGACGAGGCGCTCGCGTTCGGCGACTACGTCAAGCCGATGATCGACGACGTGGCAGCGACGCTGCATCAGTTGCGCCGGGAAGGCAGCAATATCCTGTTCGAAGGCGCGCAAGGCTCGCTGCTCGATATCGACCACGGCACCTATCCGTACGTGACGTCGTCGAACACCACGGTCGGTGGCGCTTATGCCGGCACCGGCGTAGGTGCGGCCGACATCGACTACGTACTGGGCATCTGCAAGGCCTACGCGACGCGCGTCGGCGGCGGACCGTTCCCGACCGAACTCGACGACGCGACCGGCGAAGCGCTGCGCAAGCGCGGCAACGAATATGGCGCGACGACCGGCCGCCCGCGCCGTTGCGGCTGGATCGACCTTGTCGCGCTCAAGCGCGCGGTCCTGATCAACGGCATCAACGGCCTGGCGATCACCAAGCTCGACGTGCTCGACGGTCTGCCGACGATCCGCGTCTGCATCGCCTACGAATACCGCGGCAAGCGCCGCGAGCTCGCGCCGCTCGACGCCGCCGGCTGGGATGAGTGCAAGCCGGTGTACCTCGACTTCCCGGGCTGGGAAGAGTCGACCTGCGGCATCCGCGAGTTCAACAAGCTGCCGCCCGCCGCGCGCGCTTACTTGCGTTCCGTCGAGGAACTGGCCGAGACGCATATCGCCCTGGTCGCGACCGGCGCGGACCGTGACGATACGATCAGCTTGCGCGATCCATTTGCCTGATCCTGAGCGATGGCGGGCGACTTGCGAGACGGCGAGGACGCAGATCCAAGTATGTCGTCATTCCGCGAAAGCGGGAATCTTGCCGCTTTTTGGGCGTTGCACACCCCGGGCCGCCATCCAGCGGCCGCAAAGCCGATCCGGACGTCTAGCCGTCTGGGTGGCCAAGATCGCGAAAAATATGCCGATTTCGCCAGCACTTGAAAAAAACTGTTGACATGACCTGAACGATTCGTTAGGGTCGGGGCCATGTCGCACTGCAACACCGCCACTATCACGCAGCAGATGAGCCGGGTCAGTCTGGTCTCACGGCTCGTAGGCGCGCGTTTCAATGCGATTCTCGTCCTTGTACTCGTACTTCTCATTACCAACGGAGGTGCGGGTTAGGGCGCGTCTAGCAACACCAGACGAAGAATCCAAAACCCCGCACCCGGAAACGGATGCGGGGTTTTTTATGGCCATGGATGGCCGGTATGCCGGGCATGCAGGAGCAATTTCCGGCAGATGCGCAAAGCCCGCAATAGAGGATCCATGAGCCAGACCAGCGAACCCCACGTAACTCCCAAGCTGCCCGAGCGCATCCGCGTGTTCGACACGACATTGCGCGACGGCGAGCAGGCTCCCGGCTTCTCGATGACGAAAGCGCAGAAGCTGCGCATGGGCCACGCGCTTGCCGAGCTCGGCGTCGACGTGATCGAAGCGGGTTTCCCGCAGGCATCCGACGGCGATTTCGAATCGGTGCGCGCCGTCGCCACTGAAATCCGCGGGCCGACGATCTGCGGCCTCGCCCGGGCGCAGGTCGGCGACATCGAGGCGGTGGCCCGCGCGACCGAGAAGGCCGGTCGTTCGCGCGTCCATATCTTCCTCGCGACCAGCCCCATCCATCGCCGGCACAAGCTCAACATGAGCCGCGAGCAGGTCCTCGATACCGGCATCAAGGCCGTGCGCCGCGCGCGCGAATTGTGCGACGAAGTCGAGTTCTCGGCCGAGGATGCGATCCGCACGGAACCCGAATACCTGATCACGGTGCTGTCGGCGATGATCGAGGCCGGCGCGACCGTGGTCAACGTGCCCGACACGGTCGGCTACACCACGCCGGACGAAATCGGCGCTCTGTTCGCGCGCCTCAAGCGCGAAGTGCGCGGCATCGACAAGGTCATGCTCAGTGCGCATTGCCACAACGACCTCGGTCTCGGGGTCGCCAACAGCCTGGCCGCGCTTGCGGCCGGCGCGCGCCAGGTCGAATGCACGATCAACGGCATCGGCGAGCGTGCGGGCAACGCCGCGCTCGAAGAAATCGTCATGGCGCTGAAGACGCGCTCCGATCGTTTCAAGTTCGAAACCGGCATCCGCACGCCGCTGCTGTATCCGACCGCGCGCCTGCTCGCCGACCTCGTCGGCGCGACGATTCCGCGCAACAAGGCCGTGGTCGGCGAGAACGCGTTCGCGCATGAATCCGGCATTCACCAGCATGGCATGCTCAAGCATCGCGAGACCTACGAGATCATGCGTCCCGAGGATGTCGGCTTCTCGCGCACTCAACTGGTTCTCGGCAAGCACTCAGGAAGGCACGCGCTGCGCGAACGCCTCGTCAACCTCGGCCACGAACTCGACGACAAGCAGCTCGATGAACTGTTCATCGCGTTCAAGACACTGGCCGACAAGAAGCGCGAAGTGTTCGACAGCGATCTCGATGCGCTCGCGCTCGGCCTCGATCCTGAAGCGGTCGGCCCGTGGCGCCTGCAGCACCTGCACGCGACGACGCATCTGGGCAACGGCGCGTCGGCCTCGGTCAAGCTCAAGCACACCGACGGCCGCGTCGCCGCTGAAGCCGCACTTGGCGACGGACCGGTGCATGCTGTGCTACGCGCGATCACGCGTGCCGCCGGCATGGCGCTGGATATCGACGACTTCCAGATTCACTCACTCAGCAATGGTGCCGACGCCCAGGGCCGCGCCACGCTGACCGTCCGCTACAACGATCGCGAGTTGTGCGGGCGCGGCGTGTCGACCGACATCGTCGAAGCCGCAGCGCAGGCCGCGCTCGAAGTCGTCAACCGCATCGAACGCCTGAACCTGGGTCAGGCGACGCTTCCCATTGCAGCAAATCAAGCCTGAGGTAACAGCAATGAATTCCGCCGCCCTTATCTGGCACAACGGACGACTTAAACCCTGGCAGGATGCGACTTGTCATGTCAGCGCGCACGCACTGCATTACGGTTCGTCCGTGTTCGAAGGCGAGCGCGTCTACGCGACCGCAGTCGGCCCCGCTTACTTCCGCCTCGCCGATCACACGCGGCGCCTGTTCGAATCGGCAAAAGTATACGAAATCGACATCGGCTACAGCGAAGAAGAGATCAACGCTGCCTGCCTGGAGCTGATTCGCGCGAATCGGATGTCGTCCGCGTACGTGCGCCCGATCGTGTTCCGTGGCGCCGGCGGCCTCGGCGTGCTGGCCAAGCCCGGCTCGCCGGTCGACGTCGCGATCATGGCGCTGGACTGGGGCGCCTACCTCGGCGATGCGATCGAACATGGCGCCGACGTGTGCGTGTCGTCGTGGAATCGCCCGGCGCCGAATACGTTCCCGAGTTGGGTGAAGGCCGGCGGCAACTATCTGAACAGCCAACTGATCGGCCTGGAAGCGCAGCGCGGCGGCTACGCCGAAGGCATCGCGCTCGGCACGAATGGCCTGCTGACCGAGGGTGCCGGCGAGAACCTGTTCCTGGTCCGCCGTGGCAAGCTGATGACGCCGCCGACGAGCGGCGGCGTGCTCGCCGGCATCACCCGCGACACGGTCGTCACCTTGGCCGCCGATCTCGGCATCGCCGTCGAAGAACGCGATCTGCCGCGCGAGGCTCTGTATTGCGCCGACGAAATTTTCCTGACCGGGACGGCGGCGGAAATAACGCCGGTTCGTTCGGTCGACCGCAAGCCGGTCGGCACGGGCAAGCCGGGACCGGTGACGCGCGCGTTGCAGAAGGCGTTCTTCGGATTGTTCGACGGCAGCACCGCCGACCGCTGGGGCTGGTTGACTCCGGTCGATGTGGCCGCCGAAGTCGCCGCAACAGAAGAGAAGGTGGCGGCATGAAAACGCAGCACGTCGGCGCGCGAATCATCAAAGCCCTCTCCCCCAAGCTGCGCTTGCGGGAGAGGGGGAAGAGCCCGGAGGCTGCGTGATGGGCCGCACCCTGCTCGACAAGATCTGGTACGCGCACCAGGTGAGCGAAGAGACGCCGGCAACGCCGGGAGTTCTCTATGTCGACCTGCACCTGGTGCATGAAGTCACGTCCCCGCAGGCATTCTCGGAACTGCGCGCGCGCGGGCTCAAGGTGCGCCGCCCCGAGCGCGTGCTGGCGACATTCGATCATTCCACGCCGACGTTGCCGGCCGATGCTTCGGGCAAGCGCGCCTACGTGACCGCCGAGGCCGAATCGCAGGTCGCGCAGCTTGAAACAAACGCGCGCGAGTTCGGCGTTCAACTGTACGGCTGGGGCAGCGCGAACCGCGGCATCGTCCACGTGATCGGGCCGGAACTCGGCGCCACCCAGCCCGGCATGACGATCGTTTGCGGCGACAGCCATACTTCGACGCATGGCGCATTCGGAGCGCTGGCATTCGGCATCGGCACGACCGAAGTCGGCCACGTGCTGGCGACGCAATGCCTTCTGCAGCGCAAGCCGAAATCGTTTGCGATCAACGTGACCGGCACGCTGCGCGCGGGCGTGACGGCGAAGGATCTGATCCTGCACATCATCGGCACGATCGGCGTCAACGGCGGCACCGGCTACGTGCTCGAATATCGCGGCGCGACGATCGAAGCGCTGTCGATGGAAGAGCGTATGACCGTGTGCAACATGTCGATCGAAGCCGGCGCGCGCGCCGGTCTGATCGCGCCGGATGCGACGACGTTCGAGTATCTGAAAGACCGGCCGCGCGCGCCGCAAGGCGCGGACTTCGACAAGGCCGTCGCCGCCTGGGGCACGCTGAAGTCCGACGCCGACGCGCGCTTCGACCGCGAAGTCGACATCGATGCATCGAAGGTGCGGCCAAGTGTCACCTACGGCACGCATCCAGGCATGGTCATGACGCTCGATGCGCCGATTCCTGCCGCTGCGAATGCGCAGGAGCGCCGAGCACTGAGCTACATGCATATCGAGAGCGGCAAGCTGCTCGCCGGCACGCCAGTCGATATCGTGTTCCTCGGCAGCTGTACGAATTCACGCTTGTCGGACTTGCGCGCAGCCGCCGAAGTGCTGCGCGGACACAAGGTTTCGCCGAAGGTGCGCATGCTCGTCGTTCCGGGTTCCGAGCAGGTCAAGCAAGATGCCGAGCGCGAAGGCCTGCACGAGGTCTTTCGTGCGGCCGGCGCCGAATGGCGCGAAGCCGGCTGCTCGATGTGTTTGGGCATGAACGGCGACATCGGCAAGCCGGGCCAGCTCGTCGTGAGCACGAGCAACCGCAACTTCGAAGGCCGCCAGGGACCAGGCGTGCGCACGGTGCTCGCGAGTCCGCTTGTCGCGGCTGCATCGGCGATTGCCGGGCACATCGCGGACCCGTCAGCGTTTGTGCAGGAGGCAGCGGCATGAAACCAGTCACCCACATCCGTTCACGAACGGTCGTGCTGCCGCACGAAAACATCGATACCGACCGCATCATTCCGGCCCGCTTCCTGACGACAACCGAGCGCACAGGTTTGGGCAAGGCCCTGTTTTACGACTGGCGCTACCTCGCTGACGGCACTCCCGACCCCGAGTTCGCCTTGAACAAACCGCAGGCAAAGGGTTGCGAGATCCTCGTCGCCGGACGCAATTTCGGCTGCGGTTCATCGCGCGAGCACGCGCCGTGGGCGTTGCTCGATTTCGGCATCCGCGCCGTGCTGTCGAGCGAGATCGCCGACATCTTCCGCGGCAATGCGCTGAAGAACGGCGTGCTCGCCGTCGTGTTGAGCGAGGGCGAGCATCAATACCTGCTGCAGCATCCCGGCATTGAACTTGCGATCGATGTCGAGCACGGCTTCATTGAACTGCCCGACGGCGGCCGTTTCAGCTTCGAACTCGAACCGTTTGCGCGGCATTGTTTGTTGAGCGGAGTCGATCAGCTTGGGTTTCTGTTGCAGCAGGAGAAAGAAATCGCGAAGTTTGAAGAAACCTTGGGCAGGGCCGCATGAATTTTTTCCGCCGTCATTCCCGCGAACGCGGGAATCCATTTTCTGCTCCTGGTTGAAGATCAAGATGGATTCCCGCTTCCGCGGGAATGACGACAAAGTGAAAGTATCAGAGGGACAAGGCGCGTGAAGGCAAATATCGTAGTTCTCCCCGGCGACGGCATCGGTCCGGAAGTGACTGCGGCCGGCGTGGCCGTGCTCAAAGCCGTCGCCGAGCGTGGCGGCCATGAATTCGAATTCGCCGAACATGCGATCGGCGGCATCGCGATCGATTCGTTCAACGATCCTCTGCCACCGGCAACGCTCGCGGCGTGCAAGCAGGCGGACGCCGTGCTGCTCGGCGCGGTCGGCGGGCCGAAGTGGTCCGATCCGAATGCGAAGTTGCGGCCGGAGCAGGGCTTGCTGGGGCTGCGTGCGGCGCTCGGCGTCTATGCAAACTTGCGTCCCGTACGCGTGCATCCGAAGCTGACCGCATTCTCGCCGCTGAAGGACGAAAAACTGCGCAATGTGGACATGTTGTTCCTGCGCGAGCTGACCGGCGGCGCGTATTTCGGCGCCAAGACGCGTACTGCAGACACTGCGACTGACGAATGCAAGTACACGGTCGCCGAAGTCGAACGCGTGACACGCCGTGCATTCGATCTGGCGCGCAAACGCAGCAAACGCGTGACATCGGTCGACAAGGCCAACGTGCTCGAAACCTCGCGCCTGTGGCGCAGCACGGTGATTCGCGTCGCGCAGGAATTTCCCGATGTCGCGCTCGAACACCAACTCGTCGATTCGATGGCGATGCTCCTGCTGACGCGCCCGAATTCCTACGACGTCATCGTCACCGAGAACCTGTTCGGCGACATTCTTACAGACGAAGCGGCGGCACTGGCCGGTTCGCTCGGCCTGTTGCCGTCGGCGTCGCTCGGCGATGGCAAGGCCGGGTTGTACGAGCCAATCCACGGTTCGGCGCCGGATATCGCCGGCAAGGGGTTGGCCAATCCGCTCGGCACGATCTTGAGTACGGCGCTGCTGCTGCGGCACTCGCTCGGACTTGAGCAGGAAGC
>DASRTK010000071.1:0-1847 GCA_035655975.1 Rudaea sp.
GATGCGCGAGCACCGCGCCCTCGACGAGCTGGCGCGCGCCCAGCACGCGCGCGATGGCGCGAACGTAGCCCGGCGCGGGATCCGGATTCTTGACGAGCGTGCGCTCCGGCGCGACCAGCAGCAGCCCTCCCCACACGATGCGGGCGCCGACGAGGGCCGTCCGGGCGCCGGGGATCGCGGTCTCATCGAGGAGGTATTACCCCGCCACGGGATCGATACAGGCAGAATCGGTGCCCCTGCTACGCTAGCGGCCGCATGCCGACTACCAGCCAATTGATCCGCAAGGGCCGCACGCCGCCCAAGAAGAAGCTCGCCACGCCGGGCCTGAAGTCCGGCAAAGGCCGCAAGAAGAAGGTCGCGGCGCCGCAGCGTCGCGGTGTGTGCACCCGCGTGTACACGACCACGCCGAAGAAGCCGAACTCGGCCCTGCGCAAGGTTGCCAAGGTGCGCCTGACCAATGGTTTCGAAGTCATCAGCTACATCGGCGGTGAAGGCCACAATTTGCAGGAGCACTCGGTCGTCCTGATTCGCGGCGGTCGCGTGAAGGATCTCCCGGGTGTGCGTTACCACACCGTGCGCGGTTCGCTCGACGCTGCCGGCGTGACCAAGCGTCGCCAAAGCCGTTCGAAGTACGGCGCCAAGCGGCCCAAGGGTTCGTAAGCAGGGCTTTCGAGCCCTGGGCAGGAAGCGGCCACCAAGGCTGCCACTTTTTATAGCTAGTCGATTTACCAACGGACATCGATCATGTCGAGAAAAGGCAATACACCCACGCGCGAGCTGCTGCCGGACCCCAAGCATGGCAGCCAGCTGATTTCCCGCTTCATCAACATGGTGATGAAGAGCGGCAAGAAGTCCGTGGCCGAAGGCATCGTCTATGGCGCGATCGAACAGATCGGCCAGAAGCACGCGACGCCCATCGACGTCGTGGAAAAGGCACTCAGCAACGTCGCTCCGGCAGTCGAAGTGAAGTCGCGCCGCGTCGGTGGCGCCACGTACCAGGTGCCGGTCGAAGTGCGCTCGTCGCGCCGCCTGGCACTGGCGATGCGCTGGGTGATCGAAGCGGCGCGCAAGCGCAGCGAGAATTCGATGCCGCGCAAGCTGGCCGCGGAACTGCTCGAGGCCGCAGAAAACCGCGGCGCGGCAGTGAAGAAGCGCGAAGAAACGCATCGCATGGCGGAAGCCAACAAGGCGTTCTCGCATTACCGCTGGTAATGATTTGAATATTTGTTGATCCGATTTTGATCGGATCTGACGGAACCGGGTTAAGGAAACTTTCCAAGTGGCACGTATCACTCCAATCGACCGCTATCGTAACTTCGGCATCATGGCTCACATCGATGCAGGGAAGACTACGACCACGGAACGCATCCTTTTCTACACCGGCGTCAATCACAAGATTGGCGAGGTGCATGAGGGTGCCGCGACGATGGACTGGATGGAGCAGGAACAGGAGCGCGGAATCACGATCACGTCCGCTGCCACGACCTGCTTCTGGAAGGGCATGGACCTGTCGTTCCCGGAACATCGCTTCAACATCATCGATACGCCAGGGCACGTCGACTTCACGATCGAAGTCGAGCGTTCGCTGCGCGTGCTCGATGGCGCCGTGTTCGTGCTTTGCGCGGTCGGCGGCGTCCAGCCGCAGTCGGAAACCGTCTGGCGTCAGGCCAACAAGTACGGCGTGCCGCGTGTTGCGTTCGTCAACAAGATGGATCGCGCCGGCGCCGACTTCGACAAGGTCGTCGGCCAGCTGAAGTCGCGCCTGGGCGCCAACCCGGTGCCGATGCAGCTGCCGATCGGCGCCGAGGAACATTTCGAAGGCGTCATCGACCTGCTCAAGATGAAAG
>DASRTK010000072.1:0-15826 GCA_035655975.1 Rudaea sp.
CGGTTCGCCGCGTTGCGCGGTCACGGGTGAGCATGCGATGAACGGCGTCGCGATCATCGGCATGGAAGGTCGTTTTCCGGGAGCGGAATCGATCGACGCATATTGGCGCAATCTGCTGTCCGCGCGGGAGAGCATCACGCGTTTCGATCGCCATGCCTTGTCGCCGCTGGTTTCGCGCGAGGCGCGCGAGCATCCGCGCTACGTGGCCGCCCGCGGCATCATCGCCGGCGCCGACCGCTTCGATGCAGCGTTCTTCGGCATTCCCCCGGCCGAGGCATTGTTGATGGATCCGCAGCAGCGCGTGTTCCTGGAATTGTGCTGGAACGCGCTCGAAAACGCCGGCATCGACACCCGACGATTCGCCGGCAACATCGGCGTATACGCCGGCGTGTCGAACAACGCCTATCGCAAACTGGTCGAAGCGCGTGCCGATCTGGTTGCGGCGAGCGGCGAATTCGCCGTCATGCTGGCCGGCGAGAAGGACTACGTCGCCACGCGCGTGGCCCACCGGATCGGATTGAACGGTCCGGCGATCAGCCTGTACACCGCGTGCTCGACGTCACTCGTGGCGATCACGCAGGCGTGGTACGCGTTGATGACCTGGCAATGCGATGCGGCGCTTGCCGGCGGCATCAATATTGCGGTGCCGCAGGAATCCGGCTACGTCCCGGTCGACGGCGGCATGGAATCGGCCGACGGCTATTGCCGGCCGTTCGATTCGGCCGCGAGCGGGACGTTGTTTTCGTCCGGCGGCGGCGTGGTCGTACTCAAGCGCCTGGCCGACGCGGTTCGCGATCGCGACATGATCTGGGCCGTGATCCGCGGCGTCGGTGTCAACAACGATGGCGCCGACAAGGCCAGTTTCACCGCACCGAGCGCGAACGGGCAGGCGGCGGCGATTCGCCTGGCGTTGGCGACGGCCGAGCTCAGCGCGGATTCGATCGGCTACGTCGAAGCGCATGGCACTGGCACGCAACTCGGCGATCCGATCGAAGTCGAGGGCCTGACGCGGGCGTTTCGCGAGCAGACGCAGCGCAGCCAGTACTGCTGGCTCGGCTCGGTCAAGAGCAACATCGGTCATCTTGTTGCAGGCTCGGGCGTCGCCGGATTGATCAAGGCCGTGCTGGCTCTGCACCATGAGCAGATTCCGCCGACGCTGAACTACCGGCTCGCGAATCCGGAAATTGATTTCGCCGCCACGCCATTCAAGGTTGCCGATCGTGCGATTGCGTGGCCACGCGGCGCGCAGCCGCGCCGCGCCGGCGTCAGTTCGTTCGGCGTCGGCGGCACGAACGCGCATGTCGTGCTCGAAGAGGCGCCGCTTCGTACTGGGAGCGAACCGTCGCCACGAGGTCTTGTCGTGTTGCCGCTGTCGGCGCGCGACGAGCCGGGACTGCAACGGCGCGCCGCCGATCTGGCTGCCGCGCTCGGCGCCTGTCGCGACGCGGACTTGTCCGATGTCGGCTGGACGCTGGCAACCGGTCGCCGCTGCATGGCGGTGCGCGGCGCGGTGGCCGCCTGCACGATTGCCGAAGCGCAGGAGCGGTTGCACAGCTTGCGCGGCCGCGTCAGCATGGAGGCAGCAAAGATCGTCTTCCTGTTTCCGGGACAGGGTTCGCAGCACGTCAACATGGCGCGCGAACTGATCGAAACGGAGCCAGCGTTCGCACGCGCATTGGAGCGTTGTTGCGAAATCGCGTCGCAGTCGCTCGACCGTAACCTCCACGCGCTGATCCTGCCCGCAAGCGGCGAGGCCGAAAGTGCGAACCGGCTGCTCGCTCGGACAGGCTACGCGCAACCGGCGTTGTTCGCGGTCGAATATTCGCTTGCGCGCCTCTGGCAATCGTGGGGAATCGAGCCGCACGCGATGATCGGCCACAGCGTCGGCGAACTCGTCGCCGCCTGCATCGCCGGCGTGTTTTCGCTCGAAGACGCGATGCGCCTCGTCGTCGCCCGCGCGTTGGCAATGGATGCGCAAGCGCCCGGCGCCATGCTCGCCGTGCGTTGCGACGAGGCCGGCCTGACCTCGCGCCTGCCGGATGGCATCGAAGTCGCGGCGGTGAACGCGCCGGATTCGCTGGTCGTTGCCGGCAGCGTCGGCGCGATCGACGAATTCGCCCGACTGCTCGACGGCGAGCACATCGCCAGCAGGCGACTCGACGTCAGCCATGCGTTCCATTCGGCGTCGATGGATCCCGCCTTGCCGGTATTCCGCCGCGCGTTCGACGCGGTCCACATGAAAGCACCGGCGATTCCGTTTTACTCCTGCGTGACCGGCCAGCTGATGACGAGCGCCGACGCAATGTCCGCGGACTACTGGTGCCGGCAAATCCGCGCGCCGGTGCGTTTCGGCGACGCAGCAGCGGCGGCGTTGGCCGCAAGCGACCGCATTGCACTGGAGGTTGGTCCGGGACAAGCGCTCGCCGCCGTGCTTCGCGCCAATCCGGATTTTCGCGACCGAGTCGTCGCGACGCTCGGTCCGAGCCGCGAGCCCGGATCGGCTGCCGGAAATGTTGCCGCGGCAACCGCGCAACTGTGGTGTCTTGGCGCGCCGATCGACTGGAAGTCGTACTGCGACGAACAGCAACGCAGGCGCGTGCCGTTGCCGGGATATCCGTTCCGCGGCGAGCGCTACTGGATCGACGCGGACGGCCCCAACGCGGTCGGCGTCGAGGCGCCCGGTCCAGGTGCGCTCGAGCCTGCACCTGAAACGATACCGGCCAGCGTTGAGCCGTCGCAGGGTTTGCGCGTCGAGCTGCGCGAACTGTTCGCTTCGCTTTCCGGCGAGGCGCTGTCGAGCGTGCAGGATGCGACACGCTTCCTCGACCTCGGTCTCGATTCGCTGGCGTTGACACAGGCCGCACTCCAGATCGAGCGGCGCCACGGGCTGAAGTTGAAATTCCGGCGCCTGCTCGAGGATGTCGACAGCATCGCCAAACTTGCTTCGCTGCTCGAGTCGCAGGCAGTACCGCTGGCCATCGCAGGCCCGGCCGGTTGCAGTTGCGCAAGCGACGCGATCGCCACGCGCGTACACCCGCACCCGGCCGCCTCGCCTCCCAGCCCGGCAGCGGGCGGCGAGCGCGCCGCGGGCGATCAGCCATTCGGTGCCGCGGCCAGAATCACGCTGAAGGTCGACGCGGACCTGAGTTCGCCCCAGCAAGCCTGGCTGCAGGATTTCATCGCGCGCTACTGCACGCGTACTGCCCGATCGAAAGCGTTCAGCGAGCGCAATCGCGCGCCGATGGCCGATCCGCGCGTCGTAACCGGCTTCCATCCGCTGTGGAAGGAACTGGTTTATCCGATCGTCGTCGAACGTTCGAGCGGCGCTCATCTGTGGGACCTCGACGGCAATCGCTACATCGATCTGCTCAATGCATTCGGCGCGAATTTCCTCGGATACCAGCCGGAGTTCGTCAAACGGGCGCTGGCCGAGCAGATCGAAGCGGGATTCGAAATCGGGCCACAGCATCCGCTGACAGCCGACGTGACGGCGCTGATTCGCGAGATGACCGGGATGGAGCGCGTCGCGTTCTGCAGCACCGGCTCCGAGGCGGTCATGGGCGCGATGCGTATCGCGCGCACGGTCACCGGGCGCAAGACGATCGTGATATTCCGGGACTCCTATCACGGCATCTTCGACGAGGTCATCGTCCGCGGCACGCGCGAGTTGCGCTCGATCGCCGCGGCGCCGGGAATCCTCGCCAATGCCGTGGAAAACATTCTCGTGCTCGATTACGGAAGCGACAAAGCGCTCGAGGTGATCGGCGCACGCGCGCACGAGCTTGCGGCGGTCATGATCGAACCCGTGCAGGCGCGGAACCCGGCGCTGCAGCCGCGCGAATTCGTCGCCGCACTGCGCCGGATCTGCGACGACAGCGGCTGCGCGCTGATCTTCGACGAAGTCATCACCGGCTTTCGCCTGTCTCCGGGCGGCGCGCAGGAATTCTTCGGCGTGCGCGCCGACATCGCCACGTACGGCAAGATCATCGGCGGCGGCCTGCCGCTTGCGGCAATTGCCGGCCGCTCGGTCTGGCTCGACGCGCTCGACGGCGGCGACTGGCGCTTCGGCGACGACAGCCGGCCGGAAGCCGGCGTCACCTATTTCGCCGGCACGTTCGTGCGCCACCCGCTGGCACTGGCCGCGGCGAAGGCCACGCTGTTGCATCTGCGCGAACGCGGTCCGCAGTTGCAGCGCGATCTCAACGCGCGCACCGCGGACCTCGTCGCGCGCCTGAACGCGCTCTTCCACGCGCAGTTCGCGCCGATGCAGGCGATCGGCTGCGCTTCGCTCTGGCGCATCCGCATCGACGCCGGCCAGCCGCTGGCCGAACTTTTCTACCATGTCCTGCGCGAGCGCGGCCTGCACGTCTATGCGCAGTTCAACTGTTTTCTGAGCACCGCGCACGGCGCGACCGAGGTCGAGGAAATCATCGCCGCGATCGAGTCGGCGACCACGGAGGTGCTGCGCGCGGGCGTCCTCGGCCGCAAGCCATCGCTGGCGCGGGTTGCGAATGCCGGACCAGAGCCGCCGGGCCCGCCAACGCCCATCGATTCGGCAAGCTCGGTTCCGCCGCGCCTGCCGGACGAAGAGCCGCTGACCGACGCGCAAACGGAAAAGTGGCTGGCCAGCAAGTTCGGCGACGTGGCGAACATTGCGTTCAACGAATCGCAACTGCTGATGCTGGAGGGCCGGATCGACGTGCCCATGCTCGAACGGGCGATCACGCACGTGGTCGAGCGGCACGAGGCATTCGCAATGTCGTTCGCGGCCAATGGCAGCGTTTTTTCCGTCGGACCGGTTCAGTCGATCGTGCCGGTGCTCGTCGACCTCGAAGGCCCCGGTTCGGACGAGCGCCTGCGCGCGCATTGCGCGAGGTCGATGCGCGAGCCGTTCGATCTGACCAGCGCGCCGCTGGCGCGCATCGAGCTGATCCGGCTGGCGACGGATCGTCACGCGCTGCTGGTCGTCGCGCATCATCTGATCTTCGACGGATGGTCTGCGGCCGTGTTCTTCGAAGAACTCGCCGGCGTATACCAGGCGCTGCTGGCGGGACGGCGCACATCGCTGCCCGACGCTCAGTCGTTCCGCGCCTTTGCCCGCGATGAGCGTGCGCGCCGAACGGGCGCGCAGGCCAACACGCAACTGGACTACTGGAAAGCGCTGTTCGCGACCGCACCCGACGCGCTGCAGCTGCCGAGCGACCGGCCGCGGCCGGTGCGACCGGATTTTGCCGCGGACACGGTCTTCCATGATTTCCCGAGCGACCTTGCGTCCGCGCTGCGCGACGTCGCGCGCAACTGCGGAGTGACTCTGTACAGCGTCTTGCTGGCCGGATTTACCGTCCTGCTCGCGCGCCTGACGGGCCAGTTCGACTTCGCGATCGGCATTCCCTTCGCCAGCCAGGCGCTCGCCGGAGCCGATCACCTCATCGGCGACGGCGTCAACACGTTGCCGCTGCGTGTGGTGCTGGATCCCGACGAGACATTCGCCTCGCTCGCTCGCCGTTGTCACCGCGCGTTGCTCGACGCGGCCGACAACCAGGATCTGACATTGTATACATTGCTGAACGCGCCGGGATGGCGTCGCGGCGCCGAGCGCAGTTCGCTGACCGACATCGTCTTCAATCTCAATCCACGCGTCGAACCGCTCGACTTCGGCGGCCCCGCGGGCACGCTGCGGGACTGCGCAAAGCCGGCGCTGGTCAAGGACCTGTTCTTCAACCTCAACGAAGCCGGCGATCGCCTGACCCTGGATGTGCATTTCCGCACTGCGCTGTTCGATGCCGCCACGATCGGCCGCTGGGCAAGCCACTACCAGACGCTCCTGGCCGCGGCGGCCGCGCGCGACAACGACATGCCCGTTGCGACACTGCCGATCATGGATGCGGCGCAGGAACGAGCGATCGTCGAGGGGTGCAATGCGACGGCCCGCGATTTCGACCGCGGCGCTTCGCTGATGCGCCTGGTCATGGAACAAGCGCAGCGAACCCCGGACGCGATCGCGGTCGAATGCGCCGGGCGCACATTGAGTTACGCGGAGCTCGTCGAACAGGCACGCCGGCTGGCTTCGGCACTCGCCGGCCGCGGCATCGGCCAGGGCGATCTCGTCGGCATCTGCGTGCCGCGCCGCGTCGAGATGCTGGTAGCGCTGCTCGGTATCGCCGCCAGTGGCGCGGCCTATGTTCCGGTCGATGCCTCCTATCCGGAGGACCGCCTGCAGTTCGTGCTCGCCGATGCGCAAGTCCATCATCTGCTCGTGCTCGAGCGGACGGACGTTCCGGCAGCGCTCGCCGAAGCGTGCCAGCTGCATGTGCTCGCCGAGCTCGCGAACGAGCGCAAGGACAGCCCACGGCCTGAGCTTCGGGACGTTCCCGGCGGTGCGCTCGCCTATGTCCTGTACACGTCCGGCTCGACCGGAACGCCGAAAGGCGTGCGCGTCCTTCACCGCAATCTCGTCAACTTGCTGACCAGCATGCGCGATCGGCCAGGCATCGCGCCAACCGACATCCTGTGCGCCGTGACGACGTTGTCGTTCGACATTGCCGGACTCGAGCTCTACCTGCCGCTGCTGGCCGGCGCCAGGGTGCTCATTGCGAGCGACCAGGAGCATCGTGATCCGGACGCGTTGCTTGCATTGCTGGGCCGGCGCCAGGCGACGGTGCTGCAAACGACGCCTTCCTTGCTGCGGTTGCTGGCGACCGGCGATCGCGCGAAGAAGCTGCCGCGGCTCAAACTCCTGATCGGTGGCGAGGAACTGCCGCGCGATCTCGCCGAAGCGGCGTTGCCGCTGTGTTCGGAGCTGTGGAACCTGTATGGCCCGACCGAAACGACGATCTGGTCGACTCTGGCACGCGTCGAAACAGGCCAGGGCAGCGTGCCGATCGGAACGCCGATCGCGAACACGCGCATCTATCTGCTCGATGCTCGCGGCCAACTCGTGCCGCCAGGCGTGCGCGGAGAAATCTGGATTGGTGGTGACGGCGTCGCCGACGGTTACGTGGGCCAGGCGCAGTTGACGGCCGAACGGTTCAAAGCCGACGACTTCGACGGCGGCAGCGCACGCATGTACCGCACCGGTGACATCGGCTCGTGGAACGCCGGCCAGCTGCACTTTCACGGCCGCGTCGATCATCAATTCAAGCTGCGGGGATTTCGCATCGAACCCGGCGACATCGAGGCAGCGGCGCTCGCCGAGCCCGGCGTCCATGTTGCGATTGCAACCGTCGTGACGATGGGTGAGAACGATCGGCGCCTGGCGCTGTATGTCGTCGCCGACGAATCCGGCGACACGTTCGCGCACGGCCTGCGCAACCGTTTGCGTCGACGGCTTCCGCCGCATATGGTTCCGCAGCTGATTGAAACGCTCGATTCGCTGCCGCAGACCGCGCACGGCAAGGTCGATCGCAATGCGCTGCCGGCGCCCCGATCGCGAAGCGCGCATCTCGAGGCAACACCGACTGCGACAACCACGGCAGACGACGCCCTCAGCAAGTCGCTGCTCGGGCTCTGGAGCGACCTGCTCGGCGTTGCGGATATCAGCGTCGACGGCAACTTCTTCGATCTCGGCGGCGATTCCCTGCTCGGCGTCGAACTGTTCCAGCGCGCGCATGCGTTGACCGGCATCAATTTGCCGCTGGCGACGTTGCTGACTGCGCAAACGGTGCGCGAGCAGGCGCAGGCCTTCCGTGATGCGGGTGCCCGCGACGCAGGCGCCCGTGCTCCGCCCGCAGGCCGCGCGGCCCCGCGGCTGGCGCCGGCGGCGACCAATACCTGGTCGCCGCTCGTGCGCATTCAGGCAGGACGCGACCTGCCGCCATTGTTCTGCGTCCACGCCCTCGGCGGGAACGTGCTCAATTACGTCCCGCTGGCGCGGGCGCTGGGTGCGGAGCAGCCGGTGTACGGCCTGCAGGCGGTCGGCCTCGACGGGTTGACGCCGCCACTGATGACCGTCGAAGCGATGGCGGCAAGATACCTGAGCGAGATTCGCGGGCGCTTCCCGCACGGTCCTTATTATCTGTCCGGAGGTTCGATGGGTGGCCTGATCGCTTTTGAACTGGCGCAGCTGTTGATTGGCCAAAACGAGAAGGTCGCGTTCCTCGGCCTGTTCGACACCTACGGACTCGACGACGGCTGTACCGATTCGGCCGCAAGAACCCCGCTGGCTCGTGTGTTTGCGCGCTGGACCGATCGCTGGACGCGGGCGCGATCGGTGGATGCGCCGACGCGGCGCTCGATGATGAAGGAGGCATTGCAACGCCGGGCATTCCGCGTCGGCGATGCGCTGCAGTCCGCATGGCATCGCTGGCGTGGCACGCCGTTGCCGCATGCGGTGCGCTACCGCCAGCTCGAGCGCATCCACCTGCGCGCCGACGAAACCTACCGGCCGAGCGCCTATCCGGGGACCGTCACGGTGTTCCGCGCGCGTGAGCAGCCGGCGCGGCTGGCGTCGTCGTGGGCGCTGGGCTGGGACGCGGTGGCCGCCGACGTGCACGTCGTCGATCTGCCCGGTTCGCACGATACACTGATCGAGCAGCCGGCACTGGTGAGCGCGTTGCGCGATGCGTTGCAGGTTGCGCGCGAGTCGCAACACACCGGCGCCGACGCGCCGCATCGACGCGCCGGTTGACATCGTGCACGCGCCGCTCATCAGCGCCATCGTTCCCGTCTACAACGGCGAGCGCTTTCTCGCCCAGGCCTTGGACAGCGCGCTCGCGCAGACAATGCGCGACCTGGAGATCGTTGTCGTCAACGATGGCTCGACCGACGGCAGCGGCGCGCTGGCCGATTCGTACGCGAGCCGCTATCCGGGCATCGTGCGCGTGCATCATCAGCCCAACCAGGGACTGTGCCACGCGCGCAACGCGGCGCTGGGCATGGCGCGCGGCGAATACCTGGCGCTGCTCGATTCCGACGACATCTGGCTGCCACACCACCTGGAGGAAAGCATCGCCGTGCTGCACAGGCACTCCGAGATCGCGCTCGTGCACGCCGACATCGAACGCATCGATGTCGACGGCAATTCGCTCGGCTACGCGACGCGCTACTGGAGCCGCCTGGGTGCCGATGCGTTTCGCGAACTGTTCCTGCGCCACGAACATGTCTGTTGCCCGACCGCAGTCTTCCGCCGCGACGCGATCGAACGCACGGGGAACTTTGATCCGCAGTTCAACCGCCTGGGTTGCGAGGATCGCGACCTGTGGCTGCGGATCGCCGGGATTGCCGAGATCCGCTACCTCGACAACGTGCATGCACGCTACCGGCTGCACGGCGCGAACATGAGCTCGAACTTCAGCAAGATGTTGCAGGCGCGGATGCTTCTGGTCGACAAGTTCGGTGCGACTGCCCGAGGCCACGCGCTGCGGCGGCAGGCGCTCGCGGCCGCGCACTGCAACCTCGGCGACGAACTGATGGATGCCGCCCGGCGCCGGGCCGCTTTCGCCGCCTACGCGCGCGCGTTTGCCGTGCGTCCGCTCGAAAGCAAGGCGTTGCGCGGGATGTTGCGCAGTTTGCTGAAGCCGCGTCCGCCGCGCGTGCCGCTGAATCAGTAGCGCTGGCGCGAAAAAAGGATGTCGGCCTGGGAGCCGATGGAACGATCGGACAGCCTGACCGGACGCTTTCCCGCGCCGCGCCGCAGGTAGGTTTCGACGCCGTAGTCATTGTCGAAGACGAACGCGGAAAATCCGTTCGCCTGCATGACCGAAAAGATCTCTTCGCGCGCCGCTTCCGCGTCGGGCATCAGCGACGGCGAAATCTCCATGGCAACCTCGAGGTCCGCGCGCATGCGGCCGAGCAGCGGTGCCAGGCCACGCAGCACCTGCAGTTCCGCGCCCTCGACGTCGATCTTGATGATGCGCGTCTGGCGAATTTCTTCGTCGCTGAGTATGTCGGCCAGCGGCAGCGCATGCACCTCGACGGCTTCGCGATCCTCGCTGCCGTGGACAGCCCCCTCGACGGTCGTCGTCTTGCCGCAGTTGCCGGGGCCGCCGGGATACAGCTTGAGGACGCCGCGCTGCGCCGATGCCGCGACCTGCACGGTGCGGATGTTCTTGCGACGGTTCAACGCCACGTGCCGATCGAGGATCGCATGGATCCATTGCGCCGCCTCGATTGCGACGACTTTTCCGGATGCGCCGACGATGCGCGAAGCGAGCAGGCTGTAATGGCCGATGTTCGCGCCGATGTCGACGAAGCAGTCGCCCGGGCGCAGACTGGCCGATATCCAGCCGCTGATATTCGGTTCCCAGGTGCCGAAGTAGTAAAGGTGGCGCTGGATCAGGTCTTCGGTATTGCCGGTGATGCGGCCACCGAAGCGCGTCCGGCATTCGAACCGGCGCGGGCGCCAGTGAAATGTTTCCCACAGCCGCCGCTTGCCGGCCGCGACTGGCGCATAGCGGATCCATGCGCGCGCGGCGGGAGTGAGCGCGTCGCCCAGCATCGTTCGCATCCGGGTTGTCATGCAATATTCCTGTTGGGAGCGACGGGCGGTCAGCGTTGCCCAAGCGTGCCGTGGGGACGCCGGGTCATCGAAAGTTTTTGCGCGTAGAAATCGAATCCGCCAGGGCCGCGCCGCTTCGACCGGTACATCGCTGCGTCCGCACGGTCGATCAGCGTCTGCGCGTCCTCGGCGTCCTCCGGGTAGATCGTGATGCCGACGCTCGCCGAGAGATGCAACCGGTGCCCGCCGGCGCGCGCCGGCGCTGCGAGAGCGGCCAGCAGCTTCTGCGCGATCGACGCGACGTCGGCAGCCTGGGATATTCCTGGCAGCAGAACGAGGAACTCCTCGCCGCCGTGACGGCTGACCGTGTCGGAGTCGCGCATGGCGGATTGCAGGCGCCGAGCCGCGAGCTTCAGGGCTTCGTCGCCGATCGCGTGGCCGAGCGTATCGTTGATGCGCTTGAAATTATCCAGGTCGATGAACAGCACGGCGATTCGCGTTTCATGCCGTCGCGCCGAAGCGATCGCGCGCTCGAGCCGATCGAGCATCAGCACGCGATTCGGCAGCCCGGTCAGCGGATCGCGCTGGCTGGAGCGGGCGAGTTCGCCGAGTTCGCTGACGGCGGTTTCGGCGACGCTTTCGGCGTGCAGGGCGACCAGCGCGAGTTGCTCGTTGGTTTCCGCCAGGGCCGACTGCGCCTTGGCCTCGTTCATGGACTGGCGGACTTCTGCGAGGTTGTGGCGCAGCCGCGCCAGCCGCGTCAGCAGCCCGTCGGCTTCCTCGCTGAGTTGCGACAGCTTGCGCGCGCCGTGATCGCCGCCGACCTCGCTTGACCAGCGCGCAGCCTCCGTTTGCGCGACCGGCTGCGGGAGGGCCTGTTTGATGCTCTTGAGGGACCTTTGATATTTCATTCTGGTTTGCCGTTCGCGGTTGCGCCGTCGAGACCGGCTTGTTTCAGTGCACAGCATGAGTCGATTCCGTGACGATTCGTACAACGCAAGCGCAAGTAACGTGCCATCAGAAACTTGGCGGCATTGCTGAAGCCCGCTGCAAACAACCGTGCCGGAACGCACGGTTCGCCCGCCAGCCGGTTGCACCTTGCAACGCCAGCCTAGCGAACGGTCGATGACAGTTCAGTCTTCGATTTCAGGCGCCGCGCTCACGGCGGGTTAACACCTCCTGAATCGCCGAGCGAACGTGGCCTAACGTACAGATCACCCCTACGCCTTCTCCCACCATGCGCTCGAACCCCCGGCGCGGCATGCGGGCGGGTGGCAGACATGCGGGTGATTCGCCGCAACGGTTTCTCCGCAGCATCTACGAATGGCTTACGCGCTCGTCACACAGGACATCACAAAATGAAATACGCGCTCTTGGGGTATATCGAAACCGCCGCCCCGGCATCGATGATCGTCGTTACGAAACTTCCTGCGGGGAGTTCGCGCCGACGGTGGCGGACATTGACCTCACTGCTGCTGTGCGCCGTCTCGTCCGTGGCCGGCGCGGCCGGCTTCTCGCCGACCGGCAACCTCGGCGAGGGCCATGGCGGTCGCTTCGGCGCGGGCGATGCCCTGCTGCCGGACGGCAAGGTCCTGATCGCGGGCGGCATTCGCGACGTCAATCTGGCCACCGCGGAAACCTGGGATCCGACGACCGGAACGTTTTCGCAAACGGCAAACAATCTTTCGGTCGGGCGCGGCTATCCAACGACAACGATATTGGCGAACGGCAAGATCCTTTTCGCCAATGGCGGCGACTACAACGATGGCGGCGCCGCCGTCACTGCCGCCGACATTTTCGATCCGACCACCGGCATGTTCAGCGCGACCGGCTCGACCCACGACGCGCGCCACGGTTCGACCGCGAATCTGCTGCTGAGCACCGGCAAGGTGCTGGTGGCCGGCGGCATCATGAGCAATGTCCAGACGCGCCTGGCGACGGCTGAACTCTACGATCCCGCGACCGGCACGTTTGCCTATACCGGCTCGATGCACGAGGCGCGCGACATCGCCGTTGCCGTACGCTTGCAGAGCGGCAAGGTGCTGATCGCCGGCGGCGGCGACGGCAGTGGCGTTTCGCTGAACAGCACTGAGATCTACGATCCGGCCACGGGCACGTTCGCAGTCGGCCCGACGATGGTCGCCCGCCGCGACGATGCAACCGCCACGCTGCTGCCGGACGGCAAGGTGCTTGTCGTCGCCGGCACCAACAACGACATCTGCGTCGGCACGGCCGAGATCTACGATCCGACGTCCAACGTGTTCACGGCGAGCAAGTCGACGATCTCGCCGCGACGTTTCCATACCGCGACGCTGCTGCCCAGTGGACTCGTGCTGATTGCTGGCGGCGTCAACAGCGCGACCAACGCGAACACGACCAATGACGCACAGCTCTACGACCCTGCGACCGACACGTTCACGTCAGCCGGTTCGATGGGAACGGCGCGCTATTACCACACGGCGACGCTGCTCGGCGACGGCCGCGTGCTGATCGCCGGCGGCTACAACGACCAGGGCGTCGTCGAAACCGCGGAGATTTATGGCCCGCTCGGCGACCCGATCTTCGCAAACGGTTTCGAGTGAGGCGAACAGGAGGCAAAGGCCATGTGTGGAATCGTTGCCGCAGCCGCAAGGCGCGATGTCGTCGCAACACTGATCGCCGGACTCAAGGCGCTGGAATACCGCGGCTACGACTCCGCCGGGGTCGCATTGCTGACCGAGCACGGCCTCGAGCGCGTGCGAACCAAGGGCAAGGTGCGCGAACTCGAGCTGTTGCACGCGACGCAGCCGATTGCCGGCTGGACCGGCATCGCGCATACGCGCTGGGCCACGCATGGCGCGCCGAGCACCGACAACGCGCATCCGATGACCTCGCGCGACAACGTGGCGGTCGTGCACAACGGCATCATCGAAAACCACGACGCGTTGCGCATCGAGCTGCAGGCGCTCGGCTATGAGTTCACCAGCCAGACCGATACCGAGGTCGTCGCGCACCTGATCGAACACTTCCAGGGCGAGGGCGCGAGCCTGCTCGAAGCCGTGCAGCAGACGGTCAAGCGCCTGCGTGGCGCCTACGCGATCGCCGCGATCTCGCGGCGCGAACCGGGCCGCGTCGTCGGTGCGCGGCGCGGCAGCCCGATGGTGATCGGACTGGGCGAGGGCGAACACTTCATCGCCTCGGACATCCACGCATTGCTGCCGGTCACGCGCCGCTTCATCTATCTGGCGGACGGCCAGGTCGCGGATGCGACGGTCGACGCGGTTCACATCTACGACGAACACGGCAGTCCGGTCGATGGCCCGATCAAGCTGGCGCACTTCGCGCCGGATGCGGTAGCGCGCGGCAAATACCGCCACTACATGCTCAAGGAAATCCATGAGCAGCCACAGGCGATCGCCGATACGCTCGAAGGGCGCATCGCCGACGGCCGCATTCTCACGGCGGCGTTCGGTGTCGGTGCGAGCGCACTGCTGCGCGAGACGCGCAACGTGCATCTGGTGGCCTGCGGCTCCAGCTACCATGCCGCGCTGATCGCGCGCTACTGGATCGAAAGCATCGCCGGCATCCCGTGCACCGCCGAAATCGCTTCGGAGTACCGCTATCGCGAGGTCACGGTGCCGGCGGACACGCTGTTCGTGAGCGTCAGCCAGTCCGGTGAAACCGCCGATACGCTGATGGCGCTGAAGCTGGCGAAAACGCGCCGCTACCTGTCGACCTTGGCGATCTGCAACGTGGCGGAATCGTCGATGGTGCGCGAATCCGCGCTGGCTTTGATGACGCGCGCCGGCCCCGAGATCGGCGTCGCGTCGACCAAGGCGTTCACGACCCAGCTCGTTGCGTTGTCGCTCGTCGCGCTCGAACTGGCGCGCCACCATGGCATCGACGATGAACGCTATCTGGCGCTGGTGCGTGAGCTCGAAACACTGCCGGCCGTTGTGAGCGACGCGCTCGCGCTCGACGCCGAAGTGCAGATCCTTGCCCGCCAATTCATCGGCCGGGACCACGCGCTGTTTCTCGGCCGCGGAACGCAGTACCCGGTGGCAATGGAAGGCGCGCTGAAGCTCAAGGAGATCTCCTACATCCATGCCGAAGCATATCCGGCCGGCGAGCTCAAGCACGGTCCGCTCGCCCTGGTCGACGAGAACATGCCGGTGATCGCGGTCGCGCCGAACGATCATCTGCTGGAGAAGCTCAGTTCGAATCTCGAAGAAGTGCGCGCGCGCGGTGGCCGTCTATATGTCTTCGCGGGCGCCGATGTCGCGGCGCATATTCCCAAAGGTACCGGCCAGCTGCTGGTGCTCAAGGCAAGCGGCGAACTCGTTACCCCGATCGCATTCACGATCCCGCTGCAATTGCTCGCCTATCACGTCGCCGTGCTCTACGGAACCGATGTCGATCAACCGCGCAACCTGGCCAAGAGTGTAACTGTGGAATAGTCGGCTCGTTGGCCGACTGCCCGAAGAAGGTCGCCGGCCGGCGGCGGCAGCAGGGCAGGAGGGGTCTTCCGGCTTCACAGCGGCGATTGCAGTGTCCCGTCCCGGCTCGGGATTTCGTACAGCGGCAAGGTGACGACGAACGTGCTCCCCTTATTGCGCCCTTCACTTTCGACAGAGACTGTTCCGCCGTGCGCATGAACCAGCTCTTTCACCACGGCCAGGCCGATACCCAGGCCGCTGTTGTGCCGGATGAGTGCCGTAGTGTCCTGAACGAACAGATCGAAGATCTTCGGCAACATTTCTGCGGCGATGCCGATGCCATTGTCGGCAATCGTGGTTACCAAAGCACCATCGCGATGCTCGACGGTTACCGTGATCTCTCCCGCCTCCGCGGTGTACTTGGAGGCGTTGTCGAGCACGTTGCTGAAGATCTGGATCAGTCGCGCGCTGTCGCCGTACCCGGTGGGCAGAGTTGCAGGCATGCTCAAGTGCAGGGTCTGGCGACGCGAATCGATTGCCATCGTGGTGATCTCGATAGCAGTGGCGATCACCTCATTCAACGCAACGCCGGCGTAGTCCAGCCGGAATTTTCCCGTGCCTATGCGCGAACTGTCCATCAGGTCGTCGATGAGGCGGCCCATGTGGCTAACCTGGCGCTCGATCATATCCGGCAGTTTCGAGATCATTCGCTCGTCGTTGGGCGCGTGCTTGAGTAATTGGGCGGCCATGCGAATGGGCACCAGCGGATTGCGCAACTCGTGCACCACGACAGCCTGCAGCTTTACCTGGCGACGATGGGCTTCGCTCGCGTGCAACTCGCGCTCACCTGCTTGCGTGGCGGAGATCACCAGACGCTCGTTGGCTTCGCGCAGATCCGCCAGGTTGGGAAGTGGCGGCCTCCGAAGCGGGCGTGCCGATCCCGCCGCCGGTTGTGGCGCAACGGGATCGACGAACA
>DASRTK010000073.1:0-8069 GCA_035655975.1 Rudaea sp.
ACCAACGAACCGCATGAGAATCCTTGGCCCGCGCAAGCGGGCCAATTTTTTCGGCTGTCCGAAAGTCGGTGCGGGGTTTGGGTCAGGCCGCGGGTAGCCGACTTTCCGCGATCGTATGGATTGCAAGGCATCGGCAATGCCGCCTTGCCGCTGCGGATTGACGCGCGATCGTCCTTCACCAGACGACCCTGAGCCCGGTGCAGTTCGAGATTACCGAACAAACTCGGACTTGGGTCACCGACTGGATCAAGCACGCCTCCCTGCATTCGGAATGTTCCGTACTCCTCAACATCAATGGCCACACCTATCCACGCGACAGTACGCACGGATCGCTGATCGATGGATCGGTGCTATTGGCTTGGCGAGGGTGCCTACGGCACGCACACAGTGCGCCGAACCAAAGCCTCTCTGGTCTATCGGCGCACGAAGAACCTGCGCGCGGTGCAATTGCTGCCGGGGCACGCCAGGCTCGCGAGCACCGCCCGCTGTCTGGGTATCGAAATCGACGATGCCTTGGAGATGGCGGAACAGAGCGAAGTGTGAGTTGGATTGGTTCCCTTGCCGCAGGCGATTGGCGAATGTCGCTGTCCGGCCGGAAACGGACCTTGGACGACGCGGATTCGCCGCCGACAAGCGGACATCGCCAACCGTTCCCAGCGGCTGTGTTTCCTTAACGCGTCGATCCTTGCGCGAGCGGCCCGATTTCCCCGACACTGCACCGCTGCCGGGCCACCGGCATACAGGGGCAAGAGGATGGGTCACGGCTTGTTCGCCGAACTGAAGCGCCGCAACGTGTTCAAGGCAGGCGTCGCCTACCTGGCACTCGGATGGATCGTCACGCAGGTCAGCTCGACCGTCGCGCCGCTGCTGCACCTGCCCGACTGGATCGGCGCGGTGGTGCTCTGGATCGGCGTACTCGCCTTTCCGTTCGTGATCATGTTCTCGTGGATCTACGAGATCACGCCCGAGGGCTTGAAGCGCGAGAGCGAGGTCGATCGTTCAAGCTCGATCACGCATGTCACAAGCCGAAGGCTCGACCACATCATCATCGGACTGCTGGTGCTGGCAATCGGGCTGTTCGTATTCGACCGCTTCGGGGCGCACCGAAGCGGGACCGCTGCGTCGAGCGAAGCGGGTGCGCCGACAGCCGTATCCGCCGGACCATCCGCTGCGTCGGCTGCGCCGACTGCGACGCCGGCAGGGCCGGCAACGAACGACCACTCGATCGCGGTGCTGCCATTCGTCGACATGAGCCAGGCGAAAGACCAGGAGTACTTCTCCGACGGCATCTCCGAAGAACTGCTGAACCTGTTGGCGAAGCTGCCGCAGCTGCACGTCGCCGCGCGCACCTCGTCGTTCTCGTTCAAGGGCAAAGAGGTACCGATCCCGGAAATCGCCAGGACGCTGCTGGTGGCGAACGTGCTGGAGGGATCGGTGCGCAAGTCCGGCGATCATGTGCGGATCACCGCGCAGCTGATCAGGGCTGCCGACGGCTATCACCTCTGGTCGGATACCTACGACCGCAAGCTGGATGACATCTTCACGATCCAGGACGAGATCTCGGCGAAGGTCGTCGAACAGCTCAAGGTGACGTTGCTCGGCGCCGCGCCGAAGGTCCGCACGACGGATCCGCGAGCGTATGCGCTATACCTGCAGGCGCGCCAGCTCGGTCTCCAGCAAAAGACCGACGCGTTCAAGCAATCCGATGCGCTATACCAGCAGGCGCTGGCAATCGATCCGCGCTATGCCCCGGCGTTGACGGGCTTGGCCGAGAACTTCAGTCACGAGACGCAACTCGGCATGCTTCCCGGACAGGAGGGGTTCGCCCGTGCGCGCGAAACAATAGAACAGGCGCTGGCAATCGACCCCGACTACGCGCCAGCGCACTCTCGGCTCGGCTCCATCGCGCTGAACGGAGAGCATGACCTTGCCGGCGCGGCACAGCACCTCGAGCGCGCGTTGGCGCTGGCTCCCGGCGATGTCGATGTGCTCCGCAACGCCGGCGTGTTCCTCTCGGTCCTCGGCCGCCTCGACGAATCGCTGCCGCTCTACGCGGCCATCGTGCGCCACGATCCGGTGAACAGCTCGGCGTTCTACAACATGAGCCTGACTGAACGGTATGCCGGCCAGTGGGATGCCGCGATTGCCTCGGCGCGGACCGCGCTTAGCCTGAGCCCCGGCCGGGGTCAGGCGCACATGCAGCTGGCCATGGCATTGCTGCTCAAGGGCGACGCAGCCGGCGCCCGCGTCGAGATCGAACAGGAGACGAGTGATGCATGGCGCACGATCAGCTTACCGCTGGTTCAATGTGCGCTCGGCCACAAGGCCGAGGCCGATGAGGCGTTCGCAGCTCTCATCGCGAAGTACGAGAAAGACGCCGCCTTCAACATCGCGCATGACTACGCATTCTGTGGCAATGCGGACAAGACCTTCGAGTGGCTCGACAAGGCGCTCGCGGACAAGGACCCCGGGCTGAGCGAAATCGCGGCGGAGAACCTGTTCACCAAGATCCATTCCGATCCACGCTGGCTGCCGTTCCTGCGCAAGATCGGCATGGCACCGGAGCAACTCGCGAAGATCGAGTTCAAGGTGACGCTGCCGAAGGAGTGGCAGGCTGAAGCGACAGCGGAGGCCGCTGCGAAGCCGGCCGCGACGGAGCACTGATCCGGAAACCGGACGCTCACGTTGCGGCAGCTCAACCCCGCGCTTGCGCACGTTGACGCTAATTTCGGACACTCGGCCTCGGCCGGAAACCTTCCGGCACGGGGGGTTTCGTAGCTGCCTCAGCGAACCTGGGCCGCGGGCAGCCGATGCGCGCCGCAGTTCCCATCACAGGGTCACGTCGAAATCCGCCGCGAAAGTGTAGTCGTCGTCGATCTGATGAGCGCCGAGTGTGCACGCGCCCAGACGAATTCGGACCGACGGACCGGTGCGAAAAGTCCCGGCAGGGTGGGCGGTCGCTGTGCGCAACCCGACCCATCGCGCGAGCTCAGATGCCGTGCTCGCTGAGCTCGTGCACCGCGTCGATCAACACGGCGAGATGATCGGGATTCACGTCCGGTGTGATGCCGTGCCCGAGGTTGAACACGTGGCCCGCGTGCGGGCCGAAGCTGTCGAGCGCTTTCTTCACTTCGGTGCGAATGGCGGTCGGGCTGGCGAGCAGTACGCCCGGATCGACGTTTCCCTGCAACGCCACGCGCGACCCCACGCGTGCGCGTGCCTCGCCGAGACTGATCGTCCAGTCCAAGCCGAGCGCCGCGCAACCGGTGTCGGCCAGCGTCTCCAGATGCGAATTGGCGCCCTTGCTGAACAGGATCAGCGGGACGTTGCGTGCGACATTGTCGCTTTGTAGCATTTGCGCAATTTGCGTCATGTAGCGCAGCGAGAATTCACGGAACAGGTCCGGCGGCAGCAGGCCACCCCAGGTATCGAACACCATGAGCGCCTGGGCGCCGGCGGCTGCCTGCGCGGCGAGATAGCGGGCGACAGCGCGCGCGACGACATCGAGCAGCTTGTGCATCGTTTGCGGATCGTCCCAGGCCAGCGCCTTGGGCCGCGAGAAGCTCGACGAGCCCGCGCCTTCGATCATGTAGCAGGCCAGCGTCCACGGACTGCCGGCGAAACCGATCAAGGGCACGCGATCGTGCAGCTCGCGCCGGATCAGGCGCACGGCGTCCATGACGTAGCGTAGCTCGCCTTCGGGATCGGGCACGCCGAGACTCTCGATCTCGGCGCGCGTGCGCACCGGACGCGCCAGCCGCGGCCCTTCGCCTTCATTGACCGACAAGCCCAGGCCCATCGCGTCGGGAATTGTCAGGATGTCGGAAAACAGGATCGCGGCGTCGAGCGGAAAGCGCGCGATCGGCTGCAGCGTGACTTCGCAGGCGAGTTCCGGCGTCTTGCACAGATTGACGAAACTGCCGGCGCGCTCGCGCGTGGCGCGATACTCCGGCAGGTAACGCCCGGCCTGGCGCATGATCCATACCGGCGTGCAGTCGACGGGTTCGCGTCGCAGGGCGCGAAGAAAACGATCGTTGCTCATGCATCAATCCTGTTCGGAGGAAACGCGCCGTGCTTCGGACTGCAGCACGCCGACGCGCCGCGGCCAGCCGGCGTTGATTGCGGCATCGGCGGGCAGTTCGGCGCGCGCGGCGCGTGCGGCGTCGACGCTGTCGAAGTTGCCCCACACGAGCAACCACCAATCGCCGTTGTCGCGGCGCAGATGCAGTTCATAGAGTTGGCCGCGAGTCAGCTGCAGCGATCCGCGCAGTGCCGCGAAGTCGGCGGCGTTCGCGCTGTGCGCGAGTTCGATCACGTAGTCGGACTCCGGCAGCGCGAGAAATTCTCGATTACCGCGGGCACTGCCCGGCGCGGATCGTGCCGGCTTCACCGGCGCGGGGGCTGGTGTGGCCTCGACGGGATTCGGTGGTGCTGCGTCCGGAGCCGATGGCGCAGTTGCCGGAGCAGGCTGCTCTGCTTCGCGCGGCGGCGGCGCGGCGATAGCTTCGTGCGCCGGCCGCGGTGTTGATATCGGCGCGGCCGGAGCCGGTTGCGGTGCTGTCGCCGTCTCCTGCGCAACCGAAGCAGGTGGTGGTCCGACACGATCTTGCTTTGGCGCAGCGGCTTCGACTGGTGCTGGCGGCGCGGGATTCGCTGGCGGAGCGGGCTCGGCAGCTGCCGGTTGCGGTGCGGGAACAGCTGGTGTCGGCGGCGCGACCGTTTGCGCTGCCGGTGGCTGCGCGCTGGAAGCAGCCGCGTTCTGCGGCGCTGCCACTGTCGCCGTTGGCGCTACGTCGGAAAACGTCGACGGTGGCGCCGCAGTCGGGGTTGGCGTGGATGATTTGGAAACTCTTGCCGGCGCAGCTGGCTCCGCGGCAGGCGGCGCAGCCGGGATCGGTGTCGGAGACGCGACCGGAGCGGGAGACGCGGCAGCCGGCGCGGTCGGAGGCGGTGTGCTCGGAGTGCCCGCGCGCAGGTAGGCCGGAAGCGCGCTCGACTTCGGCCGATCCGGCGCGGGCGCTGGTGTCGCGGGCGCCGGCGTCGAAGCGGGCGGCGACGGCACCGGTTCCGGCGCGCGCGGCGTCGTTTCGGCTGCGGGTGCGTTGCCGCCTTGCTTGGCCGCCGCGCCGCCCGCTGCGATCTCGTTGCAGTCCCAGCCCTTGCGATCGGCGGTCGGGACGCAAGTATACTTTTTGCCCGGCTGGAACGTTTCTACCTTGCCGTATTTTGGTTCGTCCGCCTGGGCATTGGCGCCGATCACCAGCGCGATCGCGGCCAGCGCACGCGCACCCTCAGCCAATCGCATGCGGTGACTCCATGCCTTGGCTGAACATGACGTGGTAACCGCGCCGGATCTGCGCATCGCGTGCCTGTTCGAACGCGTTCAGGGCATCGTCGCGTTCCAGATACACCTCGCGCTTGACGCTGACGCGCCCGCCCTGCTGGCCCCACTCGCGCGTCAGCGTCCAGCCGCCGAGCAGATCCTGGTGCAGAGCGATCTGGTAATAGCGCGGCGCTTCGGCGGCGAGCGGCTTGGTTTGCATGAAGATGCGCATGGGGAGATTGTAGCTTAGGGCTGAGGGCTGAGGGCTGAGGAGGAGCAAGGGGCGAGGGACGAGGGGCGAGGGGAACAGAAGGTTTTCGCGCCATTCAGGCGGCGCGATGCACGCTGCCGGAGAGTTGCAGATTGTCCGCTATCGAACGCGTTTGGATTTCACGGAGCGCTCAGCCCTCGCCCAGCACCCGCAATATCGCCGCAGCATCGACATCCGGCACGATCTCCGCCTGCCCGATCCCACGCCACAGGATCAGACGCAAGCGGCCGCTGACATTCTTCTTGTCCAGACGCATCAGGTCGAGCAGGTGTTGCGGATCGACCCCTGGTGGAATCGATGTCGGCAGTCCGAAGCGCGCGAGCAACGCCTGCAAACGGTCGGCGTCGGTGGCGCCCGCGCGCTGCAGCTGGGTCGACAGTCGCGCGGCGTGCAGCATGCCGATTGCGATTGCCTCGCCGTGCAGCAGCATGCCGTAGCCTGTGGCAGTTTCGAGCGCATGCCCGAACGTGTGGCCGAAGTTCAACAGCGCGCGTTCACCTTGTTCAGTTTCGTCGCGCGAGACGATGCCGGCCTTTTGCCGGCAGCAGGCGGCGATCGCCTGGGCGAGCACTTGCGCGTCGCGCGCCAGCAGCGCGTCGGCGTGCTGCTCGAGCCAGGCGAAAAACGCGGCGTCGCCGAGCGCGCCGTACTTGACGACTTCGGCCATTCCGGCGCGCAGTTCGCGTTCCGGCAGCGTGGTCAGCGTGCTGGTGTCCACGACGACAGCGCGCGGCTGATGGAACGCGCCGACGAGGTTCTTGCCCTGCGGCAGGTCGACCGCGGTCTTGCCGCCGACCGACGAGTCGACCATCGCCAGCAACGTCGTCGGCATCTGCACGAACGCGATACCGCGCATCCAGCACGCGGCGGCAAAGCCGGACAGGTCGCCGATCACGCCGCCGCCGAGCGCGACGATCGTCGCGTCGCGGCTGGCCTTCAGATCGGCCAGCGCGGCGAAGACGCGAGCGGCCGAATCGAGCGTCTTGTGGGCCTCTCCATCGGGGAGTACCAACGTCGAAACCGATAATCCTTCCAGGCCCGCGACGACGCGTTGCAGGTACAGCGGTGCGACGACATCGTTGCTGATGACGAGCACGTGACGCCCGCGCAGCGCCGAGCGCCAGCGCGTCGCGTCGTCGAGCAGTCCGGGACCGATCCAGATCGGATAGCTGCGCGCGCCGAGTTCGACTGCGACGTTCAATGGCCCGCTCATGCCGCGCGACCCGATGCATCGCCACGCTGCCAATGCAGGCGCAGTTCCGCGGCGAGCTGGCTGGCTGCCGCGGCAACGTTGCGGCCGTGTGCCGCCGGAACGGTCAGGTCGGCGACTTCGCGGTACAAAGGATCGCGCGCCGCGGCGAGCGCTATCAGCCGTTCCTCCCGGTCCGGCGTCGCCAGCAACGGACGATGGCGATCGCGGGCCAGCCGTGACAGCTGCTGGTCGACCGTCGTCTCCAGATAGACGACAAACCCGCGCTCGCGCAGACGGCTGCGATTTGCCGAGTCGAGCACGGCGCCACCGCCGGTCGACACCACGACGCCCGAACGCGCCGCCAATTCGGCCAGCTGCGCGCGCTCGCGCTCGCGAAACCCGGTCTCGCCTTCGACATCGAAGATCAGCGGAATCGTCGCGCCCGTATGCACTTCGATCTCGTGGTCCAGATCGAAGAACGCCAAGCCGAGCAGCTCGGCGACGCGGCGTCCGATCGTCGTCTTGCCGGCGCCCATCGGCCCGACGAAGAACAGGTTTGGTGCGGGATTCATTTGCTTAATGCTAGCAGAGCAGGGGCGAGGGACGAGGGGCGAGGGGCGAGGGGCGAGGGGCGAGGAACGGCGGGGAATCGCGCTTAGCAGTCGACCGCTGTCGGCTTGTTGAACCAAAAGGTAGGATATGCGCACCATGCTAGTTGAGCCCTCGCCCCTCGCCCCTCGCCCCTCGCCCCTGCCTTGATCAGATTCATCCTCATCTTCATCGTCTGCCTCGGCGTGCTGTTCACGGTCGAGCTGTTGCAGCCTGTGCAGGACGCGGTCATCGTGCCGTTCACATCCGGGCTTGCGCATGTCAGCGTGTGGTTCATGCGCCTGTTCGACTCGAACGTGATCGCGCAAAACGACGCGATCGTCGATGCGCTGGAAGGCGGCGGCATCCAGGTTGTCGCCGGTTGCAACGGCGTCGAAGCGGTGCTGATCCTGGTATCGGCCGTGATCGCGTTTCCGGCGCCATGGAAGCACAAGCTGATTGGCATCGGCCTTGGCTTCCTCGCGATCCAGGCGCTGAATCTCGTGCGCATCATCAGCCTGTATTACCTGCAGCGCTGGAATCACGCCTGGTTCGAATGGTTTCACCTGTATCTGTGGCAGGCACTGATCGTGCTCGATGCGCTGGTGTTCTGGCTGATCTGGCTGCGCTGGCTGCCGCGCACCGAACAGCTTGCCGCGCCGCGTGCGCCGGCCTGAGGCGCCGCTGTTAGACTT
>DASRTK010000074.1:0-5507 GCA_035655975.1 Rudaea sp.
TCGTATTCGTCCGGATCGTCGAGCTGGTACTGGACGAACGGCAGATCCTCGCCCGGGCAGCCGAGCTTGCGGATGTTGCCCTGCAGGCCGATGCCGAAGACGATGAAATCGGCCTGGACCGTTTGTCCATTCGCGCACTTGATGTCGAAACCGGCGTCGGTCTTCTTGACCGCGCTGACTTCATGCTTGTAACGCACGTTGATCTTGAGGTTCTTGGCCGACTCGTCCCAGCCGCCGAGGATCGTCTCGCGCGATCCGGCCTTGAATGGCACCGGCGAACGCAGCGGCAGGATTCCGGGCTCGTCCATGACGAACTTGCCCTTCTGATACCGGTAGATCGTGTTCGACAGGTGATCTTCGGCCTCGAGCAGCACGTGCGACTCGCCGCGCTCAGCCGCGCGCGCGGCGGCGGAGAGTCCACCGGGCCCCGAACCGACTATCGCAATCTTGAAGCGCTCCGCCATGCGCGTCCTCCCGTCTGCGGTCGATGATACCTAATGTCCCGTCCGACAAGTAACTGCGAGAATGCCGGGCGAACTGCGATGATGCGCCTGAAGTGCCGGAGAAGATCGTGAATCGGACGCCTGAATTCCTGACGACTGTCGATTCGTGTGTCGAACGCCTCCTCTATCACGCGCGCGGGGACCTGCGCGTCGGGTCGCCGCTCGGGCTGGGCAAGCCGAACGTGCTGCTGAATGCGATCTATGCGCGCGCGCAGCAGGACCCGGCACTGAAACTGACGCTGTACACGGCTTTGTCATTGGCCAGGCCGCATCCGAAGACCGACCTTGAACGGCGCTTCCTCGTTCCGTTCCTCGATCGCCAGTTCGACCGCGACTATCCCGATCTGGCATACGTAACTGCCCTGCATGCCGGCACGCTGCCGGCGAATGTCCGCGTGCACGAATTCTATCTGCAGTCGGGTGCGATGCTCGGCGTGCCGGAGATCCAACGCAACTACATCTGCCTGAACTACACGCACGTTGCGCGGGACATGCACGCGGCCGGCCTGAACGTGTTCATGCAGATCGTTGCGGTACGCGACGAAAGCGGGCGCCGCCGCTACAGCCTGTCGTCGAACCCGGATATCACGGCCGACCTGATGGATCAGGTTGCCGCGAGCGGCATGGTTCGGCCGCTGGTCGTGGCCGTCGTCCATCCCGACCTTCCTTTCATCGGCAACGATGCCGAGATCGATGCCGGATTCTTCGACATCATCCTGGACGACGCTGCCAGCCGGCACACGCTGTTCGCGCTGCCGCGCGAACCGGTGGAAATCGCCGAATTTGCGCTTGGCTTGCACGCCAGCACACTCGTGCGCGACGGCGGTACGCTGCAGATCGGCATCGGAACATTGTCCGATGCGCTGGTGCACGCGCTGCTGCTCCGCCATCGGCGCAATGAGGACTACCGTCAGGCGCTGCGGGCACTGAACGATGGCGACGACGCAGCGGATTCGCCCACGGCCGGGATCGGATCACTCGCGTCATTCGAGTGCGGCTTGTATGGCGCGAGCGAGATGGTAATGGACGGCTTCATGCACCTGGCACGCGCCGGAATCCTCAAGCGGCATGTTTACGACGACCATGCGCTCGAAACGGCGCTGGCCCACAAGCAGATCGCAGAACTTCTGATGCCGGATGCTGCCGAAGCGCTGCACGATGCCGGCGTTCTGCCGGATCGGATCGATGCGCCGGCTCTGGCGCGGTTGATCCGGTTCGGCATCGTGCCGGACGCGGCGCGGCTGTCGGATGTGGGCGTGGTTCTGCCCGATCGCACGCTACCGCTCGATCTGCGCGAGCCGGCGGCGCGCGCCGAATGGAATCGCGCGGTGAACGGGCGGCGGCTTCGCAACGGCCGTTACCTGCGTGGTGCCTTCTTCCTTGGCTCCAAGCCGTTCTACGACTGGCTGCGCAACCTTGACGGAGAAGCGTTCGATGGCCTGTCGATGACGCGCGTCTCCGACATCAACCAGTTGTATGGCGGCCGCGAGTCGCTCGATGCGCTGCAGCGGCGTGACGCGCGTTTCTTCAACATCTGCATGATGGCGACAGCGCTCGGCGCCGCGGTTTCGGACGGATTGGAGGACGGCCAGGTTGTCAGCGGCGTAGGCGGCCAATACAACTTCGTCGCCATGGCGCACGCCGTACCCGGTGGCCGCTCGGTCCTGATGCTGCGCAGTACGCGCACGACTCGAGGCAGTGTTGGTTCGAACATCCTCTGGAACTACGGGCACACGACGATTCCGCGCCACCTGCGCGACCTCTACGTGACCGAGTACGGCATCGCCGACCTGCGCGGAAAGTCCGACGAAGACTGCATCCTGGCGATGTTGTCGGTCTGCGACGCGCGCTTCCAGGACGACCTTGCGGCGCGCGCCAAGGCCGCCGGCAAACTGCGTACGGACTTCGTTGTTCCCGCGCGCTGGCGCTGCAACACGCCCGAGTACCTGGCTGGGGCGCTCGAACCGCTGCGGATCCATGGCGGCTTGCCGCAGTTCCCGTTCGGTTCGGACTTCACCGCCGAGGAACTCGAGTTGCTGCCCGCCTTGAAGAAGCTGCGCGAAGTCTCGGCGCGCAAGGCCGATCTGGCCGTATTCTTGCTTTCATCTGTGTTTGCGCGCGGCGCCGGCAAGGCCGAGCGCGGTTTGCTCGACCGCCTGGGATTGACTCAGGTTCGCGGAGGACGCGAATGGTTGTTGAAGAAACTGGTCACGCACGCGCTGCGATCGGCGGTAAAGCGCTGATTCATCTCATTTTCACGCACGCTGCCGCCAGCCGCGCTAAACTCCGCGCCGGTCCCACATCGGGGGAGCTTCAGCACTGCACCGGGTGCCGCAACGTGGCGAGGGGGATACGGACATGAGTGCCATTTTTCAGCGCATGGCCAAGGCATTGCCCGAGCGGCACGCGCCGGGAAAGAGCTCGTTTGCGACCGAGACGAAAGGCCTGCGCGAATGGATCGACCATTTGCCGCTGGCCAATCCCGCCGCGACGGGACGCCTTCTGCTGAACGCCCTGCGCGAAATGAATCAACTGCGCCTCGACCCCGCGCAGCGCGCCGCTGCGCTCGAAGCGCTGCGCGGGCCGACCACGCAAGTCATTGTTTCGATGGACCGCACGATCAACGCCGACACGTTTCCTCTGCCGGCGGCAAAACAGCAGCTCGGCCAGCAGATCAGCGATTTCGACCGGGAGATGGCGCTGGGTTACACCGCCCTAGTTCACGACATCTGCGCGCCCGCCGGCGCCGTGCCGTTTTTACGCGGCAAGGCGGTCACGCTCGCTCTGGTGCGCGCGATCCAGCACTACGGTGCGTTGCTCTATCGCGCCTACGTGCTCTACCTGTCGCCGCCCCCGGGTGTGTGGCAGATGCTGCACGACCTGTTCCGGTTTGCCGTGGCCGTGCGCCTCGACGAAAAGCCGGTCGCCGATCCTCTGAACGGAGGCGTCGAGACCAGTGTGCGCGGTGCCTACATGCACGCGCTGCTGTACGCGCTGAGCAACCCGTATCGCTTCACGCAACGCGAGAACGGCGAAATCTATCAGCTGACGCGCCCGCTGTCGGCGTATTGCGAACTGCGCCCGGGACGCGCGCCGGAAGGCGCGGTCGCGGTGCAGGTCGAGAGCGATATCGGTCCCGGCTACCTGCCCGAGGAGCGCGAGGTGCCGGTCGACGGCATCTGGGCATTCCAGATCAGCGCGCTGTCCCGGTTCGTCGAGGGCGAAGTCGCCGCGCTTCGTCCTGGCGAAGACTCGGTCATGCTGCGTCCGAAGGGGGCGCAGCCGATGCGCCTCGACCTCGCGCTGGTCGAAAAGCTCGCCCAGGGCTGGGCCGGAACCGCCGGCCGCGGCCACACGCGCCTGCCGGCCGGGCACCGGCTCGACTGCGTGATCGGCCTGCATGCCGTGCATTATGTACTTTGCGAAAATATGGATTTTGACGCGTTCCTGCGCAGCATTCGCGGCGTCGCTATCAGCTTGCGCGAAAGCGATCGCATTGCCGCGTGGACATCGTCTCCGGCGGCCGACGCGCTGCGTCTCGTGCGCTCGGGCGTCAAGGTTCTCGATCAAAGCCTGAGCGGCTATCGCCTCCAGTGGGACAAGCTCGACGGCGTGCGTGTGAAGGTCGGCGAACTGCTCGCCCTGGCGCCGCCCGCAGAAGACGGCGACGCGCAGGACTGGATGATTGGCTCGATCCGCTGGCTGCGATTCCATTCGCCGGACGCGATGGAGGCCGGTATCGAATTGCTGAGTCGCCGCGCGCTCCCGGTAGGCCTGCGCAGCTTCGACAACGTTGGCGCGCCGCGCGCGCCGATGCGCGGCCTGCTGCTCGAACCGCTGGCCGGCGATGCGGGCGTGGCAGCGCAGACGATACTGGCTCCGCATCTGTTCGATCGCGCCGCGACGGAAGTCGAATTGATGCGTGCCGCCGATCCGTTCGCGGCAGTTCCCGAGCCGACCGTGGAAATTCTCAACCATCTGCGCCTGATCGAACGTGGCGGCTATCTGCAGATCGTGCTCGAATCCGGCGCTGCGGCCGAAGCTCGCGAAGAAGCTGCGAGTGCTGCCGCGGCCAATGACGACCTGACCTTGGCGGCTGCGAGCGACAGCTGAGCCCCGCCAGCGGCGAGCCTTGCCGCCGTTCAGCTTGCGCCCGAATGCGCGTGGAGCGCGCTCGCAGCCCCCTTGCCCGATGATCCAGCCCTGCGCAGTACGACGAATGGAACCGATATTCCGACGACGGGCCGCTCGTCGGCCGCTCGTGCCGGCGCGGCACGAGTATGATCGCGACCGGCGCATGTGAAACACCCACAGGGGGCGTCATGCCGGATGGTCGAGGTTCGATCCTGCTGTCTGCAACAGCTGTCCGGTTGTTGCTGGTCCATGACAACCAGCTTGTCGCATGGGCTCTGGAGAAACTTGCCGAATCGACCGGTAACGGAATGACGGTCGTAGGCAAGATCGACAACGCCGGCGGCGCTCTTCAGGCGGCCCGGCAGATTCGGCCCGATGTTGTCCTCGTCGGACTGGGCCTCGGCAACCCGGCTCTGAACCTGATTCCGAAACTCGTGAAGCTGCGGAATCTGCGCGTCATTGCTCTGGCTCATGTCCACGACGAACAGATATCCGATCGCGCCGTGCTCGGCGGTGCACGCGGGCTGCTGCATCAGGAAGATTCCGTCGCCACGATCGTCAAGGCAATCTGCAAGGTTCACACTGGCGAGTTATGGCTGGACCGCGCCACGAGCGGACGGATTTTTGGCATGCTGACCCAGGACGATGCGCCGGCCGATCCGGATGCTGCAAAGATCGCGTCGCTGACACTGCGCGAGCGCAATATCATCGTTGCCCTCGGGCGTGCCGCAAGCGCGCGCCACCGGGTGATTGCCGATTTGCTCGGAATGAGCGAGCACACATTGCGAAATCATCTGTCCAAGATTTACAGCAAGCTCGACCTGACCGGGCACTTCGACCTGTACCTGTACGCCAAGCGTCACGGTCTCG
>DASRTK010000075.1:0-8772 GCA_035655975.1 Rudaea sp.
GGCGATCGGCGGTGCCATCCTCTGGCGCGTCGCGACGACGACGGCCACGGCGCCGGATCCGCCGAACGCTGCGGCGCTCGGCGCGGCATCGACCGCGGTGCTGCCGTTCGTGAACATGTCGGCCGACAAGGCCAACGAATATTTTTCCGACGGCATGACCGAGACGCTGCTGAACCGCCTGGCCCAGGTGCCTCAGCTCAAGGTTGCCGCGCGCACGTCGTCCTTCAGCTTCAAGGGCACGAACGCCGACGCGCGCCGCATCGGCGCGCAACTTGGCGTCGCCAGTCTGGTCGAGGGTAGCGTGCAGCAGGCCGGCGACACATTGCGCATCACCGCCCAGCTGATTCGTGCCGCCGACGGCGCGCACCTGTGGTCGCGCAACTACGACCGCAAGGCTGCCGACCTGTTCGCGATCCAGGACGAAATCGCGGGCGCCGTGACCGAAGCGCTGGTCGGCGAACTGTTGCCGAAGACGAAGGAGATCCTGACCAAAAACGGCACGAAGAACCTGGCCGCGTACGACGCCTACACGCGCGCGCTGGAACAATTCGCCGTCAACAATTTTCCTTCCAACATCCAGGCCGAAGCGCTGATGAAGCAGGCGCTGACGCTCGATCCCGACTATGTCGACGCGATGCTCGGCCTGGTCAACACCTGGTTGAACATGTTTCGCACCGGCCAGATCGCGCTGCCTGACTTCCAGGCGCGCGCGGCTCCGCTGCTCGATCGCGTCGAAGCGGTCGATCCGGGCAATGCCTGGCTGTTGATGTTCCGCGGCGAGATTGCCCAGACGCGCGGCGAGGATGAAATCGCCTTGCAGCTCGTCAAGCGCGCCGTGGCCACCGCGCCGGGCGTCGCGCGCCTGCACATCATCCTTGCCGATGTGTACACGCAGCAGGAAGACCACGAAGCCTCGATTCCGGACATGGATCTGGCGCTCGCACTGAACCCGCTCGACGCCAACGTGATGCGTTATCGCGCATCCAAGCTGCGGTTTGCCAACCGGCTGGACCAAGCCAGGGCTGCCGTGCTGCTCGCGCTCGAGCGCGATCCGCGAAACTCGTCGAATTACTGGGAGCTTGGCCAGAACGAGTGGGCGCGCGGAAATCTGGTCGAGGCCATTGTCTGGAGCACGAAAGGCTATCTTATGGACCCCATCGATCCGGAGTCGTCCGCGAACCTGGCCGAGTTGTACGACCAGATTGGCGAGATAGCGGCCGCGGACGCGTGGGTCGCCGAATCGCTGCGCCAGGCTCCGGCCAACCTGCTGGCCGCGGGCGTGGGGATTGGGGCGGACTATTCGCGCGGCAATCGTGCCGCGACGGTCGACCGCGCATTGAGCATCATCCCGCGCCGCGGCGAGGAGCACCACGATTTCTGGCGGCGTGCGGTCATCTTCGGGTGCGTCGCCGCAGACGAAATCGGGCGCACGGCGGACATGCGCGCGGCGCTCGCAAGCGCTGGAGTCCTGCCGCGCGACTTGAGCCCGGCCGGGTTCGATGCGTGGGTTGGCAGCGCCGGTTCGGCCAAGGTGAAATTGCGGCAACTCGTCGGGCTGCGTCGCTGCGTCTTCGGCGGATCGCCGGCGGACGCGGCGCGGCGCGATCAACTGCTTGCAATAGCGCTGCGCGTCGAAGGCGCCGACTGGGAACAGCGCGTGCCGTTGCGTGTGCTCGCCCCCGAGTTGCGCAACGAGCGCGACGGCCTGGTCGCCACGTTTGTTGGGTCGGCACACACCGCCGTCACGGATCTGGCGCTGCGCGAAGGCTCGGCGCGCATGCTCGGCGTCGCCGACGATCCGCGCGTGGTTGCGCACTTTGCCGGGCAACGCGAGCAGATCGGCAGGATGCGCGGCGAATTGCCGCAGGCCCTGGCGAAAGAGAACCTGTCGCTGTTGCCGCCCAAAGGGTGAGCAAACGGTGTGCCGAAGGACCATTTTGGCCGAAAAGCGGTGCCCATTTTGCGCACCGCAGCGTGTGTTTCCCGGCTCCGCTGGTAAAGTTCGCGAATCCCGGGGATAGCAGCTCAATGAGCGTAGGTTCGAACAAGACATTTTTGCGCGCCCACGATGGTAGCGCTAACATCAGATGCCCAGGCGGAGCGCGGGCATGACCGTCTTGCACGGACTCGTCGTCGGAGTCGATGTCGGCACACAGAGCGTCAAGGTTGTCGTCTACGATCCCGGCGCGGGCACGGTCGTCGCCACGCACGGCCAGCCGCTCGAGCTGATCGCCGGCAACGACGGCAGCCGCGAGCAGCACGCACAATGGTGGATCGATGCGATCCGCGCCTGCATCGCGCGAATCGAACCGGCGCAACGCGCGCGCGTGGCGGCGATCGGTGTGTCGGGGCAGCAGCACGGATTCGTGCCGGTCGCCGCGGATGGCAACGTGCTGGCGGCGGCCAAGCTTTGGTGCGATACGAGTACGCAACTCGAATGCGACGAGATCATGGCCGCGGCCGGCGGTGCGCTTCGCTGCGTGGAGCTGACGGGAAATCCGATCCTGGCCGGTTACACCGCGTCGAAGCTGCCGTGGACGCGCAAGCACCGGCCCGACGTTTACCGGAACCTCGCGGCCATCCAGCTGCCGCACGACTACGTGAATTTCTGGCTGACCGGCCAGCGCTGGATGGAGTATGGCGACGCCTCCGGCACCGGCTGGCTCGACGTGCGCGCGCGCAAGTGGTCGGCGCAGCTGCTGGCGGCAACCGACCCCGGCCGCGATCTGTCCGAATGCCTGCCGCCGCTGGTCGAAGCCGATGCAAGCTTTGCAATCGCGCCGGCAATCGCCGATGAACTCGGATTGCCGCACGCCGTGCGCGTCAGCGCCGGCGGCGGCGACAACATGATGGCGGCGATCGGCACCGGCAACGTCGAGCCCGGCGTATTGAGCATGAGCCTGGGAACTTCGGGCACGCTGTTCGCGTACGCCGACCATCCGGTCGTGAACGGCGCCGGCGACTGGGCCGCGTTCTGCTCGTCGACCGGAGGCTGGCTGCCGCTGATCTGCACGATGAACTGCACGGTCGCTACCGAGACCGTGGCGCGCACTTTCGGATTCGATGCCCGCGACGGCGATGCCGTCATGAAAGACACAACGCCGGGCGCAGGCGGACTCGTCATGCTGCCATTCTTCAACGGTGAGCGCACGCCGAACCTGCCGCACGCGCGCGCCGCCCTGCACGGAATCGATGCCGGCAACCTGACCCCCGGCAACGTCTATCGCGCCGCGATGGAAGGAGCGACCTACGCGCTGCGCAACGGTTTCGATGCGTTGCGGTCGGCCGGGCTGGGTTTCTCGGCGATCCGCTTGACCGGGGGCGGCAGTCAGAGCGTCGCCTGGCGGCAGATGGTCGCGGACGTGTTCGCGTTGCCGGTGGAAGTGCCCAGTCAGGTCGAGGGCGCTGCGTTCGGCGCAGCGCTGCAGGCGCTGTGGGCGTACGACCGCGCCGAGGGCGGAAAAAGGACGATCGCTGCGATCGCGCGCGAGCACGCAGTCGTCGATGCGGCACAATCGGCGCAACCCGATCCGGCCGCAGCCGGCGCCTACCGCGAACAGTACGGCCGATTCCTCGACCATCTCGAGGCAACGAAACAGTTCTACGCCAGTCACCGGGATCCATCGACATGATCCGTATCGACATGATCCACATCGACAAGATCCTCATCGAATCGATCCATATCGACACGATCCGCGGCGGCGCTTGCGGACCGGATCTTTCTTCAACCATCCAGCAGCAAGGTTCAACGCCATGAATAGTTCTTTTATCGGCAAGCGCGAATACTTTCCCGGTATCGGCCGAATCGCCTACGAGGGCCGCGACTCCGACAACCCGCTGGCGTTCAAGCACTACGACGCCGGCAAGAAAGTCGGCGACAAGACCATGGCCGAGCACCTGCGCTTCGCGGTGTGCTACTGGCACAGCTTCGTGAACGCCGGCCACGATCCGTTCGGTCCGGGCACGCGAAACTATCCGTGGGATGCGGCAGCAACGCCGGACGCGCCGCTGGCGCGCGCCGAGGCCAAGCTCGATGCGGCGTTCGAGTTCTTCACCAAGCTCGGCGTCGGGCACTACTGCTTTCACGATATCGACATGGCGCCGGACGCCGAGGACGTCGCCGTCTACGAGAAGAATCTCAAGCACATGGTCACGCTGGCGAAGGAACGCCAGAAAGCCAGCGGCGTGAAGCTGCTGTGGGGCACGGCCAACCTGTTCAGCCATCCGCGCTACATGAACGGCGCGGCGACCAATCCGGACTTCGCCGTCGTTGCGCGCGCGGCCGTGCAGATCAAGAACGCGCTCGACGCCACGGTCGAACTCGGCGGCGAGAACTACGTGTTCTGGGGCGGGCGCGAGGGCTACGCCTGCCTCCACAACACGAACATGAAGCGCGAACTCGATCACTTCGCGCGCTTCCTGACGATGGCGCGCGATTACGGCCGCAGCGTCGGCTTCAAGGGCAACTTCCTGATCGAGCCCAAGCCAATGGAGCCGATGAAGCACCAGTACGACTACGACTCCGCGACCGTCGTCGGCTTCCTGCAGCAGCACGGGCTCGACAAGGATTTCAAGCTCAACATCGAAGCCAATCACGCCACGCTTTCGGGGCATACGTTCGAGCACGACCTCCAGGTTGCGTCCGATCACGGCCTGCTCGGCAGCATCGACGCCAACCGCGGCAATGCGCAGAACGGCTGGGACACCGATCAGTTTCCGACCGATCTGTACGACACTGCCGCCGCGATGCTCGTCGTGCTGCGTCAGGGCGGGCTGGCGCCGGGCGGCCTGAACTTCGACGCGAAGGTGCGGCGCGAATCGACCGACGCCGAGGACCTGTTCCTCGCGCACATCGGCGGCATGGACGCGTTTGCGCGCGGGCTGGAAGTCGCACACGCGCTGCTGACCTCATCGCCGTGGGAACAATGGCGGCGCGAGCGCTACGCGAGCTTCGATAGCGGCGCTGGCAGCGACTTCGAGCAGGGCAAGCTGACGCTTGGCGACTTGCGCGCACTCGCATTGAAGAGCAGCGAGCCGCAGCAGCGCAGCGCCAAGCAGGAGCGTTACGAGAATCTGCTCAACCAATACCTGCTGCGCTGAGCAGGCAGTGGCGTCGGGCGCAGCGCGCAAGCGAAATCGAAACGCCAGATTTTCTTCGATTTCGGCTGCGCAAATGTGCCCGGTGCTTTCCTTGGTGGGGAACGGGACAGCGACCTGATTCGAAGCGAATCGAGAGGGGACATTCGGCATGAGCATCGCGACACTGGCAACCACGGCGCAACTTCAGAATTCCGAAAACACGCGCTTCATCATCCTGATCAGTTGCGTCGCCACGATCGGCGGGTTTCTGTTCGGCTTCGACAGCGGCGTCATCAACGGTACGGTCGACGGGCTGCGCCTGGCGTTTCACTCGAGTTCGGCCGGACTCGGCTTCGAGGTTGCCTCGATGCTGCTCGGCTGCGCGATCGGTGCGTTCTTCGCCGGACGCCTGGCCGATCGCTGGGGCCGGCGCAGCGTGCTGATCATCGCCGCCGCGCTGTTTCTTGTGTCGGCGCTCGGCGCCGGCGCCGCGTGGAGCTCGGCGTCGTTCATCGTTGCTCGCGTGTTCGGCGGCTTCGCGGTCGGAGCGGCCAGCGTGATGTCGCCGGCCTACATCGCCGAGGTTGCGTCCGCGCGCTATCGCGGCCGGCTCGCGACGGTGCAGCAGATCGCGATCATCAGCGGCCTGTTTTGCGCGTTCCTGAGCAACTACCTGCTGGCCAAGGCGGCTGGCGCGTCGACCGGTGCGCTTTGGTTCGGTCACGCCGCCTGGCGCTGGATGTTCTGGATGCAGACGTTGCCGTCTCTGGCGTTCCTGCTGTTGCTGCTGCCGATCCCGGAAAGTCCACGCTACTTGATGGTGAAGAAACGCAAGGACGATGCGCTGCGCGTCCTGACCAGCCTCTACGGTGCCGACGGCGCGCGCACGAAGCTCGTCGAGATCGATGCATCGCTCGCGCAGGATCACCATCGTCCGCGCCTGTCCGACCTGATCAACAAGGCGACCGGCCGCATCCGTCCGATCGTCTGGGTCGGCGTCGGCCTGGCCACATTCCAGCAGCTGGTCGGCATCAACGTCGTGTTCTATTACGGCGCGGTGCTGTGGCAGGCCGTCGGGTTTTCCGAGAACGATGCGCTGCTGATCAACGTGCTGTCCGGCGCGCTGAGCATCGGCGCCTGCCTGATCACAGTCGCGCTGATCGACCGGATCGGGCGCAAGCCGCTGTTGTGGATCGGATCGGTCGGAATGGCGGTCTCGCTCGCGCTGCTGGTCGTCGCATTCGCGAGCGCGTCGCTCGATGCCGCTGGCAAACTCGCGTTGTCGCCGGCGATGGGCGTGCTGGCGCTGGTCGCGGCGAACGTCTACGTGATCTTCTTCAACCTGTCCTGGGGTCCGGTCATGTGGGTGATGCTCGGTGAGATGTACCCGAACCAGATCCGCGGCTCGGGGCTGGCCGTTGCCGGCGCGGCGCAATGGACCTCGAACTTCGCGATCACGGTGACGTTCCCGATCCTGCTCGCCGGCATTGGCCTGGCCGGTGCGTATGGCATCTACACCGCCGCGGCCGCAATATCGATTTTCTTCGTGCAACGCTACGTGCGCGAGACGCGCGGCAAGGAACTCGAGCAGATGGAAGGCTGACGTGAAGGCAGCAATCGCTGCGGCGCGCAGCGCAATATACCGGCAAGCGAATCGCGCCGAATGCGATCATGCTGAATGGGATCGCGCTGAATGCGATCGGGGCTCAGCCGTCGCGCTTGCCACCCGGCGGCGCAGCAACGGAATCGCGCTTGATCAGGTGATGCGCCATGACGTGGTCGACGACGACCTTGGTTTCCCGCTCCTTGCGGCGAATGCCGCGCAGCAGGATGTCCATCGCGGTGTCGGCCATCGCGGCGACCGGCTGGCGGACCGTGGTCAGTTCGGGCCACACGGTGGTCGCCGCGGATGTGTCGTCGAAGCCGACCACCGAAAGGTCGCGCGGCACATCGAGTCCGCGCCGATGCGCCACCGATACGACGGCCGCGGCCATATCGTCGTTGCTGGCGAAGATCGCGGTCGGCGGCCGGCGCAGCGACAGCAACTTCTCGGCTGCTTTCAACCCGGAGCGGTAGGTGAAGTAGCCTTGCTGCACGAGCGCGGCGTCCGTGTCGATGCCGGCTGCCTCGAGCGCGGCCTGGAATCCCTCGAGCCGGCGCGCGCTCGCGGTCTGGTTCGGATGACCCTTGATATAGCCGATCCGCGTGTGGCCGTGCTCGATCAGGTATTCGGTGATCTCCTTGCTCGCGCGGAAATCGTCGATGCGCACGTGCGAGATTTCCTGGCTGCCGCGCGCCGAAGCGATCGCGACAACAGGAACGCCCGCGGCCACGAGTTCGCTGATGACCGCGCGCGATTCGCACAGCGGCGGCGGCAGGATCGCGCCGGCGACGCTGCTCGCGAGCGCGCGCGCCGCCTTGCGCTCGCCCTCGGGGTCCAGGCCATCCCAGGCGTCGATGACGAGCTGCGCGGCCGTTCGCGATGCGCCGCGCAAGGCACCGACCAGCAATTCGCGCAGGTACGCCGCGCTCGGGTTGTTGTAGATCAGGGCGATGCGCGTGCCGCGCGCGGCTGCCAGCGAACTGGCGGCGAGGTTCGGCGTGTAACCGAGTTCGCGCACCGCGCGCATGACTCGTTCGCGCGTCATCTCACGCACCTTGCCGTGACCGTTGACGACGCGCGACACGGTCATTGGCGAGACTTTCGCGAGCAGGGCGACCGCGTCGATCGTGACCGCGTGGCCTTTGCGCCGCAGCGATTTCTTCGTCGTCTTCTTCAACGCGCGTTCCCCCTGGGTGGCCGCTCGCGGACTTCGCACCGTGGTTCTCGACGCTCCGGCCACGGAAGCTACTTTAACCGCAATCTCGAATCGGCCATGAAAAGCTTTTTCTCATGTTAGCGCTAACAGCAAGGCCGCGCGAGTGGTTATTCACGGTCACGATTTCGATACACGCGTGTCGTCGGCGCACGCTCTCTGTTTGCCGCGCAGCAGCCGGCGCGTTGCTGTTGGCGGCCGGCGCGTGTGCGCCGACCGCGCACGCCGAGGACGGATACGACCTGTGGCTGCGCTATCGGCCGCTGTCCGGCGAAAGCGCGCAGGCCTACCGCGCGTCCACGACATGGCTGATCGCGCCCAACGCGACGCCGACCCAGATTGCCGCGCGCAGCGAACTGGTCGGCGCGCTGACCGGACTGCTCGGCAACGCGCCGCCGACAGGAGATGCGCTCGACGGCGACGGTGCGCTGGTCGTCGGCACCGCGGCGTCGTCGGCGCTGATCGCCAAGCTCAAGCTCGACACCGCGAAGATGGGCCGCGAGGGTTACCTGATCCGCAGCGTCGTGATCGACGGCCATGCGGCCACGGTCATCGCCGGTAACGACGACATCGGTACGCTGTATGGCGTGTTCCATTTCCTGCGCCTGCTGCAAACCAGCCAGTCGTTGCAGCACCTCGACCTGCGCGAATCGCCGCACCTGAAACTGCGTTTGCTCGACCATTGGGACGACCTCGACGGCCACATCGAACGCGGCTACGCGGGCGCTTCGATCTGGGACTGGCACAAGCTGCCCGACTGGCTCGACCCGCGCTACACCGATTACGCCCGCGCCAACGCGTCGCTCGGAATCAACGGCAGCGTGCTCAACAACGTCCGCGCGAACGCGTTGAGCCTGACGCCGCTGTATCTGGAGAA
>DASRTK010000076.1:0-1922 GCA_035655975.1 Rudaea sp.
GCGCTGGGCGTAATCGGGCACGCGGCGCTGCTGCGCGGCGCGCAGGCGCGCGAGCTGGATATTCAGATCGGCAGCGGTTGGGGCAGGCATGTCCATCGATTGAGCCATGAGACGGGAATTGCCGCTAGTGTAGCGCCGCAGGCTCCGGCGAAACGGCACGCAGCTCACAGCCGGCGGGATCGAGGCGGCGGCAATGGTACGATCGCGCCGCTCAACCGGCGCCGATGGCATGAATATCCGACCCTACCGCAATCAGCTTCCGCGCCTCGGCGCAAATGTATACATCGACCCGGCCGCGGTCGCGGTCGGCGATGTCGAACTCGGCGAAGATGCCTCGCTGTGGCCGTTCACGGTCGCGCGCGGCGACGTCAACTACATCCGCATCGGCGCGCGCACGAATATCCAGGACGGCGCCGTGCTGCACGTCACCCACGACGGACCCTATACGCCCGGCGGCTTTCCATTGCTGATCGGCGCCGACGTCACGGTCGGCCACGGCGCGATCCTGCATGCCTGCACGATCGAGGATGCCTGCCTGATCGGCATGCACGCGACCGTGCTCGACGGCGTCGTCGTGCGCAGGCACGCGATGATCGGCGCCGGCGCCGTCGTGACACCCGGAAAAATGGTCGGCGAAGGCGAGTTGTGGGTCGGCAATCCCGCCCGCTGCGTGCGCAAGCTGACCGATGCGCAGATCGAGCAGCTGTACTACTCGGCGAAACACTATGTGCGCCTGAAGAATGAGTATCTCGCGGCGGCTGGGAAGAGCGTCTAGGCCCGCGTCCCGCCTCCCATATGGAGAACGGTTCCCGGCTACTCTTGCTCGTCATTCCGGCGGCCTTCAACAGCGAAGCTGGTCAAGCCGGAATCCAGCTCCTTTCTTTTGACGTCATTCCCGCGCAAGCGGGAATCCATTTTTTGACTTTGATCTCGCTTTTCGTTCGCTTTTGGCGAGAGCAAAGAGCTGGATTCCGGCTTCCGCCGGAATGACGAGCAAAAGGCGCGGCGCTCACGAGCGGACCGGAATCAAATCGGTGCGAGATTCGCGTACGCGACCACCAGCCACTTTGCGCCAGCCCGCTCGAAATTCACCTGCACGCGCGCGTGCGCCCCGGAACCTTCGGCGTCGATGACGACGCCGTCGCCGAACGTGCCGTGGCGCACGCGCTGGCCGAGCTTGAGTGTCGGCGTGTCGCCGCCGTCGTCGACATAGCGGCCGGAGTAAAGGGGACGTGAGACCTGCACGCGCGGACGCACTTCGTGGAGCAGTTCGCGCGGCAGTTCGTGCAGGAAGCGCGACGGTCGGTTGTAGGTTTCCATGCCGTGCAGGCGGCGCGATTCGGCGTAGGACAGGATCAGCGTTTCGCGCGCGCGCGTGATGCCGACGTAGGCGAGGCGGCGCTCCTCTTCGAGGCGTCCGGGTTCGTCGAGTGACTTCTGGCTCGGGAACAAGCCATCTTCGAGGCCGACGAGGAAAACGAGCGGAAACTCCAGGCCCTTGGCGGAGTGCAAGGTCATCAACTGCACGCAGTCTTCCCAGGCTTCGCCTTGCGTCTCGCCGGCTTCGAGCGCGGCGTGAGCGAGGAACGCAGTCAGTTCGGAGAAGCCAGCCTCGATATCCTCGGGTGTCCGCTCGAACCGGCTGGCGACGTTGACGAGTTCATCGAGGTTCTCGACTCGCGACTCGGCACTGCCGCGCGAGTCGGCTTCGTAGAAATCGCGCAGGCCGCTGCGCTGGATGGCGTGGTCGATCTGTTCGGCCAAAGGCAGGGTTTCCGCTGAGGAGGCCGACGCGAAGTCTCCCTCTACCTCATCGCTTGCGATGGGGGAGAGGGTCGGGGTGAGGGGGAGGTCGCCGGAGTCTGCGGAAAGCTCGAAGTTGCGTGGGCGCTCCCCCCTCACCCCAGCCCTCTCCCCCGAAA
>DASRTK010000077.1:0-22995 GCA_035655975.1 Rudaea sp.
ATCGTTTCCACTGATGGTCAGACTGCCCGCTCCCGGACCGGTGAAAGTCATAGAGCGCGTTATTGTCAGTTCGCCGCCATGCAAGGTGATCGTCTTGCCCGCCAGGCTCGGAGCGAATGTGATCACGCTATCGGAAAGCGGATTGGCGTTGGCTTGGTCTATTGCATCGCGCAGACCGACGAAAGAAAAAGAAAGGTTAGGATCCTGAGTCGTGTTGACGACGATATTCGTCGCCGCCTCGGCGCCGGTCATGCATCCCAGAGCCGCCGCCAACGCCAGTGTTGCGAGCGGAGCCGCGCGTGCGCGATCGCCCTGCTGCGGCAAACCGGTACCGATCGCCGCAGCCAGGGGTCGCGGACAACAGTGGACGACTGGGCTCATTGAACACCTCTCGCGGTTGACTCATACCTCCATTACGAGAACTGCAGCAACGAAACGACATGGCGCGAATCGCCACGGCGGAGGACGCCTTCATTCTGGAGGCCACACGTTGGATCCGCTTCCCGATCTATTGCTTGAATCCGGCGTTGAAGACATCGCCCGGGTCCTACTCGAACGCACCGATGTCTCAGCCCGAGCCTGCCGGTCAGACGCCAGTGTCAATCCGAACTGATCAACACAAATCGCTACGCCCGTCGATCATGGTGCTGTCGGCATCAGCGCATGCGTGCGCGTCGGCCCGCCCGCACTTCGTCGCCATCGCCAAGAGCGTCGGGCTCGACGAAGAGCGGTGCCGCCGGAGAGCCGGCATCCTGCGATATTGATACCAGGCCGTTGTCCGACTCGGTGATGCAGGTAGAGCAGTTCGCAACCTGCTGCGCGAATCGGTGGCTCCAGATCGCAAGCTACTCAAACCCGTTGGAGAAAATGTCGCCGGGGTCGTACTCGAACGCGCCGATGTCGCAATGCGCACCGATGATGCGTGCCCGGCCGCGCTGGTCGGTGGTCAGCAAGGCGCTGTTCTTGTCGATGCAGCCAAAGACCGCATCGGCCTTGTCGATCACGTCGCTGTTCGATATCGGCAAGAGCGCGATCGTCCTGGTCGGCCCACCGTTGTCCTTCAACGAACCCAGTCCCAGCAAGGAAACCAGTCCGTTGTGATTTCCCGAGCCGATTTGAACGACAGTGCAATGAGCAGTAGATCCGGCCAATCCGGCCAGGAACCGGTTGACGCCGTATGAGTTCACCGTGCCCATGCAGTCGTCGTAGAAGCCCTGAGCCGGGCTGTAGTTGACAGCAACGATCGAGTTGCGCACGTTGAACGTGCCGTTGTTTGCCACGCCCCCGCCGTACCCGGCCAGACCGCTGCCAAAGCCCGCCGTATTGTAGGCAATGGTCGAATTGTAGACGTTGCTCGTGCCGTCGTTGAAGATGCCGCCGCCTTCCGCCACGGTCAGGTTCTGGCTGACGGTGCTGTTGGTCACGAACAACGCGCCCGAGTTGGCGATGCCGCCGCCCACCGTGCCGGTGTTGTCCCGGATCGTGCTCGTGCTGATGTTGAGCGTTGCACCGGCGGTGCTGTAGATGCCTCCGCCGTGGTACACCGCCGAATTGGAGCTCAGCGCACTGCGGGTGATGGTCAATGTCGCGCCGTTGTATATCCCGCCGCCATACGACGAGGCCTTGTTGCCGGACAGCGTGACGAGGTCGAGAGTCGAAGAATCGACGCCATAGTTCGCGATCCCGGCTCCATCGGTTGTCGCCTTGTTGTCGCTGAGTAGGCTTTGACTGACGCTGAGCATTCCGAAGTTGTAGATGCCGCCGCCGGTGGAACTGGCAATGTTGCCGCTGAGCAAGACGCGCGTCACCGTCAGCGTGCCCTGATTTTCTAGGCCCGCCCCGAACGCTGCGGAGTTGTCGACGACCTCGCTGTCGCTCAACGTCAGGTTGCCGAAATTGTAGATGCCGCCGCCCGATCCTGAGGCCACACCATGGCGTATCGTCACGCCAGAAATCGCTACGCTGCGGCTGCCTTCCACGCTGAATACGCGATCCTTCAGATTGCCATCGATAATGGTTACGCCGGCGCCCGCTCCGCTGATGGTAAGGATCGGCGTGCCCGCAGCCGGCGCGGCCAGATTGAGATCACCGCTGTCGTCCAGGTCCGAGCCCGCGGGATCGATGGTCAGGTTATAAATACCAGCCGGCACAACGATGATGATCGGCACGGTATGGTCTAGCGCGTCGTTCGCCTGCATCACCGCCGCGCGCAGCGTGCACTTGTTGTCGATCGTCAGACACTGGCCGTCGAGAAGATTGTTGTCGACGGCATCGCTGACGTCATTGACGGTGTAAGTGATCGGCATCGGCGGGATGGCGTACGCCTCGACCGTCAGCAACAGGCACGCGGTCATTGCGATTGCGGTTGCGCCGATACGAATTGCCCGAGCAATCCCGTGGTGCCGAAGTGTCGGCAATGCGAGTGAGCGGGGGGAATAGAGACAGGCCAGCGCGATGCCTGCATCGGATGAATCGGCGACGGGTCGCCAACAGCTGCGTGCGTGCAGGTTCATGTCGGCCTGGTCGTCTACTGAAACCCGTTCGCAAAAATATCGCCCGGATCGTATTCGAACGCGCCGACATCGCAGCTCGCGCCGACAATCCTCGGCCGACCACGCTGGTCAGTCGCCAGTACGAATCCATTCTGATCGGTACAGGTTGTCGCATAGTCGATCAAGTTTGCGTTGGCCACAGGCTTCAGCGCGATCGTACGGGTCGGGCCGCCGTTGTCCTGCAGAGCACCCAGCGCAGCCGACGGCACCAATTGCGTCACGCTGCCGGCACCGGACTGGACAACGCTGCAGTCGGTCAACGAATAAAACCGGTTGTAACCGTATGAGGTCAGCGCGCCATGGCAGTCGTTGTACAGAGTCAGGCCATACGGTCCGGGATAGTGGTTGCCGGCAACCACGCTGTTTCTCAGGTTGAATGTCTGACTCCCATAGTTGTAAATGCCTGGCCCCAAGCCGTGGGAATCAGCGTTCGAATCTGACTCGTTGAATGCGATGGTCGAGTTGTAGATGTTTGTCATGGCGACGTTGTAAATGCCGCCGCCATCTTCCGCAGCATGGTTTTCGCTGATCGTGCTGTTGATTACCTGCAGCGTTGCATCGTTTTCGATGCCGCCGCCATATGCCGCCGAGTTGCCCGCAATGGTGCTCCTGTCGATGCTTGCGGATCCTTGGGCGTTGTACAGTCCGCCGCCGTTCGCAATACTGTGATTGCCGGCAATAGTGCTGTCGATCACGGTCAAAGAACCTTCCTTGTATATCCCTCCGCCGAACTTCGCCCGGTTGTTCTCGAGCGTGACCCGGTTTAGCGTCAATGTTCCGTAGCTGCGGATTCCACCGCCAACTCCCGGGTTCAGAGCGGCATCGGAGTTGGAGTTATTGATCGTACTGTCGTTCAGCGTCAACGTTCCTTCGTTGAGAATCCCTCCGCCGTCGGCTCCGGGGGCGGCGCCGTTGACCATCGAGACGCTGGAAACGGTGGCCACGCGGTTCACGCCGACATGGAGAATGCGATACACGCCACGCCCGTCGATGATCGTCACACCGGCGCCTGCTCCGGCAATGGTTGTGGGACCCGGGCTGTAGCCTGAAGGTGTGAGGATATCGAGATCACCATTCTCCTCGCCGCCGGCAATGGGAGCGGGAATCGTCAGCTGGTAGGTTCCAGCCGGCACCTTGATCAACGCACCGACGACGGGCATCCGGTTCGCTTGCATCACCGCCGCGCGCAAGGTGCAGATGGGCGGCGCGGGCGCCGCCACCGTGGAACAGTTGCCGTCCCCCGGATCGATGTCCGCGCCATCGTCGGTGGTGTTGACCATGAAGATGACCTGAGCCAAAGCGCCGCCCGGCAGCAGCAGGCAGCCTGCAATCGAAATTCCGATCGCGCAGGCCAGGCTGGTCCAACCCGACACGAACGTCCGCAGATTCAGGTCTTTCCCCAAATGTCGCGCGAGGCAGTCATGCGCTCTATTACGTCAAGCGGACGAGCGAAACGACATCGCCAGCCAAACTCCGTACGACACAATGCGCAAGACGTCACGCACGGCGGCAGGTCCAGCCGGCGCGAACTTCCTCTGAAACCCGCGCAGAAATGGCGAGCACGCGATTCTGGGCGATGCTGAGCACGCCAGTTATGCACTGGCTGTCGATGATCGTCACGGCTCGCCAGCAGCAGACTGCCCGCAATCGAAATTCCGATGACGCTGATCCTGCGAACCCAGCGACGCAAGAACATCTGTGGTTTCACGGCTTTCCTCATGCCCCGCAAGGCGCTCAGACCTCCAATACGGGATGCGCCCGGGCAAAACGACATCCTCGCGCCAAAACTGCCGGATTTGGCCCGCCGTCGCCTATACTCGAAGCCTCATGGGGGGCGATAGACGAGTCGTGGCGGGTACTGACGTAACGGCATTGATCCAGGCCGCAGGCAGCGGGGAAGCAGCAGCGCTGCAGGCCCTGTTCGGTCGCGTCTATGCCGAATTGAAGCAAATGGCGCATTTTCAGCTGGCCGCATCGAGCGGACACACGCTGAACACGACCGGACTCGTGCACGAGGTCTACCTGAAACTGGCCCAGCCGGCCGCGCACGACCTGCAAGGCCGCGCGCACTTCTTCGCGCTCGCTGCCAAAGCGATGCGCCAGGTCGTGATCGATCACGCGCGCGCCCGCATGACCGACAAGCGCGGCGCCGGCCAGAACGTCGTCACCCTCGATGCGGCCGCGGATGTGGCGGACACCGAACTCGGGCCCGAGGAGTTGTTGCGACTCGACCGGGCGCTGAACAAACTCGCGGACGAGGAGCCGCGACTGGCCGAACTGGTCGAGCATCGCTTCTTTGCCGGATTGAGCGTCAGCGACATCGCCGTGATGCAATCGGTCAGCGAACGCACCTTGAATCGCGACTGGCGGCGGGCCAAGGCCTACCTGCATGCGACGTTGTACCCGCAGGCCTGAAGCGCTGCGATGAATCGCCAGCGTCTGGCAGAGCTGTTCGAGCAAGCCATCGATCTGCCGGATGCCGAGCGCGCCGCGTGGCTCGAGGGCGCCTGCGGCAGCGACGCGGACCTTCGTGCCGAACTCGAACGCCTGCTGCATGCCGACGCGCGCGCTGCCAATTTCATGGAACGTCCGCCGGCGCTTGTTTCCGAAGCGATCGACGCGTCCGTCAGCCGAACGCACGCCCTGCCCCAGTTCGGCCCGTGGCGCGCGCTGCGCCGCGTCGGCGCTGGCGGCATGGGCGAGGTCTGGCTCGCCGAACGCAGCGATGGCGAGTTCGAACAGCAAGCAGCAGTCAAGCAGTTGGCCTGGCCGACACCGGGTCTGCTGCAGCGTTTCCGCCAGGAACGCCAGATCCTCGCGCGCCTTCAGCATCCCGACATCGCGCACCTGATCGACGGTGGCGTCGACGATCGCGGCGCGCCGTATCTGGTAATGGAATACGTCGAGGGGGTGCCGGTCACGCAGTACGTGCGCGAACATGCGCTCGATTTGCGCGCACGCCTCACGCTGTTCCTGCGCGTCTGCAGCGCCGTACAGTACGCACACCAGAATCTGGTCGTGCACCGCGATCTGAAGCCGGCCAACATCTTTGTCACCGCCGACGGCGCATTGAAGCTGCTCGACTTCGGCATCGCCAAGGTACTGGCGACAACCGACGAAGCGGCGCAAACGCAAACGGCTTCGCGCCTGCTGACGCCGGACTACGCGGCGCCCGAGCAATTCAGCGGCGGCGCCATCACGACGGCGACCGACGTCTATGCGCTCGGCGTGGTCCTCTACGAACTCCTTGCCGATGCGCGTCCGCCGCGCCACGTGCCCAATGGCAACGTCAAGGACGTTGTCGAGCCCCCGCCACCGAGCGTTGCCTGCGATCGCACGACGGGCGCTGCGCACCGACGCGCCCTGCGCGGTGATCTGGACCGCATCACGCTGACAGCGCTGGCCGAGCAGGCCCAACATCGTTATCCGTCGGCCGAAGCATTGTCGGCCGATGTGCAGCGCTGGCTCGATGGCCAACCGATCAGCGTACGCCGTGGCAGCGCCTGGTATCGCTTCCGCAAGTTTGCGCGGCGCAACCGCTACGCACTGGCCGCCGCGTTGTTCGTCTGCCTCGTGTGTGTCGCGGCAGCCGCGGTTAGCCTGCGCCAGGCGAGTCTGGCGCGGGCGCAGGCGCGTCGCGCCGCGGCGGTCCAGCAGTTCATGGCGGGAGTTTTCGCCGAGGCGAACCCGGACGAAAACCGAGGTCAACCGATCAGCGCACAACAACTTCTCGAGAAGGGCGAGCAGCAACTAGCGCGCACAGGCGACGCGCAGCCTGCCCTGCGGATCGATTTGGCCGCAATGCTAGGCAGTTTGTACAGCGACATCGGCGACACCAAGCGAGCGGAAAGCCTGCTCAAGGCCGCTTTGGCCGGCGTCGACGACCGGACGCCCGACGATGTTCGCGGTCGCGTGCTCGTGCGCGTTGCCACGCTGGAGGCTGAAAACAAGGATATGTACGACATCGCGCTCGTACATGCCCGCGATGGTGTGTCGGCGCTGGGACGCGCGGTGGAAAAAGACTGGGAAGAAATCGCAGCCGGCAACCGCATCATTGCGTTGTGTCACCTGCGTCGGCGCGAGCCCGATACCGCGATCACGCTGCTGCAGCAGGAGATCCCGCTCCATGCTGCGATGCTTGGCGCGCAGCCCAGTGAGGCGCTGGCCAACGAGTACGTGGTGCTCGGGGCCGCGCTTGCCGACATGGCACGCTTCGCCGAGGCCGAAGCCGCATTCGACCGCGGGACCGCGATGCTGCGGGCACTCGCGGGCGATGGCAGTCGGCGTGTCGCCTACTCCTTGAACGAAAAGGCCAACGTGATCTACCAGAAAGGCGACCTCGCGCGCGCCGAAGCGGTGCATCGCGAGGTACTGGCCATCGATCGCGAGCGACTCGGTCCGGGCCACCTCAGCACGATCACGGCGACGGCCAACGTGCTGGGCGACATCGAAGGCCAGGGCCGCATCGCGGAAGCGCTGCCGCAGCGCCTGGCGCTGCTCGAAGTGGCGATCGCATCCGATGAACTCAGCCCGGTACGCAAGGCCCATCATTTCGACGCCGTTGCAATCGACTACCGTGAACTCGGCCGCTTCGCCGAGGCGGAGGTGGTGGCGCGCAAGGCGCTGGCCCTGATCGACGACGCGCAGGGACCGCGCAGCCGCGTTTCGGTGCTCATGCTCCGCCACCTTGCAATCATACTGGCGTTCGAGGGACGCTACGCCGAAGCTGAAACGCTGTTCCGCGATGCGTTGGCCATTCAGCTCGAAGGCGCCGCGCCGACGTCTTTTTCGGCCTGCGGCCTGCGCCGCGACATCGGCGCCGTGCTCGCCCAGCAGCGGCATTACAGTGAAGCGATCCTCCAGCTGCAAGCGCTGACCACGGACGCATGCATGGTTGGATTGACGGAAAATGACGGCTGGCGCCCGCGCGCGCTGGCCGACCTGAGCCAGGCGCAACTCGACAACGGCGATGCCGCGGCAGCGTACGCTACCGCGGCCCAGGCGCTCGAATACGGCCGCAAGGCGCTGAAAAACAATTACGAACTCGCCATTCCGGAATTTGCACTCGCGCGCGCCGCGCTGGCGCTCGAGCGTCCGGCCGAAGCCGAGCCGCTGCTGCGCGATGCGCTTGCGTTGCGCAATCCGGTGCATCCGCCCGATGATCCGCGCATCCTCGAGGTAAAAGTTGGATTGATCTGCGCGCTGCGCGCGCAAAAGCATGCCGACGAGGCCAACGCGCTTGGCGCTGAAGTCCAGCCCCTCCTGACCGCTTCATCCACGCCTTACGCGACAGAACTGCGCGCGCGCCTCGCGCAGCCTTAGAAAGGCGGCGACGTGTGTCGAGTCACGGAATCGGAAGGTCGAACGCGCTTCTGAACAGCTCGTTGTATTCGAACGCGCCGATGTCGCAAGCTTGCAAGATCGGCGGCCGCGAATTGCCGCGCTGGTCGGAAGCCAGGTGATGGCCGTTGGCGTCGTTGCATTCCTCAGCCGCACCGTTGCCGATCAAGGTGCTCGGAGGCAATAGTGCGATCGTCTCGGTAGGGCCACCGTTGTCTTTCAGGGTACCCAATTCCTTCGCCGAGTCGATAAAGATGACCGATCCGACACCCGAGCATTGCTCTCCGCCTTCGAACCCGGTGACGCCATAGAGTACGAGGAAGCCATAGCAGTCGCTATTCGAGTTGTCGAAAACCAGGCGGTTTCCAGCCAGGATAGTGTTGTGCACTTCGAATATCTTGTCGGAAAGGTTCCAGACTCCTCCGCCGTCACCAAAGCCATTGGCGTCAGAGTCCGCCTGATTGTAGGCGATCGTCGAGTTGTAAACTTTGGCAACTCCGTCGTTGTAAATACCTCCGCCGTGGGTACTCGCCTGGTTCTGGCTGATCGTGCTGTTGGTTATCGATAGCGAGCCATGCGCCGACAATCCACCTCCGAAGTAGGCTTTGTTGCGCGATACTGTGCTGCTCGCGATGGCGAGCGAGGGGCCGGAAATGACGAGGCCACCGCCCTCGTAGCTCGCGGTATTGTCGGCAAATGTACTGAATTCCACCGTGGACGCGCGGGGTGAGTCGCTGTTTGAGTCCAGTTCGATGCCGCCGCCACTGCTCGCCGTATTGGCGCTCAGTGTGCTACGGCTCAAGGTGAGAGTGCCGGTAGTAGAAACGAAGATGCCACCGCCATTGCCGCTCGCGTGGTTATCGCTGAACGTGACACGAGTCGCCTGCAGCACTCCCAAATTGACGATGCCGCCGCCGAAGCCGCCGTGGCCATTGAGAAAGACGGCACTGTTGTGCCTGACAATGCAGTCACTCAAGACGAGATTGCCAGCGTTGGAGATACCGCCGCCATCGTACGACTGCACAAGCCCATCGATCATTGAAACACCCGTGATGGATACACTGCGTCCGGCATCCACGCGAAAGACGCGATCTACCCCGTGGGCGTCGATGATCGTATTGGCGGCGCCTGCACCTATGATCATGGTCGGTCCCGGGTAGTAGCCAGAAGGAATGGCCAGATTGAGATCGCCATTTTCCTCGCCATCAGCTAGTGAGGCTGGGATGATCAGCGTGTAGGTGCCGGGCGGCAAGTTGATTATTGAACCGGCATTCGACATGCGGTTCGCCTGCATCACAGCCGCGCGCAACGTGCAGATTGGCGGCGCGGGCGGCGGTACAGTGGAACAGACGCCGTCGATGGGATTTATATCCACACCGTCGTCCTGAGTGTTCACAGTGAAAGTGACCTGCGCCCACGCACCTGTCGCCAGCAGCATGCTTCCAGCAACCGAAAATCCGATTACGCGGATCTTGCGAACCCAGCCAAGCAAGAATATCCGTGGTTTCATGACTTCCGCTCCACACGACATCGGGTACCTACAACCTCCAATACGAGATGCGCGCGAGCAAAACGACATCCTCACGGCAAAACTGCAGGAATGCCCGGCAACGCTGCTGTTCACCTGCAGAACGCACGCGGCGGGACACCAGCGGCTACTTCGTTGCATCCATCCCGAATACAATGGCCGTGAGAGCGGCCCGCGCCGGCGAGGTGGAACCGCGCCTCGATCGACAAGGAATTTCCGACGTGACTTTGCGCTGGGATGGATTGCTCCTCGATTGTCGGCTGGCCTCGCTGGCCGGCACCGGCCTGCCGTACGGCGCGATAGAAAATGGTGCACTCGCCTGGAAAGACGGCGCGATCACATTTGCCGCGCCGCAATCCGAATTGCCGGACAAACCGGACGCCCTGGCGGCGCGCGTCCAATCGGCCGGTAACGCCTGGATCACTCCCGGGCTGATCGACTGCCACACGCATCTGGTCTTTGCAGGCAACCGCGCCGAAGAATTCGACCTGCGGCTGAACGGCGCGAGCTACGAAGAAATCGCGCGCGCCGGGGGCGGCATCGTTTCGACCGTGGCGAAGACGCGCGCCGCGAGCGACGAGGATCTGCTCACGCAATCGCTACGCCGTGCGCGCGCGCTGCTGGCAGACGGCGCGACGACGATCGAGATCAAGTCCGGCTACGGCCTGGACCTCGACAGCGAGATCAAGATGCTGCGCACTGCGCGCCGCATCGGCGAGGAACTGGGAATCACGGTGCGCACGACGTTCCTGGGCGCGCACGCCGTGCCGCCGGAATTTGCCGGGCGCCAGTCCGACTACGTCGACGAAGTGTGCATCCGCATGCTGCCGGCAATTGCCAGCGAAGGACTCGCCAACGCTGTCGACGCGTTCTGCGAGAACATCGCGTTCACACCGTCCGAGACTCGCCGCGTGTTCGAGACCGCGCGCGCGCACGGGCTGCCGGTCAAGCTGCATGCGGACCAACTGTCGGATTCCGGCGGCGCAGCGCTGGCGGCGGAGTTCTCCGGGCTATCGGCCGACCATCTGGAATACACGAACGAAGCCGGCGTGCAGGCGATGGCCGCGGCCGGCACCGTCGCGGTGATGCTGCCTGCCGCATTTTATACTTTGCGCGAAACGCGGCTGCCGCCGATCGACCGCTTTCGCGCGCACGGCGTGCCGCTCGCAGTCGCGACCGATGTCAATCCCGGCACGTCGCCGGTGCTGTCGCTGCGCCAGGCGATGAACATGGCCTGCACGCTGTTCCGCCTGACGCCGGAGGAAGCGCTGCGCGGCGCGACCGTTCACGCCGCGCGAGCGCTCGGGCTTGCCGATCGCGGAACGCTCGAGGCTGGCAAGCGTGCCGACTTCGTCGTCTGGGACATCGGACATCCGGCCGAACTTTGCTACTGGGTCGGTGGAACGCTGGCACAACGGATCTGCGTCGGTGGCCACTCGCGCGACGCGACGATCTAGGGCATCGAGTCGCCCGACACGAGGTTGCGGGCCGCGCCTCGGCAACACATAAAAAACCCCGCATTCGCGGGGTTTTCGCTACGAATCTTCGAGCGAACGTCAGGTCGCCTTGCGTGGCGCCGCCTTCCGGGCTGCCGGCGCAGCTTTCTTCACGGCCGCCTTGGCTGGAGCAGCCTTCTTGACCACCGGGCCGGTCGGCGTTGTCATCGCGTTATGCGGACGCACGTTGCCATAACTGCGGATCGCCCTCTTGCCCTTGCGTGTCTTGCGGTCGCCTCTACCCATTACCCAGTCTCCGATTGATTTGAAATTCGTTTGTGCGCACGAGATCGTGCAGATGTCGATCCCCAGGGGATCAGTACGGCGCGTAGCTTACCAGCGCAGCGCTGGAGCGCAACCGAAAAATGCCGTCCGCTCAACGGCTTCCTTGCGACTGAGGGGCATAAACGCCCGTATCTGCCTCCGGACGGGGTCGCGCTATCATCCTGCGCATGGATGCGACGGCGCCGACCTTGCGCAAACGCTGCACGCTGAATCTGGCTTTGCAGGGCGGCGGCGCGCACGGCGCGTTCACGTGGGGCGTGCTCGATCGCCTGCTCGAGGAACCTTTGCTGGAGTTCGAAGGCATCAGCGCCACGAGCAGCGGTGCGATGAACGCGTTGGCACTGGCGCAAGGCTCGCTCGAGGGCGGCCGCGAAGGCGCACGCGCGGCGCTGACGCTCCTGTGGGAGAAAATCGCGGCGCAGACCAGCCTGATGCGTTGGGCTTTCTCGACGCCTGCCGGCGCCGCCACCGAGACGGTCCTGCTCAGCCTGACGCGCTATTTCACGCCGCTGGAAATCAATCCGCTCGGCATCAATCCGCTGCGCGACATTGCCGCTGGTCTGTTCGAATTCGAGCGCCTGCGCGCATCGCCACTGCGCATCTTCCTGGCCACCACGCGCGTGCGCGATGGCGGCCTCGTTGTGTTTGACAATGCGAAGCTCTCGCTCGATGCGCTGCTGGCGAGTGCGTGCCTGCCGCAACTTTTTGCGCCTGTGCAGATCGATGGCGAGTTCTACTGGGACGGTGGTTACGCCGGCAATCCGGCGCTGGAACCGCTGATCTACGAATGCCGCAGCGTCGACATATTGTGCGTGCTGGTGCAGCCGCTGGAACAGTCGGAACCGCCGCAGACAGCGCGTGCAATTCGCGATCGCATCGGCGAACTCGGTTTTTCGACGACTTTCCTGCGCGAGCTCGAGACCGTTCGGCGCGCACAGAAATCGCTGAGGCGCGCATTTCCGTTTAGCTGGCTCGGCCGGCGCATGAAATCGCTGCGCATCGCACTGATCGAACCGGGTGAATCGCTCGACGCGTACAGCGCGAAGACCCGGCTCAATACGCGGCTTGGTTTCCTGCGCAACCTGCGCGACATCGGTCGCGAGCGTGCGCAATCATGGCTGGACCGGAAGGTGGCCTGACGGCCGGCGCAGCGCGCCCGCCAGTACTTTAGTGGTGATGGCCGACGTGGTGGCCGGCGCGCGAGTCGCGAGCATCGCCGTGACAATCGCCCTCGGCGCAGGCTCCGTCTTCGATCTGGATCGTAGCATGGAAAATGTGGAAATGTTCGCGCAGCACTCGCTGCATCGATGCCAGCGCCGGCTCTGCCTGCATGCCTGGGGCAAGACGCGCATGCAGCGTCGCCATGCGTCGCCCGCCGGCAAGCTGCCAGACGTGCACGTGGTGCACGTCGTTGACGCCCGATTCGCGCCGCACGGTCTCGGTGACCAGGGCGGTTTCGATGCCGTCGGGCACCCCCTCGAGCAGGATGTGCGCCGAGCGCCGCAGCAAGCGCCACGCGCTCACGAGGATCAATGCAGATACGAACAGCGAGACCAGCGAATCGGCTTGCAGCCAGCCCAGATAACGCACGATCAGCGCGGCGGCAACAGCGCCAATCGAACCCAGCAGGTCGCCGATCACGTGCAGGCGCGCGCCGGCCAGGTTCAGGTCGTCGTGCTGATGGCCGCCAAGCGCGACGAGCACGACCACGTTGACTGCAAGGCCGATCAGCGCGACGACCAGCATTATCCCGGACAGGATCGGCTCGGGCTGCATCAGCCGCAACACCGCTTCGACCGCGATCCAGGCCACGAGCACGAACTGCAGCAATGCGTTGCTGTACCCGGCCAGCACTTCCAGTCGCGCGTAGCCGAAACTGCGCAGGTCGTCGGCGGGCCGCCGGGCGAAATGCGCGCCGGCCCAGGCCAGCAGCAGGGCGAAGGCATCGATCAGCATGTGCGCCGCATCGCTGAGCAGAGCGAGGGATCCTGACATCCAGCCGCCGATGGCCTCGGCGATCAGCGTGGTTATCGTCAACGCCGCGGCAATCAGCAAACGGGTTTCGCTGCCGTGAGCGTGATCGTGATGCGCGGAATGATCGTGCGCGGTTGCGGACATGACAGGAATTCAGGAGCGCCCAGACATCGACAGGCTCGATGTTAGGCGAGGCCCGCGACGTTACACAATCGCGCTACGGCCGTTGGCGCAACAGAAGCGATGCAGGTTTGTCAGACGCAGATTGACGATGTGCGCGAGCGCGACCGCAGTGCCACCGACCGAAACCAGCGCCGCATGCCACAGGCCGGAGGATTCCAGATCGAACACGTAGCCGCCGAGCCACAGCAGCACCAGTCCGGGGAGCAAGAGGAAGAGCGCCTGCGGAGCGCCGTGGCGACGGTAGCCGCGAATCATCATCGTCAGCGCCAGCACTGTGGCGAAAGCGATGAACCATCGCTCGAAGCTGTGATCGGCCAGGAAACTCAGCCCCAGCGCCGGCAGCAGCGCAAGCACGAACGGCAGCGCGGCGCAGTGCAGCGCGCACAGGAACGACGCCGTGGCGCCGACGCGATCGGCGACCTGTACCAACGTGGCGCCTTCGTCGGCGGAACGCTGGTCTTGCGGAAAGGACTGCGTCTGCATGGTTAAGTTATAACATAACGGTTGTGGTCCGCGCAGGCGGCCGCATCTGCTGTTCCGAAATCGGCACACTTGCTGCCGACAACGGGCGACGCCACCGCACCACGTGCCGATATATTATAACATATCATCCAATGACACAAGCGTAAGGATTTCCCAATATCTATTTGAATAAGCGGGATTTTATCGCCGCGACTGCAATGCGCCCAGAGCCGCACGAGAACCAGTCAGGCGCCGCTGCAGCGCTTGCAGACCCCGTGGACTTCGAGCGTCTGGGCCCTGGAACTGAAGCCAAGGGCCCTGGCCTGGTCGCTGAGCAGTTTCGCCACGCGCTCATCGCAAATCTCGGTGGCACCCTCGCAGACGTCGCAGATCAGGAACGGCACGTGATGCGCCACGCTCGGGTGATGGCAACTTACGTAGGCGTTGATCGATTCGAGTTTGTGGATAAATCCATTTTCCAGAAGGAAGTCGAGCGCGCGGTAAACCGTCGGCGGCGCTGCATTGCTTCGATCGTCCTTGAGTTGGTCGAGCAGGTCGTAAGCCTTGACCGGTTTCTCGGCCGCGGCGATGAGTTCCAGGACTTGCAGGCGGATTTCGGTCAGGCGCAGGCCGCGTTTCTCGCACGCTGCCGACACCTCGCGCACGAATGCCTTCGCGTTGTGCGCATGATGATGCTGTTCAGCAGGGGCGGGTTTGGCGGACATTGGCTCAATCGTGCTTCGCGGCAAGCATAACACCCGCTACATGGGGTCGAAATTGATATATACATCATCTGGGTCCAATCCCTCTTCGGAGACTGAAGCGGCGGTCCGACTATGCGTGGAGTCGATACATGACACCATCCCCACCCAACCCTTCCCCTGAAGGGAGGCCTGTAGCGGCGCGCCACAAAACCTGCGCTCGAAGCCAAGCGAGAGACGCCGGCTAGCGTTTCCCTGCAGGCGAGTGGTGGAGCCGCGCTCCGCAATGTCTGCAATGCGCGTCGCCGGCGTCCACCGGCTTCCTGCACGCCTTGCACTGCGGTATCGGCTTCGCCAGGGGCAGGCACAGCGAGATGATCCAGCCGATCGGACCGAGCGCCGCGCCGAGAATCGCGTCGCGCACGACGGCATTCTTGTACTTGCCGATCAAGGCGCCGACGGCGCCGCACGCGATCGTCAGGATCAGCGCCCAGAACCATAATTTCGGGTCCGTCGCCGCTTTCGTGCACTCGTCGATCAGGAGCATCAACTGCTCGGGATCGCCGGTGTCGGCGGTCGTGAGCGTGGCTAGATCACAGGCCATGGGCCTTGCCTCAGGCGCCAGCTTTCTCGAGCGCTTCCTCGATTCGCTTGAGCGCGCGGTCGCGGCCGGCGAGGTAAACCGTGTGATCGATCGACGGCGAAACCTGCGTACCGGTCATCGCCACGCGTAGCGGCTGGGCAATCTTGCCCATGCCCTCGCCGATCGTGGCCGCTGCCGCCTCGATCGCCTTGTGGATATTTTCCACTTTCCACTCTTCCAGTTCCGCCAGTTGCGCATGCGCGGCTTTCAGCGCCGGCACGGCAGTCGGCGATTTCAGATGCTTGGCGATTGCGGCGTCGTCCCACTGCGTAATCGGTCCGTACCAGACGGAAGCCTTATCGGCCATCTCGCGAAGCGTGTGCGCGCGGTCGCGCAACGCGACGACGACGTCGGCCGGCGCCGGCCCGAGCGCCGGATCGAGACCTTGCATGCGCAGGTTCCATTCCAGGTGCGGTGCGACCTCGAGCGGATCGTCGTTTTTCAGATATTGCTGGTTCAGCCAGTTGAGCTTTTCCAGATCGAACCGCGCGGCTGCCTTGTTGACGTCGGACACATCGAACAGCCGGGTCATCTGCTCGCGCGAAAAGATTTCCTGATCGCCGTGCGACCAGCCCAGACGCACCAGGTAGTTCAGCAGCGCGTGCGGCAGGTAGCCGTCGTCGCGATACTGCAAGACACTGACCGCGCCGTGGCGCTTGCTGAGCTTCTGCCCGTCCGCGCCCAGGATCATCGGCAGATGCGCGAACTCCGGAACCTTGGCGCCAAGCGCGTGGTAGATGTTGATCTGCCGTGGCGTGTTGTTGACGTGGTCGTCGCCGCGGATCACTTCGGTGATCGCCATGTCGATGTCGTCGACGACCACGGCGAAGTTGTAAGTCGGAAAGCCGTCGGAGCGGAACATGACGAGGTCGTCGAGTTCCTCGTTGCTCCACTCGACGCGGCCCTTGACCTTGTCGTTGAACACGACCGCGCCGGCTGACGGGTTCTTGAAACGGATGACGCGGTTCGGATCGTCGCGCAGCGGTTCGTTGCGCTCGCGGTAATAGCCGTTGTAGCGCGGCTTGACGCCCTGCTCCATCTGCTGGGCGCGCATCTTCTCCAGTTCGTCCTTGGGCTCGTAGGCGTAGTACGCCTTGCCGGACTTGACCATTTCCTCGGCGACCTGGCGATAGCGGTCCAGGCGCAAGGTCTGGTAGTACGGACCTTCGTCATGGCTCAACTCGAGCCAGTTCATGCCGTCGATGATTGCCTTGACCGCCAACTCGGTCGAACGCTCGCGATCGGTATCCTCGACGCGCAGGATGAACGTGCCGCCCCGACGGCGCGCCTCGAGCCAGCAGAACAGCGCCGTGCGCGCGCCGCCGATATGCAGGAAACCGGTCGGGCTGGGAGCGAATCGGGTACGTACGGTCATGGACGGGACAAACGCAAAAATGGTGCGCCAGATTAGCAGATGCGGCGGCTCGCAGGCTCGTTGCCGGGGCATGGGCTGCGCGGGTACTGCGTCCGCGCGCCGGTTACGAATTTTAACAGGTTGCCTTGCGCGCACTGTCATTGTCATGCGTCCTCGACACGCTACACTGCCTGTCCTGTCCGGGAGCATTTGCTACATGCTGGAACGCCTTGTCGTCTTGCGGCCGATCGTCGCAACGCTGTTTTTCGCGCTCACTGCCTGCGCCACGCCATCTGCCCGCCAGAGCGCACCTCCGCCGGGCACGCATGCGCGCCTCGCGTTGTTGGAGACGACCGACCTTCATACCAACGTACTGAGCTACGACTATTTCCGGCTTGCCGAAGACCAGGACATCGGTTTCGAACGCGCCGCCACGCTGATCCGCGCCGCGCGCAAGGAGTTCGAAAACAGCCTGACGTTCGACGACGGCGATACGATCCAGGGCACGTCGCTGGCCGACTGGCAGGCACAGGTGAAGCCCCTGCCCTGCGACGGCGAACTGGCGATCTTCAAGGCCATGGATGAACTCGGCTATGACGCCGGCACGATCGGCAACCACGAATTCAACTATGGCCTGCCCTTCCTGAGCCGGGCCACTGGAACGCCATTCAATGTCGATGGCGTGCCGGTCGAAAAGTGCAAAGGTCCACATTTTCCGCTCGTTCTCGCCAACGTCTTCAGTGCCAAGGATGGCAAACCGCTGTATGCGCCCTGGCGCATTCTCGAGCGCAAGATTCACGCGCACGCTCCGGACGGCAGCGCACGCGACGTCACCTTGCGCATCGGTGTATTTGGCGTCACGCCGCGCCAGATCCTGGAGTTCGACAAGCGCAACCTCGAAGGCAAGGTGACGGTCATCGGCATGGTCGAAGCCGCGCAAAAGTACGTTCCGGAACTCAAGGCGGCCGGCGCGGACATCGTGATCGCGCTGGTGCATGGCGGGATCGACACGTCACCCTATTCGCCGAAGACCGAAAACGGCGGCTGGCACGTCGCCGGCGTTCCCGGCATCGATGCGGTCCTGCTCGGCCATTCGCACCAGAACTTCCCGACTCCGGGCGACGCAAAGGCGCGTTACGCACAGCTGCCGGAGGTCGACAACGCACGCGGCTTCGTTCGCGGCGTGCCGGCGGTGATGGGCAATTACTATGGCAAGAACATCGGCCTGATCGATCTGGCGCTGGTTTGGCAGGACGGCCGCTGGCAGGTCGATCGCGCGGCTTCGCATGGCGAAGTGCGCTCGGTAAAGAATGCCGATGGCAGCCACGTCGAGGCGGATGCCGCGATCGCGCCGCTGGTCGCGGCCGAGCACGAGGGCACGATCGCCTACGTCAAGACGCCGATCGGCCAAAGCGACTTCGAACTCAGCACGTATTTTGTCGTCGTCGGCGACACTTCCGCTCTGCGGGTCGTGAACGCCGCCGAGCGCGACTATGTGGAAACGTATATAAAGTCGAACCTGCCGCAGCTCGCCGGCATCCCGGTTCTGGCCGGCGCTTCCCCGTTCAAGGCCGGATTCGGCGGGCCGCGCGACTACACCGACGTCAAGGCCGGACCACTCTCGATCGCGAATGCCGCGGACCTTTACCTGTATCCGAACACGATTACGGCCGTGAAGACCGACGGCGCCGGGATCAAGGCCTGGCTCGAAAAATCCGCGGGCGCATTCAACCGCATCGATCCGGGCAAACCGGAACCCCAGCAGCTGATCAATACGAAGTTCCCGACCTACAACTTCGACGTGATCCAGGGCGGCGTGACCTATCAGATCGACGTCACGCAGCCCATTGGACAGCGCATCGGCAACCTGCGCTACCACGACCAGCCCGTGAGCGACACGCAGGCATTCATCGTCGTGACGAACAACTATCGCGCGAGCGGCGGCGGGAATTTCCCTGGGCTCGATGGAAGCAATACCGTCGTTTCGGCTCCCGACACCAATCGCGATGTTCTGATTGCCTACATTCGCGCGGCGCGGGAAATCACGCGCATGCAGTTCGGCAGCGAGCGCAACTGGCGCTTCGCGCCGGTCAAGACTGCCGGCCCGGTCGTTTTCACTTCCGCCGCGGGCAAGCTCGACCTGGCGCGTGCGGCGGGCATCGACAACGTCAGCCTCTCGCACGAAAACGCGGACGGCACGGCTGTCTATTCGATCGATCTTTCGCGCTAGGCTTTGCTCCTTCCTCTCCCTCCCCGTCGGGAAAGGGAGGCGCGCAGCACTTTATTTTGCTCGTCATTCCGGCGAAAGCCGGAATCCAGCGTCTTGCTCTTCTTCTCTTGGAGCGGACAGGTCTTCTCGCCCTACCGGGCTACCCGGAGAATAGAGCTGGATTCCGGCTTTCGCCGGAATGACGAGCCAAAAGAGGACGAGCGATCAGCAGCGGAAGGAACACCATCCCCACCCAACCCTCCCCTTGAAGGGGAGGGCTAAAGCGCCAGATGCCAGCGCAGCGCCGTTCGTGCTACTTGACGTGAACCGTGATCTTCTTCGACACGATCGGCGGGTTGAACTGCATGTGCGCGGCGTCGGCAAAATCGAGCTGCAGCGTGTGGTCGCCCGGTTCGAGATGGATCGTGTCCTGGGTCTGGCCCTTGCCGTAGTGCTTGTGCGTCGCGTCGTTCGGAATCGGCGCGTCGAGTGGCGGCAATTCCTTCACGTCGATCAGCAGGTGGTGATGGCCGGTGCCCGGAGCCGTGTCGGTGGCCGGAGCCACGGCAATGTTCTTGGCGCCGAACTTGACCAGAACGTCCTGTCCGACGTGTGCGCCGTTTTTCGGCTCGAGGATCGTTACGGTCGCGTGCGGCGGCGCCTTGGCACGCGCTGGCGCGGCTGCTTTCGCGGCGTCCTGCGCGGATGCGGCGCCTGCGGCGAAGAGGGTTGCGAGGGTCAACAAGGCGATGGTACGCACGGCTCTTCTCCCTTCGTTGGCGATCCGCCGATAATACCCTCAATTCATGCCGGTCCGCTTGTGACCGCCGCGCCTGCCCCCATTTGAATTCCGTGAATAGCGAGCCGCCCAAGCAGGTCCCCCACGCCACCGTCTACACGACGCTGCGGCGGCTGGCGCCATACGTATGGAACTACCGCTATCGCGTGCTACTGGCCGTAATCCTGCTCATTTCGGCCAAGCTCGCGAACATCGGCGTGCCGATAATCCTGAAGCAGATGGTCGACCGGCTCGACATCAAGCTGACGCCGCTGGCGATCCCTGCCCTGCTTTTGATTGCATACGGCGCATTGCGCCTGTCGACCTCGTTGTTCCAGGAGCTGCGCCAGGTCGTATTCGCGCGCGTGCTGGCACGCACTTCGCGCGAAGTCACTCTGAGCGTGTTCTCGCACCTGCATGCGTTGTCGCTGCGGTTTCACCTCGATCGCCGCACCGGCGGCGTCGCGCGCGACGTCGAGCGCGGCATGGTATCGATCGCCGATCTGCTCGACTGGACGATCTACACGATACTGCCGACCCTGTTCGAAATCGCCATCGTCTCGACGATCCTGATCGTGCACTACGACGTGTGGTTCGCGGTGATCACGATCGCGACGCTGATCGCCTACATCGCGTTCACGTTTTCGATCACCGAATGGCGCCTGCGTTATTACCGCGCGAAGAACGAAGCCGACACCGAAGCCAACGCGCGTTCGGTCGACTCTCTGCTGAACTATGAGACGGTCAAGTATTTCGGCAACGAACGCCACGAACTCGGCCGTTTCGATTTCGCGCTGAAGCAATACGAGGAAGCGACAGTCAAGAGTCTGAAGACGCTTGCCGTGTTGAACATCGGCCAGTCATGCATCGTCGCGCTCGGCCTGACCTTGCTGCTCTGGCGCGCCGCGGCGGGAGTCGTGGCAGGCACGCTGACTCTCGGCGACCTTGTGCTGGTCAACGCGTTCCTGATCCAGCTGTCTATTCCGCTGAACTACCTCGGCGTGGTCTACCGCGAGGTCAAGCAGGGCCTGACAAACATCGAGCGCATGTTCGCGCTGCTCGACCAGCCGCAGGAAATCCGCGACGCCCCCGACGCGCAAGCGCTTGTCGCGCGCGGCGGCGAGGTGCGTTTCGAACATGTTTCGTTCAACTACGATCCGGAACGAGCCATTCTGCACGACGTGGATTTCTCCATCCCGCCGGGCAAGACCGTAGCCGTCGTCGGCACGACCGGCGCGGGAAAGTCGACGCTCGCGCGCCTGCTGTACCGCTTCTACGACGTCAGTGCCGGCGGCATCCGCATCGACGGCCAGGACATCCGCGCGGTGACGCAGGACTCGCTGCGCGCGGCGATCGGCATCGTTCCGCAGGACACCGTGCTGTTCAACGACACGATCTACTACAACATCGCCTATGGCCGGCCGGCGGCAACACGCGAGGAAATCGTCGCGGCGGCGAAAGCCGCGCACATCCACTCGTTCATCGAAAGCCTGCCGAACGGCTATGAGACCGGTGTCGGCGAGCGTGGCCTGAAACTGTCCGGCGGCGAGAAGCAGCGCGTCGCGATCGCGCGGACGTTGCTCAAGCGGCCGGCCATCCTCGTCTTCGACGAGGCGACGAGCGCTCTGGACACACGTACTGAAAAGACGATCCAGGCCGAACTGTCGGAAATCGCGCGCGACCGTACGACGCTGATCATCGCGCACCGGCTGTCCACGGTCATCGACGCCGACGAGATCATCGTCCTCGACCACGGCCGCATCGTCGAACGCGGCACGCACCGCCAGTTGCTCGAACAGGCAGGCCGCTACGCCGCGCTGTGGGCGATGCAGCAGCAGTCGCGCCAGGATGAAACGCGCACGGGACCCATCGACGCGGCGTCGGCCGAGCGAACGATGCATGCGCCGCTTGCGGAGGTCATCCCGGGCTGAGCTATAGTCCTCCCGGAATGCCTCGCGGGAAGCGCTTGGTTCCCGTCAGGCAGGCGTCAGCATCCCTTCCGCGCTGTTTTTGCAGTAACATCAAGCGCTAACGGCAATGCTCTGGCGAACGCCTAAGGATAGCGATCCGTGACCAGCGACAAGTACCTGGTTGTCCACGGCCTCAGCGACGAGGATGAAGCCCATCTGCGCCTGCTGCTGCGACGCGCCGCGCTCGACCATCTCGCCCATCGGTGGCACTGGGGCAACGAAGACCAGGCCGATCTGGTCGTCGTCGATCCGACCGCGTTCGCCGGCCAGATGGCGCGCAGCCGCGCCCGCGGAAGCGGCCGCCGATGCGCCGTGTATAGCGCCACGGAGTCGTTGCAGGAGGGCGAACTGCGCCTGCCGCGGCCGATGAAGCTGGAAGTCGTCGCGGAACTGTTCAACGAAGTAGCCACCGCCACGGAGATCGAAGCCAGCGCTTCGTTCGTGCCGGCCAGGGAAGGTTTCTATGAGTTCAACGACCTGGTTCCCAGTGCAGAGGAGATCGAGGAGGTCGAGCTGCATCTGGAGAGTGGCGAGCAGCGCGAAGCCAAACCCGCGCAGGGCCTCGACGACCTGATCAAGACGGACACCGATGCGGCCAAGCCAGTCTCGGCACTGCTCGAGTTGAAAGAGGACACAACCATCGAAGCGAGCAGCCGGGTCACGGCGCGGCGTGAAAAACGCGTGGCCGATTCAGCCGCGGGCCTGCGCAAACCCGACCGCACGGGCGAAATCAATCTGTCCACACCGGCAGTGCTCGAGGCGGCGCCGGCGCACTCGCCGAATTCCCTGCGCGACTACCTGCGTGGCAACCTGCTCGGTGGTCCGGCGACGATCACGCTGATCGGCTCGCCGCCGCTCACACTGGATCCGAAGGGGCGCGTCTATCACAGCCCGGCCAACGCACTGGGCGCGCTGATGCCCTATTGCAAGCAGGCCTTGCCGGCGCGCGAATGGCATGCACTGACGACGACGGAACTCGCGCGCACTCGCAGCGAACAGCCGGCACAACCGTATTCGCGGCTGATTTGGCTCGCAACCCTGGTGCGCTCGGGCGGACGCCTTGCCTCGCATTTGGATCCCGGCGGCCGCTACAAGCTCAAGGAAGGCGTGCAAATCGAGGCGGACCAAGCCAGCCATGCGCGCATCGGCAACGTCATGCGCGACATGGCCAAGCTCAATGAAATTGCAGCCGTCAGCGGCGCGCCGATGAGCGAGGTGTTCGACGTCATCAACGCCTACGAGGCGGTCCACGCCCTCGAGACCGAAAAGCGCGAATCGCGCTACACCGAACCGGTAAACGTCGGCCTGTTGGCGCGACTGCGCAAGTCGTTGTTCGGCCGTTAGCGGCCACCTCGCCTTCCGCCGGATGCGTCATCCAAAGTCCGTGCTGCAACTGGCGCGCAACCTGTTGCTCGCGGCAGCGTGCCTGCTCGCGTATTCCGCGGCAGCCGCCGAAGACGAGCGCTTGCCGCCGCGCACGCAGTGGCGCACGAGCAGTTCGTCGGTCGAAACGCCGGCCA